>JANPIW010000813.1:0-11267 GCA_031425215.1 Verrucomicrobiaceae bacterium
CCCGCGGCCTCGAGGGCGCGCGCGGTTTCGGCATCGCAGTTCGTGCCGGGGAATTTGAGGAGGAGGGCTTTGGGTTTGGCGGGCATTTTGAGTGGTTTGGTGACGGTTCTAAAACGTGGAATACTCATCCACAAAGCGATGTGGACTCAGGCTCACCCTGTTCATTGACGTGAACGATAATGTTGTGGTCGTAGTACATCTCTGCGTCGTCGTACCAAATTTCCATCCCGCCACTTTGATTGATCTCCACCTGTTCACAGGCCAAAAGCAGCGCAAATTCTTCGCCATCTATTCTGCGAGCCCAAGGATGTCCACCTTCAATCATGTCCTTTGCGCCCCACAAACGATATTCAGACTCTCGCGCAGTAAACCTATTCCAAGCATCTCGAACCGCTTGAGTCGGTGCAGAAGGGTGGTCTCCGTCGCATTGAATTGTCAGCTTGATGAACCGTGCTCCGCCTTCTGCAGCGATCTCCCCGAAGCCGGATAGCCAATGCAACTCAGCATCCCATTCCAAGGGGCCAAACACGGGATCGTCGATTGCAACATTACCAAATTGCTGAGGACGCAACAGCAGTGGTCTGTGCGGAGGACGCGTTCGATACCCCGAAGCGATGAGCGTCTCCCTTATCGTCTTCAATAGGACGACAACGATGGATGGCATCCAAGGCTTGGGGCTATACCACATGGGAGTGAAAGTCATCAAAAGTGATCAGAGTCCGTGCTTCTCCTTGATTGCTTCCCAGCGAAGGTCATCAATCTGTTTATCTGTGAGTGTGCAGGGTGGACCGGTTCGGCGACTGAGAAAACCCTCAATCGCTTTCGCCCTCTCCTCCGCGCTGATCGGCTTCTCGAAATGCGTGCGCATTCGCTCCACGACGAGCTTTCCATCGCGCACCACGCCCTCAACATAGACCGTGAAGTTGTCGCCTTCGTTGAAGGTGATTTCTTGTGGCAGATCAATGGTCAGCGTCATGGCTCAATAATACTCACTCAGCCCGTTCTGCCACAGCGGTTTCAATTCGGCGATGGATGCGTCGATCAGGGTGGTGCTCACGTTGGTGACGTGCAGCCATTTGTCGCCGGTCGTTTCGCCGATGACGGTGAAGCCTTTCGCGGTGACCTGGTCGATGTGATCGGGAGCGACCTCTATTAACAAGCGGCCGGGGTTTTCACCGAAGAGAAGCTCGCTCGCGTCGCACGCGCGGTCGGCAATGAGGCGGGAGACGTCGGCGCGGATGCCGGCTTTGCCACTGAAGGCCATCTCGGCCAGCGCGGTGGCGAGGCCGCCTTCGCCGATGTCGTGGGCGCTGAGGATGCAGCCGGCTTTCACCAGCTCGTGATAGGCTTCGTAGTCGGAGAAACTTTTTGCTTCATCGAAGGACGGCGGCGTGTGCGCATCCGCGCTCTGGCGCGTGAGGCGCGCATAGACGCTGCCGCGCAGACCCGGCGTGGTTTTGCCGAGCACGCAAAGCTTGCTGCCGACGCGACGCAGCGATGCGCCAACGACATGCGCGGCATCTTCGACGACGCCAAAGCCGCTGACGAGCAGCGTGACAGGAATGGACACGGGGCCGTCGTCGGTGAGGAAGTAATTGTAGAACGAGTCTTTCCCCGACACGAACGGCGCGCCATACGCGATGGCGGATGCGGCCATTCCTTTGACGCACTCGACCAGCGCGCCCAGTTCGGTGGGGCTGTCGGGATTGCCGAGGCAGAAATTGTCGAGGATCGCGATGCGGCGCGGGTTTGCGCCCATCGCCACGAGCTGGCGCACGCATTCATCGACGCAGGCGCGGCCCATGAGATGCGGATCGGTCTTGCCCCATTCCGGCAGCAACGCGCAAGCGAGCGAGACGAGATTCGTGCTGCCATCGACGCGCACGACGGAGCCGTCTTGCGGTGCGTCGCCCGATGCGCCGGCGAGCGGTTTCAATACCGTGTTGCCCTGCACCTCATGATCGTACTCGCGGATGATCGGCTCGCGTGAGACGATGGCGAAGTCAGAGAGGATGGCCTTGAGCGCGGCGGTGAAGGAATCGGGATTGAGCCGGAACGCGGGCTTTGCGGGCGCGGCGTTTTTCCACCGCGCCTTCATCTCACGACGCGGCGCCTCGTGCAGCGCTTCCACATGCAGATCGCACACCGTTTCGCCGAAGTGATGCACCTTCAGCCGCTTCGAGCCGTCGGCTTTCGCCAGCACGAACATCTCGCTCTCATACATGTCGGCCAGCTTTTGCAGCGCGGGCACGTCCTTCTCATCGACGGCCATAACCATGCGCTCCTGACTTTCGGAAATATAAACCTGCCAGCTCTCGAGGCCCGGCTCCTTTAGCGGACAATTTTCCAGCCAAACCTCTCCGCCCGTGTCGCGCAGCATCTCGCCCGCCGCGCTGCTGAACCCGCCCGCGCCGCAGTCGGTGATGAACTGAATCAATCCCGCCTCACGCGCCGCGAGCACAAAGTCAGCGACCTTTTTCTCCTCGATGGGATTGCCGATCTGCACCGCCGTCTGGTCTTCCTCATGCGAGTCCGTGGTCAGCTCCGCCGAGGAAAACGTCGCGCCCTTCAGCCCGTCCTTCCCCGTGCGACCACCGGCAGCGATGAGCACATGACCCGGCCTCACCTCCTTGGCGATGTCCTTGATCGGAATGATACCCGCCGTGCCGCAGAACACGAGCGGGTTGTAAATAAACGTGTCATCAAATTGGATCGCGCCATTCACGGTCGGGATGCCCATGCGGTTGCCGTAATCGCGCACACCGCGCACCACACCGCGCATCACGCCCAGCGGATGAATCACATCCTTCGCCTTGATGTCCTCCTGCCGCGTGTCCGGCGGCCCAAAGCAAAACACATCGAGCGACGCGATGGGCTTCGCGCCCTTGCCCGCGCCGAGGATGTCGCGGATCACTCCGCCGAGGCCCGTGTTCGCGCCAGCATACGGCTCGATGGCACTCGGATGATTGTGCGTCTCCACTTTCAGGCACACCGCCTTGTCATCATCCAGCTTCACAAAGCCCGCGTTGTCCTCGAACGCGCTGAGCACAAAGTCCGGCTTCACTTTGCAAATGTCCTCTGTCGTCTTGCGGATGTACGTTTTGAAAAGGCTGTCCACCACCTCCTGCTTGCCATCGAGATCGTGGTAGATCATCGCATTGAAAATGCGGTGCTTGCAGTGCTCGCTCCAAGTCTGCGCGATGACCTCCAGCTCCACATCCGTCGGGTCACGGCCTTCATCGACAAAGATTTTCTGCACCGCCAGCATGTCGGCCCGCGAGAGCGAAAGCTTCATCTGCTTGGAGAGATCGGCGAGCTTGTCCGCGATGAGATCGCGGATGGGGATGGTGCGGAAGACGGCGGGCATGATGGGGATGACGAATGAGGATCGAGAGTCGCTGCCATTGGCGAGGATTGATGCGGGGTCAAATGGCGATGCTCAACCGTAGCAGCCGACGTGAGGATGCTCATGTGCGCTGCGGCAATGAGGCTGTGGTAATGGCGCATCGAAGAACGCGCCAGCGTCTTGGCGTGCGACGGGAAGCGACAGCGCCACGCCGCTTTGCGGGGCGCGATTAATTTTGGTGGGAGGCCGAGGGTCGGACGAAAGCGGTGTCGCCGATGCCGGGCGACCCCGGCATCTTTGCCACCGCACTCCAAGACGCTGCCGCGCCAAAGGTGGGGCAAGCCGCTGGCTTGCCCGAAACTCCGGCTGCAAACCGGCGGGTTGCACCATCATCAAACCACGCCAAAGCCCGTTGCAGCACTCGCGTCCTCCTGCGCTTGAGGACAGCCTCGTTTGACCACCGGCTTCATGAAAGGAGGAGTCAATCCATTCGACGGCAGCAGGGCTGCCTGGAGAAAGCGGCAGCAGGCTGCGCGCAGTCCAAGGCGCTCTGCGCTACTGATTTGATTCTATGATCCTCCCAAGGGCTGATGGCTTAAGGTGTCACTTCGCGTTATGCTTGGGCGCACTCTCCCATGCCATGAACACCCAATCCTCCTCCGAACACACCTTCACCTCGCACGACGGCACGAGCCTTTTTTACCGGCAGTGGTCGCCGGAGAAAACGGCGGCGCGGGCGCTGGTGATGCTGCATCGTGGTCATGAGCACTCGGCGCGGTGGACGGAGACGGTGTCGCGGCTCGGGATCGCGGACACGGCGGTTTTTGCGTGGGATCAGCGCGGGCATGGGCAGTCGCCGGGGCCGCGCGGGGCGGCGGAGAATCTGGGAGTGGTGATTCGTGATCTGGAGAGTTTCATCCGGCACATCGAGAAAGAGCACGGTATCGCGGCGGAGAACATCGTTCTGTGCGCGCACAGCGTGGGCGCGGTGATCGCGGCGGCTTGGGTGCATGATTACGCGCCGCGATTGCGCGGGCTGATCCTGGGCACACCGGCGTTTGAGGTAAAACTTTACGTCCCCTTCGCCATCCCGGCGCTGCGTCTGAAAAACAAATTGATGCCCGGCGGTGTGGTGAAGAGTTACGTCAAGGCAAACGTCCTCACCCACGACCGCGCGGAGGCGCGCGCGTACAAGGAAGACAAGGCCATCTTCCGCGAGATCGCCGTGAACATCCTGCTCGATCTGTTCGACACCGCGAAGCGCGTGGTAGCCGATGCCGCCGCCATCCGTGTCCCCACGCTCGTCTTCTCCGCCGACAAAGACTGGGTCGTGAAAACCAAACCGCAGCGCGAATTCTTCCAGCGACTCGGCTCGCCGCACAAAGAATTCCACCTGCTGCGCGGTTTCCATCACGCCATCTTCCACGAGGCGCGGCGCGAGGAGGTGTGTGATCGCATCACCGATTTCGTGAACCGCCTCTTCGCGGTGCCGCACACACCACCGCCGCCATTGCTCGACGCCGACAAGCACGGCTTCACGAAAGAGGAGCACGATCATCTCGAATGGACGAGCGACAATCTCCTCGCGCGTGTGCAGCGCACCGTGATGAAAACCTCCGGCAAGCTCAGCGACGGCATCACACTCGGCTGGCAGAGCGGGTTCGATTCGGGGCGCACGCTCGATTACGTCTATGAAAACAAACCGCGCGGCGTCACGCCGCTGGGCCGCCTCATCGACGCGCAATACCTCGCCAGCCCCGGCTGGGCCGGCATCCGCTGGCGTGGCGCGACCGTGCAGAAAATACTGCGCGACGTGATGCAGCAAACCATCAGCGCCGGAAAAGAGGCGCGCATTCTCGACATCGCATGCGGCGGTGGTCGTTATGTGCTCGAAACCCTCGCCGCCGCCGCCGACATTCCGGCCACTGCCGTGCTGCGCGATTACAAAGAAGCCAATCTCGAAACCGCG
Source organism: Verrucomicrobiaceae bacterium (assembly GCA_031425215.1). Lineage (GTDB taxonomy): Bacteria > Verrucomicrobiota > Verrucomicrobiia > Verrucomicrobiales > Verrucomicrobiaceae > JANPIW01. The sequence continues at coordinate 5,316 of JANPIW010000813.1, forward strand.
CGCGCGACAGCGGCCAAGCTCGGTCTCGGTGACCGCATCACCTTCGCGCGCGCCAACGCCTTTGATCGCAGCTCGATCACCGCTGTCACGCCCGCGCCCACCATCGGCATCGTCTCCGGTTTGTTCGAGTTGATCCCCGACAACGCGCCCGTGCTCGAAGCGTTGCGCGGCATGGCCGACGCGCTCGGCGAGGGTGGACGGCTCATCTACACAAACCAGCCCTGGCATCCGCAGCTCAAATTCATCGCGCATGTCCTCACGAATCGCGAGGGCCGCGCTTGGGTCATGCGTCGCCGCACCCAGAAGGAGATGGATGATCTCGTCCGCGCCGCCGGCTTTGTGAAGGAGCGGCAGGAGATTGATCCCAACGGAATCTTCTCCATCAGCGTCGCGCGCCGCGGATGAAAAGAAGTGAACCACAAATACACACGAATAAGTTTCTGATTCCGCTTCGCGAATGACACACGCCCTGATGAAGCTTCAAAACATTCGTGTCTATTCGTGTCCATTCGTGGTTCAAATAAGATATTCCCGATGAAAGCCCGCGCTGCTCTCACCTCCGCGCTCACCGGGCTGCTGTTCCTCGTCGTCTATCATGCCTGCGCCTGGATCACCATGCATCGCGCGGAAGTGCCGACGTGCGCGTTCGCATGGGAGCGGCTGCTGCCTGTCGTGCCTTGGCTCATCGTTCCGTATTGGTCGGTCGATGCGTTCTTTGTCGCAGCGCCATTCCTTTGCAAAGACGAGGCGGAGCTGCGCGTGTTGCGTCGCCGGCTCGTGACGGCCACGCTCGCGGCGGGCGTGTGCTTCCTCATCATCCCGCTGCGCCTCGCGTGGGAGAGGCCGCAAGTCACCGGCATGTTCGCGCCATGGTTCAATGCGATTCAAACACTCGACGCGCCGGTGAATTTGTTTCCGAGCATGCACATCGTCTATCGTACCATCCTCGCGGCGCATTACGCGCGGCACGCTAGAGGCAGGTGGCGCGTGGCATCGCATGTTTGGTTCAGCCTCATCGGCATCTCCACTTTACTGACCTGGCAGCATCATCTCGTCGATGTGCTCGGCGGCTTCCTGCTCGCGGGCGCGGTGTTTCTGGCGGTGCCGGATGCTGCGCGAAAATCCGGGCGCAATGTTTTTGTCGGCTGTCTCTATCTGACAGGCTGCGTGATCTTCCTTGTGCTCGCGAATCTCTCGCCGCCTTGGACGCTGCTCTTCACCTGGCCTGCGGCAGCGCTCGGTGTCGCTACGGCGGCGAGCCTGGGCGTGGGTGCGGCGGTCCTCGGCAAAGCGGGAGGAAGGCTGCCTGTGGCATCGAAGCTCGTGATGGCTCCCTGGTTGCTCGGGCAGTGGCTCTCGCTGCTGCATTACCGTCGATGCTCGCCTGCCTGGAGCGAGATCACTCCGCAAGTTTGGATCGGCGCGCTGCCGGATGCAGCAACGAGCTTGCGGCTCATTGAATCGGGCGTGACGCGTGTGCTTGATCTCACGGCCGAATTTGACGCGCCAGAGGCTTTGCGATCGCTGCCGGGTTACAAGAACATCGCCACGCAAGATCTCACCGCGCCGACCGCAGTCCAATTGCGCGATGCAGCGAGCTTTATCAACGACGCACAACGCTCCGGCATCATCTTCATCCATTGCAAAGCCGGCTACTCCCGCACCGCCGCCGCCGTCGGCGCTTGGCTGCTCGCCACAAAACAGTGCGGCAGCGCGGATGATGTCGCGCGTCTGCTCAAAGAGAAGCGCCCCGGCATGGTCGTGCGGCCTGAGGTAATGACGGCGTTGCGCGAGTTCGTGGCGGAGCAACCAAAGGCTGGCTGCCTTGTTTCAGACTCGCACTCCTCCTCTTCATGAAAGCACACTCCCTCGCCCTCTCGTTGCTCGCCTTCGCGTCGTTTCTCCACGCGCAGGACCATCTCAAACCGCTATCGCTGACCATCGACGGCGTGAAACGCGACGCGTTGCTTTACGCGCCGGCCACTGCCACCACCGCGCCAGCTCCTCTCGTGTTTGGCTGGCATGGTCATGGTGGCTCGATGCAAAACTCCGCACGCAGCTACCACATTCACACGCTCTGGCCCGAGGCCATCGTCATCTACCCGCAGGGGCTGAACACTCCCGGCAAGCTCACCGATCCCGAGGGGAAAAAGCCAGGCTGGCAGTCCGCTCCGGGCGATCAAGGCGACCGCGATTTGAAGTTCTTCGACTCGATGCTGGCGGAGCTGCGCGCAAAGTACAAAGTCGATGACTCGCGCATCTACTCCACCGGCCACTCGAACGGCGGCGGTTTTACTTACCTGCTCTGGGGAACACGCGGCGACGTGTTCGCGGCCTTCGCGCCTAGCGCTGCGGCAGCGACGAAGAACCTCGGTCTTTTGAAACCGAAGCCTGCGCTGCACATCGCGGGCGAGAACGATCCGCTCGTGAAATACACCTGGCAGAAAGCGACGATGGAACGCATCCGCCAGATCAACCAGTGCGGCGAGGGCAAGGCATGGGAGCTGGATGACCGGTGCACGATCTACCCATCGAGCGTGGGCGCCCCCGTCGTCACGGCGATCCATCCCGGCGACCACAGCTACGCAAAGCAGGCGCCGGAGGTGATCGTGAAGTTCTTCAAATCGCAGAAGAAGATTCCAAGGTAAGCCGGCATGTACGACTCACTCACACGCTGGAGCGCGCTGGCTTCATTCGCGCTCTATGTCGTGACGCTCTGCGTTTGGAGGCGCGGCAATCATGCGCGTGTGCTGTGGTCGGCGGCATGTGCGCTCATGCTGCTGCACACCGCGCTCGCGTTTCACCTCGTGCATCACTGGAGCCACGCCGCCGCTTACGCGGACACGGCGCGGCAGACGAACGAATTGCTTGGCATCGACTGGGGCGGCGGTCTGTTCTTCAATTATGCGCTGCTCATCGTCTGGCTGGCTGATGTCATCCATGGGTGGCGTGGCATCGAGCGTTACAAACGACGACCGCGCGCCATCACATGGCTCATCCACGGCTTCATTGCCTTCATGTGGTTCAATGCCACCGTGGTCTTCGGTCACGGGTGGGGGCGCTTGGCTGGCGTTGCCGGCTTTGTGATCCTCGCAATCGTCAGCGCAAAACCTCGGCGCGTGTGACATCATCATCAAGAATCACGGCGCCATGGAACACATCACTCTCTATTTCCGCGAAGGCTCGTCGGACAAAATTTATCAGGCTGGCATCGAGGCCAAGGGCGGCGGATTCGTCGTCAACTTCGCCTACGGACGTCGCGGCTCCACGCTCAACACGGGAACCAAAACGCAATCGCCCGTGGACTACCCGAAGGCCAAGGCCATCTACGACAAGCTGGTGGGCGAGAAGACCGCCAAGGGGTACACGCCGGGCGAGTCGGGCACTCCGTACCTGCATAGCGACAAAGCGAAGCAGGCCACCGGCGTCCTGCCGCAGTTGCTCAATCCCATCGACGGGGACAAGGCCGAGGCGCTCGTGCGCGATCCAAAATGGGCCATGCAGGAAAAATTCGACGGCAAGCGCCTGCTCATCCGCAAAACCAGTGAAGGCGCCGATGGCATCAACCGCTCCGGCTTGATCGTCGCCCTGTCACAAGTGATCGCGGACACCGTCGCAGCGCTCGGCGGACAGTTCATCATCGATGGCGAAAGCGTGGGCGAAAAATTCTTCGCCTTCGATCTGCTGGAACTCAGCGGCACCGACCTCAGGCCTCGCCCGTATGAGGAACGTCTGCGCAGTCTGCACGATCTCATTCCCGGGAGCGGCCAGCACCTTGCCATCGCCGAGACCGCCAGCACCGCCGCCGCCAAGGAGAAAATGATGAAGCAATTCAAAGCCGCCAACGCGGAAGGCGTGGTCTTTAAGCAACTCGATGCCCCGCACAACGCCGGCCGTCCCGCCAGCGGCGGCACGGCGCTCAAACACAAGTTCTACGAGACGGCCTCATTCGTGGTGAGCCAGGTCAATGCGCAACGCAGCGTGAGCCTCACCCTGCTCAGCGGTCAAAAAACGGTGCCCGCCGGAAACGTCACCATCCCGCCGAACCACGAAGTGCCCACGCTGGGAGACGTTGTGGAGGTGCGCTATCTCTATGCCTTCCCAGAGAGCGGCTGTGTTTATCAGCCCGTCTATCTCGGCCCGCGTGATGACATCAAAAGCGCGGCCTGCACCGTCGATCAGCTCAAGTTCAAAACCGCAAGCCTATGACCTTTTGATGGCGGAATCAGCTTCGTGCCCTTAGATTTTCCGCTGTCATGCACTCCAGCCTCCGCTCCATCTGCGCGAATTTGACTGTTCTCGCGTCTCTCGCGATCACCAGCATCGCGCCGGCCGTTGTCTTTTACGAGACGGGCGACGCAAATCACAACACCGCCGCGCCGACAGGCATTTACTCAAACTCCGGCTGGCAATACGAAGGCGTGTTTGGCGGATTCCTCGGCACCATGATCAGCCCGCAGCTTTTCATCACGGCGCAGCACATCGGTGTGCAGGGCGCGACCTTTGTGCATGACGGCGTCTTCAACGGCGGCGCGGACGTGACTTACAACATCGACACCGCGGCAAACAGCGGCGCGGGCTTCTGGGACATCGCGGGCACCGACCTGCGCATCTACAAGGTGAACGAGGTCTTCCCGTATTTCGCCGAGATTTACACGCTCACCAACGAGCTGAACGACACGCTCGTCAGCAATGGCATGGGCGGCCCGCGCGGCGCGGACATCACCATCGGCGCGGACATCCACGGCTGGATCACCGGCGGCAGCGACGGCGTAGCGCGCTGGGGCGCGAATGAAGTCTCCGCGCTCATCACGGTCGGCAGTGCTGATCTGCTCGTGGCGCGCTTCAACGCGCTCACCGGCGTGGAGGAAGCGTTTCTCTCCAGCGGCGACTCCGGTGGCGGAGTGTTCATCCAAGACGGGGCGACGTGGAAGCTCGCGGGCGTGAACTACGCCATCGATGCCTTTTACGACACGAACAACACAACGGGCGACAACTCCCACTTCACCGGCGCGATCTTCGACAAGGGCGGCCTCTATGAAGGCAGCGATGGCGGCGGATGGGCCTTCATCGACGACGATGGCACGGACCAGTCCATCGCCTTTTACGCCTCGCGCATCTCCAGCAGTGCGAGCGAGATCAACGCGATCATCCAGGCCGTGCCGGAGCCGGGCGGCGTGACACTCGCCGCGCTTGGCGCGTTGTTTGCGCTGCGACGCAGACGTTGATCCCCTTCACCGCGAGCTGCGAGTTGGATTCGGCGCAATGGCCCGTTCTCCAGCGACGTAGGTTTCATCGCCCCTGATGAAGCTGAACCAAGTTGTCTTCCTGTTCTCTGTCACCGCCGCCGCTCACGGCGGCGATGCCGTGCTCACGTTTGAAAAAGACGTGCGGCCCATCTTGAAAGCACACTGCACGCATTGTCATGGCGAGGAGGAGAAACCCAAGGGCGGCGTGGATTTGCGCTTGCGGCGTTTCATGGACAAGGCGCTCGATGAAGGCAGGCATGTGCTCGTTCCGGAACAGCCGGAGCAGAGCGAGATGGTGCGGCTTATTCGCAGTGGCGAGATGCCGGAAAAGGGCGCGAAGGTGCCGGCGGCGGAGCTGGCGGTGATTGAGAAATGGATCGCGCAGGGTGCCAAGACGACGAAGCCCGAACCGCTGATGCTCGCGCCAGGACCGCTGATCTCGGATGAAGACCGCGCGTATTGGGCCTTCCAGCCGGTGCAGCGGCCCGTGATGCCCACAGATGTGGATTTGAAAAACGTGCGCACGGCGGTCGATGCATTTTTGCTGCACTCGATGCGCGCGAAGGGTCTCGATTTTGCGCCTGAAGCAGATCGTCGGACGTTGATCCGGCGTGTGACGCTGGATTTGACCGGTCTGCTGCCTGCGCCGGAGGAAGTGGAGTCGTTTGTCGCGGACAAGTCTCCGGTGGCCTATGAACATCTG
>JANPIW010000814.1:0-4245 GCA_031425215.1 Verrucomicrobiaceae bacterium
GCAACGGCGCCCGCAGGCAGCAGATCGGCGTCTGAACCGTCCGCGCGCCAGCGGTAGGTGATGCCATACCAGCCCGCTGTGCCATGCACGAGAAAGCGCGTCTCGAGGCGCTTGCGCAACGCGGGATTTGTTTCGCTGACCGCCAGTTCGAAATGCTTGATCGTCACGGTGCCGACGGGGAAATTCCAATCGCCGTTCACGGAGAAACGAATGACCTCAGCGGCGGAGTAAGGCACGCCGTCATTCGGAAGTGCGATCCAGCGCTGCTTGATCGCGCCATCGGACCAGAGCTGGGAGTTCACGGAGAAAGGAACGATGCCGCTGGCGGGTGTGAGGTTGCCCAAGTTTGAAAACGCCTGTGTCGCCGAGAGTGTCGCAGGTGGCTGCCCGCCTGTGGCTGTGGCCTCCAGTTTAAAAATGCGGCCCTGCTGGCCGAGCACCATCATGTAAACCTCACCGCTCGCATCGACGCCGAAACCGGACAGCCCGCGGTAGTCCGCACCATTGGGCACGGTGAGCAGCTCGCGCCTCGGCGTGCCGGCGTCCTGCCATTTGAGCGCCCACACTTTGCCCGAGATGTAGTCGCCGAAAACATACTGCCCGCCCAGATCCGCGCTGTGCGCCGCGCCACGATAGACATGCCCGCCAATCACCGCCGAGCCATCGACCGTGCGGTCTGTGTACTCATACAACGGCGGCGTGTCCGTGCCTGGTCCGCGTCGGCCGGGGATCGGTCCCGCGACGGAGCCTTCGATATACGCCCACTGAAAATTCGCGCCCTTTGCCATCACATTGATCTCCTCCGTCGTGGCGCGCCCTGTCTCGCCGATCAATGCTTTCCCCGTCACCGCATCACGACTCATGCGATGCGGACTGCGCAGTCCGATGGCATAAAACTCCTCCAGAATCGAGCCATCCGCGTTCGTCCATGGGTTGTCGTTTGGAATGAAATAATTCTGGCTGTAGCTCGCGGGCCAGCCGGCCGGCGGCGCGGCGCTGCTCCTCGGCTGTCTTCGGATCGGATGACTGCGCGAGGCATCCTTGTCCACATCGATGCGCAACACACCGCTGAAAAGACCATCGTTGATCTTCTGACTGTTGCTGATCTCCGCGCCTGGAATGTCCTCCCCCTCATCACCCACGGTCACATGCAGAAATCCATCCTCAAAAAACATGTCGCCGCCCGTGTGCCACGTCTTGCGGTCGAACTGGTTGATGAGCACCTGCTCGCTCGCCCGGTCCATCTGCGCCGCGCCATCAGGCAGCGTGAACCGCGACAGTCTGCTATAGGAAAGCGTGCTCCATTGTTCTCCAGCAGGCCGGAAGCTGTAGAAGAGATACACAAAACCGCGATTCGGAGATCCCGGCTGACCAAACTGCGGATGAAAGACCATGCCCACAAGCCCCGAGTCGCCCTCGCCCTCGGTGTGCCCCACCGTCACATCGCTGATGTCGAGCATCAGTGACTTCGCTGTGGGCGCATTCTTGTCAAAAGCCCACACATACCCGTCCTGGCTGATCACCCACATCTGGTTGCTGCCTGGACGCTGCACCATTTTGATCGGATTAGGAAAGCGCAGGGCGGGAAACACATCCGCCGCCTTGTAGCTCACGCCGGGTGCGGAGCTGGGCAGCCTGCCATTCAAAAAGGAACCAATCGCCTGCCGGGAGTCGAGCGCTGACTGGCCCAAAGCACACCCCCAAAACCAAGTGGCCAAGGCTCCAATCATGACGATAAACAACCGCCAGAATCGTGAATGGTGACCGGAATATAGCAGGGAGGAAGCAGGGAGGGAGTGCATGGAGGGATTTTGCTTGGTTCCGTGCCCATCAAGCATGAGAGAGTCTTTTGATAATGAGTTTAAATTTAATATCTTCCACAATACATTCAAGCCGGATTGTAATACCCATACCTTTCTACCTTCCCTCTCTCTATAAGGAGCCGCCGCTATCCGGGAGCGACAAGCCCCCCTCTGATATACCTTCCGCAACAAGACGTCGTGCATCTTGACCACAGGCGCTGTTGAAGCCGCGAGCGCCGTTGGTAACGTGGTCTGGCTCTTCGGCGCAGGAATGTTCTATGCTCGCCTCGGAGAGTCGATCTACATTTGCTGTGAACTTCATCCTCACCAACCCCGCCGGCCTTTGGGCGCTCGCCGCCGTGCCGGTGGTTGTGCTCATCTACTTTCTTCAAGAGCGCACACGCCGCGTCCGCGTCAGCACGCTCTTTCTCCTCGAACGAATGAAGCCCGAGAGCATCGGCGGCGCGAAGTTTGAGCGGCTGCGTCACTCGTGGCCCATGTGGTTGCAGATTCTCGCCTGCATCATCCTCGCATGGATTCTCTCTGGCCCGCGCTGGGTGCGCGCCGATGCCACGCAGGACATCGCGCTGGTGCTCGACAGCTCCGCGTCCATGCAAGCTTTCCGCGCCGAGACACGCGCCTTGCTGGAGAAAAAGATTTCCGACTGGCGCATCCCCGGCGTCATCACGCGCTGGCATCTGCTCGAAACCAATCCACGCGCCGCCGCTCTCTACTCCGGCACCGACTCCGCGCAGATGATGAAAGCACTCGCTTCCTGGCAGCCCGGCCTCGGCACGCACGCTCCCCTGCCCGCCATCAACACCGCCCGCGCGCTCGTCCGCAATCGCGCGGGCGGCATCATCCTCGTCACCGATCACGATCCCGCCGCGCCCGCCGATGTCTTTGTCATATCCGCCGCCGCGCCCAAAGAAAACTGCGGCCTCATCGGCGTGACCACCACAGGCGAGGGCGCGGATGCGACCTGGCGTGTGCTCGCGCGAAACTACAGCGCGCAGCCGCAGCAGCGCGAGTGGTGGGTCGAGTCGCCAGATGCCGCTGCAAAAGAAGAACCCAAACGCCGCGCCATCACGCTCCCGCCCGGCGGCGCGCTGGCGCTCGAAGGCGCGTTCGTCCCCGGCATGGACCGCTGCGAGATCGTGCTCAGCGGCGATGCCTTTACGCTCGATGACCGCCTGCCCATCGTCCGCACCATCGCGCGCAAAGTCCTCGTCGGCTTCTCCATCTCCCCCGAGCGCGCCGCCATCATGCGCCGCGTGCTCAGCGCCGTCGATGGCGTCGATCTCATCTCCGACGTTGCACCCGACCTGCTCATCGGTCCCTGGGAAGGCGCGCAAGGCGAATCACTCGCCGCGCCATCGCGCGATGAAATCCTTTTGCCGCGCCCGCTCACAGCAGCCGCAAAACTCGACTCCACCTGGATCACCGCCGAAGACCACGCGCTCGTGCGCGATCTCAACTGGATGCCGCTCCTCGGCCCCGCGCCGCGCGAAATGAAACTCGGCGAGCACGACGCGCCCCTCCTTTGGCGCGGCACACAGCCGCTCGCCGCCTTGCGTGACTGGGGCGCTCACAAACAGCTCGTCCTCAACATCGACATCGAAAACTCCAACGCTGACCGCGTCCCCGCCTTCATCCTGCTCATGCACCGCTTCATCGACGAAACCCGCGCACGCCTCCCCGGCGAGCGCGCCATGAACGTCGAGTGCGGCCAGTTGCTCAAACTTCCCGCGCTGACAAACGCCACGCACCGCGCCCCGATGCAGCCCGGCTTCTTCGAGATTCACGAAGGCAAAACCAAACTGCTCCATGCCGCCGCCCACTTCGCCGACGCGCGCGAAGCCGATCTCAGCGCCGCCGCCCCGCTCGACACCACCAGCCGTCTCAAGCGCGAGTCCCGCCTCGCCAACTCCGAAGATGACCACTGGCGCCCGCTCTGGATCATGCTCGCCGCCTTGTGCCTCATCGGCGCGTGGGCCATGCAATCGCACAAGCAGGCCGGCACGGATGCATCTCACCGCATGCTCCGCACCGCTGACTGACGAAGCGCTCGACGACAATGAAAACAATCACACACCAGCAGGATCAAGAAACCGTGGATGCAGACATCACCGGCCTCCTCAATGCCCGCATCATCCACAGCGAGCGGCTGCGGGCCGCAGCATTGGTCGTGATCACGGCGGTGTTTGTCGTTATCATTGCCGGCATTTCGTTTCTTCCCGGCGCGCTGCCGGAAGGCACACAGGAGCTTTACCGTCCCGCGTTGCGCCTCATGGCTGTCGCACTCGTTCTGATGAGCATCTACGAGGCGATCGCGTGGCATTGTCTCGGACGCTGGCAGCGCACCCAACGATCCGTACCCGATGTGCTGCGTTTTCTAAACGCGCTCGTCGAGATCACGACTCTCACCTTGGTCATTTGGAAT
>JANPIW010000815.1:0-13826 GCA_031425215.1 Verrucomicrobiaceae bacterium
GCAGCACCGCCAGGGTGGCAGCGGACACGAGGGCGACAGGGTACAGCTCGGCCACACCCACCACATAGTCTTCCAGGACAGTAAGTTGAGCCCAGGCGCGGATGCAGCCGCACTCGACTGTCACGTTGGCCACGCCGGCAGCCCGGCCTGCAATGCTGCCAATTCGACATTGGCAATTACCTGCGCTTTTCTCGGCAAGATGTTACTGACAAAGTTTGCCGGTTGAGTTTTTTGCAATGCGCTGTCGCACGACTGGGGGCACGATGAAAAGAAATCGAAACCAACGATCCCCGGCCCGGCATGATGGCGCGGTGGTTGGTCGTGTTTCCTGCCGTCAATACGGGTCTGAGGCGAGAAGGCACCCCTCCACGCCCAAAGCAGCCACCCCAGAAACCGGGAGTTTGGTACCCAGCAAACCTCCGCAGGTCTCAACACTTCGTTGCATATGCTCACCTCAGCAAATCAGCCGGGTGAAGGCAAGCTTATTGTTATTGACGGAAAATTAGCGGCGAGCCTCTTTTCCACCTCCCATCGCCACGCGTTTCTGGGAGAATCACCTTCTCACCTGCCAAACCCGCAGCCCGCGTCCTCTGATGTGCTTTCTGGCGCGCATGATGAGATGAAGATGAATCAGGCGAATAAGAAGTCACCCGCGCCGGAGGCTGCGGCGGTAGGGTGCAAGAGAGAGAGCGGGTTGGAAAACCCGTTCTACGGATCACTGGAGCCAAGCATTGAACACATGCTCGCTGCTTTGCCATGCGCCGTTGATCAGGGAGTGGAGCGTGACATAGACGGGGCTGCCGTCGGCGGGGAGGGTGGTGACGAGGCGGGATTGCGCGGTGCCTTCGGCGCTGGCGTGGATGTCGTAGCCGCCGGGAGTGCGACCAATCCATAAGGCATAGCTCGTGACTCCAACGCCTGCATTCCAGGTGAAGGTCTGTGACGCGCTGGTGAAGGTGCTGCCGGAGACAGGCGCGGTGATCACAGCTTTCACAGGCGCGATGCTGGCGGCGGTGAAGAGGTAGCTCGCGCCCTGATAAGCGCCGCCTATGAGCGACCAAAGCGTGAGGTGGATTTTTCTGCCATCGGTCGGCAGCGTGACGGTGCGCGAGGTGCTGAGGGCATCGGCTGAGGCCCACAGGTCGTATGCGCCGGGGCTGCTGCCGATCCATAGCGCGTATTGGGTCACACCCACGCCGCCGGCCCAGTTGAATGTGTTCATCGCGCCGGGAAGCGTGGCGCCATTGGCGTGGCTGGTAATGAGCGCGGGCTTGCTGCCGACTGCGGTGTTGGCGGTGAGAAACCAGGCGCTGCTTTGCCGCCAGGATGCGTTCAACAAGGAATACAGCGTGACATAGACGGGCCTGCCATCGGCGGGGACGGTAAGTGTGCGGGTAAGATTTGCGCCTTCATTGCCAATGTGGATGTCGTATGCGCCGGGTGTGGTGCCGACGAAGAGATAATACTGCGTGGCTCCGGCGGAGGCGCTCCATGTCAGAGGCAGCGAGGTGCTGGCGAGCGTGCTGCCGATGGCGGGGCTGGTGATCTGCGCCGCTCCGCCATCGGGCAGCGTGGGCGCGGTGAACCAGTATGAGTTTGACTGCCATGCGCCGCCGATGAGCGAGTGCAGGGTGACGTGAACGCGCCTTCCATCGCCGGGCACGATGAGGGTGCGCGCCTGGGTGGTCTCGATGCCGGCGTAAAGATCGAATCCATTCGGTGCGCTACCGACCCAGAGCGCGTGCATGGTCGCGCCGGCGCCGGTGTCCCATGTTAGATTCATCGTCGATGCCGTGAGCGTGCTGGTATTGGCGGGGCTGGTGATGCGCGCGGGTCTGTTTCCGGAGAGCGGCAGAGCCGTGGTGAACCAATAATGCTCGGCCTGGAAGCCGCCATTGATGAGGGACCAGAGAGTAAGATACACCGGCCCGCCATCCTGCGGCACGGTGAGGCCCGAGGTGGTGGCCGCGCCAGCGTCCACCGCGCCGAGATCGTAGCCGCCGTAACTCGAGCCGAGGAAAAGATAGTAACGACTTACTCCGGTGCCCGCCGACCATGAAAGCGAAAGGGTGCCGCCGGTGAGTGTGGCTCCATTGGCGGGCGAGATGAGCGCGGCCTTCTCGGATGCGACGGTGGTGAAGACGTAGCGGTTGTTTTGATACGCGCCATTGATGAGCGACCAGAGGGTGACATGCACCTGCGCGCCGCCTGCGGGCACGGTGATGGTGCGCTGGGTGTTGGTGCCTTCGTTGTTGTTGCAGAGATCGTATCCGCCGAGAGCGGTGCCGGCCTGCAGGTAGCAACTCGTCACGCCCACGCCGGCGTCCCACACGAGCGGCAGACTCGTGCTGGTGAGAGCGGAACCATTGGCAGGACTAATCAGGCGCGCCTTCACGGGCTGCGGGGAGCGCCATGCGGTGAAGGTGTGGGCGCGGCTTAGATACGAACCCTGCACGAGCGAATGCAGCGTGAGATACAAAGCCCGGCCGTCGGCTGGCAGTGTGACGGACTTCGCGAGGTTCGTGCCTTCATTTCCCGAGTAGAGATCATAGGCGCCCGGTGCGCTGCCGATCCATAACGCATAACTCGTGACACCGATCCCTGCGTCCCAGGTGAATAGCGTCGTCGCGCTGGTGAGCGTGGCGCCGCCCGCCGGTGAGATGATGCGCGCGGTGGGATCGAGGCCGGTGCCGGTGAGCGCGATGTCGAAGGGGCTTTCATCTCCGTCATTGCTGAAGATGTGCAGCGCGGCGGAGCGCGTGCCGATGGCACCCGGAGAAAATAGAACGGAGAATGTCGTGCTGCCTCCCGCCGCGATGGTGGTGGCACCGGGCGACAGGACGGTGAAGTCGGCGGCATTGGCTCCGTCTTTGGAAATGGCGATGCCGGCGAGCGCGGAGGTGCCGGAATTGCTGATGGTGAAAACCATCGGTGCGCTGGTGCTGCCGAAGCCGGTTGCTGTGGCGCTGACGGACGCGCCGCCATCGGTGAGCGCGCCGCCTCCGAGTTGTGCGAGACTGATCTCAGCATCTGATTGCGTGGTGAAGCTCATGTCCGCGCCCGTGCCAGTGCCGTCTGCGTTTGTGGAGGTGAGCCGGTAATGATAAGTGGTCGCGCCGATCAGCCCGATGAGAGTAGCGGAGACGGATTGAGGTGTGTCGCCCGTGATCGTGGATGGTGTGGCGGCGATGAAGCTGCCGTAGGCGGTGGTAGTGCCGTATTCAAAGAGCGCGGTGCTGACCAGCGTGTTGGCATCAACGGTGCCGGCGAGTTGCGCGCTGTTTTTTCCCACGCTCGACGCTGCCTGAGTGATGACGGTGGGCGGTGTGGCGCCGACGATGACACTGACCAGCGCGCTCACGCCGCTGAGCGTGCCGTCCGACGGCGTGACGGTGCAGGTGAGCGTGTCGCCATTCACGCAAGTGTCCGCCGGGATCGCGTCGGCTAGGCCGGCGCTGGTGATGTCGCGCACGACGCTGCCGTTGCGCCGCCATTCGTAGCGGTAGCGCACGAGATCGTAGTCGGAGTCGCCGATGAGCCGCAGAGGGACGCGGCAAAAGATCACATCAGCGGCAGCGGGCGCGACGGGATCGAGAGTGGCGGTGATGGCGGAGGGCGCGCGATTGATCTTCGGCGCGTTGCTGATGAGAAGGGGCGCGTTGGTGACCACGTTGCCATTCATCGTGACCTCGACGGTCCAGGCGCCCTGCACATCGAAGTCGATGATGTAATTCACCCAGAACCAACCGCTGCGGGAGAGGCCCGCGGTGGGACTGGTGAGCTGGCGCGTGGTTGAGTCGTAGCGCACTGATCCATCCGGGCGCAGGTAGCGCAGCCGGTAGGTGGTGCCCGCAGGCACGCTCATCGCGCTGAACCAAAAGTAATGCCCCTGGGAACCTGTGCCGAGCGTGCCCGTGCGCGTGGTGTCGCCAGGCGGGCCGGCCCAAGCGGTGAGATCGTCGGTGGTGAGCACAAAATTGCGCAGATACATCTCGCCGCGAAATGCGGGCTGGCTCACCCAGCCGCTCTCGCCAGGATTTCCCGCGCCGGTGAAAGTCTCAATGGAGGCGCCGTTGACGCGGGACTCGAAATGCAAGTGCGGTGACGTGCTGTTCCCCGAGCTGGCCGTCATGCCGATCTGCGTGCCCGCTTTGATGATCTGGCCGACATTCACCGACACGCTGTTTTTGCGCAGGTGATAATAAGTTGTGATGTGCCCGCCGCCATGATCGAGCGCGACATAGTTCGCCTGTTGACCGGCCCAGGCCGTGTTTCGATCCGCCTCACCATCATGCGTCAGGATCACCGTGCCATCCAGCGCGGCGAAGACGGGGACCCCGATGTCCTGCTCCGTGAACGTCACCAACGCCGAGTCGATGCCCGTGTGTCCTTCATAAGTGTAGGGTCCGTTGTTGTAGTCGCGCGCCGTCGTGGTCGGATCGACATCGACGAAATTGCCCGGGCCGAGATCACTCCAGAGTGTGCCGCCCTGCGGGAAGAACCGCAGCTTCCTCATTCCCGCAGGCGGTGCCGTGCCCCCGAGTAACTCGCTCTTCTCTGCCGATTTCGCAGACAGGGCGTCGAGCTTCGCGCGATCCGTGCAGTGGACGCAGTCCGTGTGCGCCGAAGGAAAGACCCCGCCGCCGCTGGCTCGCAAACCACCCGGCTCCAAAGGCAGCGCCCGCACCTGCATCGGCAGGAACAGCGCGCCTATAAAAGCCAGAACTAGAAATCTCATCAACCGGGAAATGTCCTGCCCCAATCGAACGGGGTCAAGCGACATGTCGGACGATCCCAGTGCCCAGCCCGCTAAAAACTGGAACCGAGACTTCACAATTCAGCCTGGAAAACGAGCGCCCACGCTTGAAGAATTGCCTCACGGTTTTTGTGCTTGCCCTCTCAATGCGACGCACTACTATGGGCCTCCTTTTTCAGACGAGGGCATTTTGCCCTCACGGCAAGAGCGGATTTATCCCGCTCTTTTTTGTCTGGTGGAGGGACGATAATATGATCAGCGAACTTAAAGCACTCTTTGATTTCTACGAGAAAGAGAAAGGCATCGACCGGGGAAAAATGGTCGAGGCTCTCTCGCAGGCATTGCTCGCCGCCTCGAAGAAAAGCATCGGTCCGGCGCGCGAACTGCGCATCGACATCAATCCCGACAAAGGCACCATCAAGGCCTTTGCGAAGCTCCTCGCAGCGGAGACTGTTTCAAATCCTTGGGAGGAACTGCCTCTCGCCAAAGCGCGCCTGCTTAAAAAGGACGCAGTCATCGGAGACGAGATCGAGATCGAAGTCACGCCGAAGAACATGGGCCGCATCGCCGCGCAGACCGCGAAGCAGACGATGCTCCAGCGACTGCGTCAGGCGGAGAAAGAAAATTTGTACGAGGAGTTTAAAGATCGCACTGGTGACGTGGTCAGCGGTGTCGTGAGACGTTTCGACAAGAGCGACGTGGTCATCGACCTCGGCAAATTTGAAGGCGTGATGCCATCGAAAGAGCGCGTGAGCACCGAGGACTACAACACCGGCGACCGCATGCGCTTCTATGTGAAGGCCGTCGAGAAAGACAGCACGCGCGGCCCAGAGATCGTGCTCTCACGCGCGCACCCGAACTTTGTGCGCCGCTTGTTTGAATTTGAAGTCAGCGAGATCGGCGACCGCACCGTGGAGATCGCCAGCATCGCGCGCGAAGCCGGCTACCGCACCAAGGTCGCCGTGAACTCCGCCGATGACAAAGTCGATCCAGTCGGCGCATGCGTCGGCCTGCGAGGAGCGCGAGTGAAGAACATCGTGCGCGAGCTTAACAACGAAAAGGTGGACATCATCCGCTGGAAGGCTGACCCCGCCGAGTTCATCCGCGAGGCGCTCAAGCCCATCAAGGTCATGACCATCAAGGTCGATGCCGAGAAAAAGCAGGCGCACCTCACTGTGGCCGAGGAGGATTTGTCCAAGGCCATCGGCCGTCGCGGCCAGAACGCGCGGCTCACCTCGCGCCTCGTGAGCATGGACCTCATCATCGAGCGCGACCAGCACGCCGCTGAGGTCTTTGAAGGCCAGATGGGTGGCGCGGCGCACACGCTCGCGGGAACGCTCGGCATCTCCGAAGAGGTCGCGCGCAAGCTCGTCCAGGGCGGTCTCGGTGACGTTTCCATGCTTGCCCAAGTCGAGGCCAGCGACATTGCCGAAGTCATCGAAGACGAGGCACTCGCCGCGCAGATCCTCGAAAAAGCCCTGGCGCTATCAGGCGCCGTGGCACCCGAATCCTAAACTGCCGCTGTCTTATGAGCGGCTCATTGACATATCCCCATTTCTCCCCGGACACCCAGCGTCCCGTATTTACCCGATTTCATGCCACCCAAAACCCCATCATCCAAGTCCTCCGACAAACCTAAAACCCCTGCCCGTCCCCTGAAGGGAACGGCAGGCATGGAGGACATTGATGATGAAATGGCGCCACCCCCGGCGGTGGTAAAAAAGGCGCCCGCTGCAAAAGCAAAAACGCTTTCGCTGATCGACGACGAGGTGCCCAAGAAACGCGCGCCACGCAAAGAAGGCCCGGCCTTCACCCCGCTCGGCGCGAAAAAACCGGCGCCCGCGAATCACGCCGAGCCAGCAAAACCCGCCGAGCCAGCCAAGCCCACGCTCGACGAGCGAAAGGAATCCGCGCTCAACCTTTTTGAAGATCAGGATCGCAAACGCGAGGCGCGTGACAAACGCAGGGCCGAGGCCGCCGCCGCCCCGCCCTCCGCCACTCCCGCAGCCACCCCCTCCGGCATTCTGCCACCCATTTCCATCCTCCGTCAGGCACCCGTCGTGGAGCCGCCGCCACCGCCGAAAGTAGAGGAGCCGGTCGAGATCGAACTCAACGAGGCTGGAGAAAAAATCCTTCACATCAAGCCACCCGTCACCGTCAAGGAACTGGCGGAGAAAATGGGACTCAAGCCCTTCAAAATCATCTCCGACCTCATTGGTCTCAAAGTCTTCGTCGCCAACGCAGAGAAATCCATCGACCTCGAAATCGTCGAGAAAATCTGTGAGAAGCACGGATTCAAACTCGAACGCGAGCGACGGGAAAAAGGAGCGGGCGTCCACAAGATCGAGGAAGCCGTGGTCGAACCCTCCGCGCCCACGCCCGAGGAAGAAGTGAAGGACGAGATGGAGCTGCGCGCACCCATCATCACCTTCATGGGCCACGTCGATCACGGCAAGACCTCCCTCATGGACGCCATTCGCAAGACCAGCGTCACCACAGGCGAGGCTGGCGGCATCACCCAGCACATCGGCGCTTACAGCGTCTTGCAAAACGGACGCCCCATCACCTTCCTCGACACACCCGGTCACGCCGCCTTCTCCGCCATGCGCGCACGCGGCGCCAATGTCACCGACATCGTCGTCCTCGTCGTCGCCGCCGATGACGGCATCATGCCGCAGACCAAGGAAGCCATCAGCCATGCCAAGGCCGCCGATGTCACGCTCGTATTCGCCATCAACAAATGCGATCTCCCCGGCGCGAATGTCATGCGCGTCAAAGGTCAGCTCCAGGAGATGGGCCTCGCTCCCGTCGATTGGGGCGGTCAGATCGAGTGCGTCGAAGTCTCTGCCAAAACCGGCGCAGGCATCGACAACCTCCTCGAAATCATGGCCCTCCAGGCCGAGGTGCTCGAGCTGAAATCCAATCCCAAAGCCCCCGCCCGCGCCACCGTCATCGAGGCCAGCGTCCAGCACGGCAAAGGCCCCGTCGCCACCATCATTGTCAATCAAGGCACTCTCCAGATCGGCCAGCCCTTCATCTGCGGCCCGCATTGGGGCAAAGTCAAAGCGCTGCTCAATGATCGCGGCGAAACCATCAAAGAGGTCAAACCCGGAATGCCAGCCGAAGTCATCGGCTTCAGCGACTCGCCCAACGTTGGCGATGAACTCGTCATCATGGAAAGTGAGCGCGACGCCAAGCGCCTCAGCGAGGAACGCATCACGGATCTGCGCCAGAAAAAGCTCCAGGCCCCGCGCCGCTCCTCCCTCGAAACCCTTTTCAACAACATCGCCGACGGCGAAAAGAAAAACCTCCGCGTCGTGCTCAAAACCGACGTCGCAGGCTCCGTCGAGGCCATCTCCAAATGCCTCCAGGACATCAAGTCCGACAAAGTGAAGATGCAGTTCATGCACGCCGAGACCGGCTCAATCTCCGAGTCCGATGTCCTCCTCGCCTCCGCATCCGACGCCATCATCCTCGGCTTCAACGTCAAAGTAGAAAACAAAGCCCTCGCCGTCGCCAAACGCGAAGGCGTGCAAGTGAAGCTCTACTCCATCATCTACGAACTCATCGATCAGGTGAAGGAAGCCATGCTCGGTCTCCTCGACCCCCTCACACGCGAAAACGTCCTCGGTCATGCCAAGGTCAAGCAAGTCTTCAAGCTCACCAAAGGCAAAGTCGGCGGCTGCATGGTCACCGACGGCAAGATCGACCGCAAAGCCCGTGCTCGCGTCCTGCGCGACGGCCAGGCCGTGTACGACGGCGGACTCGAAACCCTCAAGCGCTTCCAGGACGAAGTCCCCGAAGTCCGCAACGGCCTCGAATGCGGCATCAAGCTCACCGGCTTCTCCGACTACGAGGAGAATGACGTCATCGAATGCTACTCACTCGAAAAAGTGGCGCAGACACTGTGAAGCAACAGAAAGCTAGAACCTTAGACGGTTAGAGCCTTAGAGCCTTAGAGCCTTAGAGCCTTAGAGCCTTAGCACCGCCCCCCCTCTCAAGCGTCGCCCAACTAAAGCTCTAAGGCTCTAAAGCTCTAATCCTCTAACTCTCTTCCCCCATGACCCACCGAGTACAACGCGTCCGCGAACTCATCCGCCGTGAGCTGAGCATGGTGTTGGAGAAAGACTTCTCCTTCCCCCACGCCCTCATCACCGTGCATGACGTGCAGATGCCGCCGGATTTGCGCCAGTGCTTCGTGTACGTAGGAGTCATCGGCACCGGCATCGACAAAGAGCGCGTGCTTTCAAAGCTCAACGCCTCACGCGGCACCCTCCAGCGCAGCCTCTACAAACGCGTCATCCTGCGCAACTCACCCACGCTCGAGTTCCGCATGGACGACAGCATCGAGCGCGGCGTCCGCGTGCTCAACATCATCGAAAACCTCCCGCCCTTCGCGCCAGACGAAGTGGTGGATGAGGAAGCCGGCAAGGAGTAAATCCGCGCGCGCAGATTGCTGGACGCAAAGTTCCAGAGCAAGAGCTTGCCACACCTCTGGCTGCCTTGATACACTTTCCGCAGATGGAAAAAAGACCCCAATAGTTTCAGCAGCGTCGCGTCATGTCATCTGAACAACGAATGTCAGACTCCCATCGCATCTTCCTCGACGCCCTGGGTCGGTATGAGAAGCCGCTTCTCCGTTTTGCCCAGGGCTACACGGGGAACCTCGAAGACGCGCGGGATGTCGTGCAGGACGTGTTCTTGAAACTCCACCAGCACATGCACACCATCGACATCGACCGCGTCGCCTCCTGGCTCTTCACCAGTTGCAGGAATCGCGCGCTGGATTTCTACCGCAAAAACAAACGCATCGTGCCCATGGAAAGCGAGATGCTCGACCGCGAAGCAACCGACGAGCCATCGCCGAGCGACAACATGGAGCTGTCCGAGACCAGCCAGCAACTGCACCAGTTCATCTCCGAGCTGCCGCCGAAACAACGCCAGGCCGTGCATCTGAAATTCGTCGTCGATCTCAGCTACCAGGAAATCAGCCAGGTGATGGAAACAAGCATCGGCAACGTCGGCTACCTCATTCACCACGGCATCGCCAAGATGCGCGAGAAATGGAATGCCGCCGAAGACAGAACAGTAGCGAGATAGAAATCAGACCAACCACCGCAAACCATGCCTCACGATCCCAACATCACCTCATGGGCGCTCAACGAGCTGACACCGGCAGAGCGATCCGCATTGGAAGCCGAGCTGAAAGCGAACCCGGAATTGCAAACCCAGGCGCGGCAAACGCAGGACTTCTGCCGCCTCATGTCGGATCACCTCAAGGACGAGTCCGTCTCGCTTACCCGTGCGCAACGCGAGAAGCTCACCGCTGCCATCATGGCCCCGGCCCAGAAAACTTGGTGGCGCAAGCCTGCGCTGCTCATGCCCCTCAGCGCCGCCGCCGCGCTCGTCATCGGCTCGCTCGTCTTTGTAAATCAGCAGCGCATCTGGCCGGCGAAGGATCACGCAGCGCAGAGTAGCCCGACTCTCCGAGGCGGGTCACCGTCAGCCCCCGATCACAAAGCTGCCAGCACTACCGACACTCAAGCCGCCGCGCCCGCGCCGGAACACCCCATGCTCGCCGCCGCGCCTGTCGTCACTCATCTCGACGCCGATCCGCGCACCATCCCCGTCGTGCTCGGCCCGCGTCTCGCGCCCATGCGCCGCAGCCTCGTCGTGCTCGAAAGCGGCGCACGCTCATCATCGCCTGTGTCATCAGCGAGAGAAACTCTCAGCATCACCAGCAAGCGAGACGATCTCACCCTGACCTCATCCGACGATCTCACCGCCAACGGCACCATCACCAGCACCCCCGGCGTCCTCCATGAAACCACCCCGCGCCGCCGCGAGATCGCACCACGACAAAACGAAGAAGCCCGGCTTGCCGAAATCACAAAAATCGGCTCAGGCACATGGCAACTCAGCGGCACCAACACCTACACCGGCGGCATCACCATCAACGGCGGCGCGCTTCAAACCACCACCATCACTCGCAGCAGCGGTGATGGCTTCGCGAGCATGACCGTGACATCGACGATCAGCGGCAGTGGCAGCATGGTGAAGAGCGGTGATGCAATCATCGCTTTCGGAGCATCCTCCTCCCAAGCCCAGAATGATCCCAGGCGCCAAGTCACGTTCACGAGCACCAACAGCACAACTGCAGCAACAACACTTGAAGCATTGTCGGCTGCATCTTCACCTGCTTCATCAAGTCCAGCACCCGTAGGTTTAGGGCAGCTCACTCGAAATGAATCGGCTGTTGCTCTGAATGCCACTGTCGGAACTAGTGCAGGGTTCACGTCTCCTCCCAAACTAAATGCAGCCGAAAACGCGATCAGCGTCACATCGACCAACACATTTAGCGGAGTGACTGTTGGTGCAGGAACTCTCTTATCGCCTGGCAAGAGTCCTGGTGAAGTCAGCAGGTTTTATGGCACCAGGAGCAGCGCTGGCTACAGGCCACAGAGCAAATTGAGAGAAGGAATGCCTGTTGTCGTTCGCGCTTTGACCCAACCTGCGGATGCACTCGCAGACTCGGCGGACAAGTCCGAAACCCTCCGCTATTCCGCCGAGCTCCCTCCTGTTGCAGCCAAAGCGCAGCCGGACGGCGAAACCTACGCAGCCATCGTCGAGAACGCGCTCACCGAGATCACGCATCGTGACAGCGCTCTCTCCACTTTCTCCATCGACGTGGACACCGCCTCGTATGCGAACGTGCGCCGCTTCCTCAATGACAATCAGCGCCCGCCAGCTAACGCGGTGCGCATCGAGGAACTGGTGAATTATTTCCCCTACGACTACGAGCTGCCAGATCGCGCCGACCAGCCCTTTGCCGTGCAGGTCGATGTCGCCGAGGCACCGTGGCAGCCCGCGCACCGCCTCGCCCGCATCGGCATCAAGGCACGCGAGATGGGCGACGCGCCCCGGAAGAGCAATTTTGTTTTCCTCGTCGATGTCAGCGGCTCGATGAAATCGCCCGACAAACTCGCGCTCGTGAAAAAGAGCCTCGACATGCTCGTCGATCAGCTTGATGCCGAGGACCGCGTGGCCATCGTCACCTACGCTGGCGCGAGCGGCCTCGCACTTGCCTCCACCAGC
This sequence comes from Verrucomicrobiaceae bacterium, assembly GCA_031425215.1. Classification (GTDB taxonomy): domain Bacteria; phylum Verrucomicrobiota; class Verrucomicrobiia; order Verrucomicrobiales; family Verrucomicrobiaceae; genus JANPIW01. Next base: position 11,852 of record JANPIW010000815.1, read on the forward strand.
GGCAAGGAGCGCGATGAAATCCGCAGCGCCATCAGTGGCCTGCAAGCAGGCGGCACCACCAATGGCAGCGGCGGCATCGTCCTCGCGTATCAGCAGGCACAGGACCACTTCATCAAGGACGGCGTGAACCGCGTCATCCTCTGCACCGACGGCGATTTCAACGTCGGCGTCACCAGCACCGCTGAGCTTGAGAAACTCATCACCGAGAAAGCCAAAGGTGGCGTGTTTCTCAGCGTGCTGGGCTTCGGCACCGGCAACACGCAGGACGCGATCATGGAAACCCTGGCCGACAAAGGCAACGGCAACTACGGCTACATCGACAGTCTCAGCGAGGCGCGAAAAGTTCTCGTCGATCAGATGCAGAGCACGCTCGTCACCGTGGCGAAGGACGTGAAAATCCAGATCGAGTTCAATCCCGCCGCAGTGCGCGCGTATCGCCTCATCGGTTACGAAAACCGCGCGCTGACAAAGGAAGACTTCAACAACGACGCCAAGGATGCGGGCGAGATCGGCGCGGGCCACACCGTCACAGCACTTTATGAAATCGTGCTCGTCGGCACCAACGCACTCGATGGCAAACCGCTAGTCGATGCGCTCAAGTATCAAGCGCCCACGAAGATCGAGCCAACCGACGCCGCGAAATCCGGCGAGCTTTTCACTGTGAAGCTCCGCTACAAAGAACCCGACGGCATCACGAGCAAGCTCATCGAAAAAGCCGTGACCGACAAAGGCGCGAAGCTCGCGGACAGCCCGCGCAATTTCCAATTCGCCTCCGCCGCCGCCGGTTACGGGCTGCTGCTCCGCGACTCCGCCTACAAAGGCACGCTGACCTGGGACACCGTGCGCCAGCTCGCACTTGCAGGAAAAGGCCCGGACCCATTCGGCTATCGCGGCGAGTTTTTGCAGCTCATCGACAAAGCCCGCAGCGTGACAAGCGGAGACACCAAGCAGCCGTGATGATGTGTAGCTGAACCGCGTGAGATGTTCAGTCCGTGGCGAAAATAATGCCTTCTCGCCGCCGGGCTGAAGGCTCACGCCTTCAGTTACATTTTTCTGTCCAGCGAGGCAAACCACCTGTGTGGGCGGGCCTTTTCTGATTTCAATCAGACCGCTCGCTCTTTTTGCTTTTGGAACTGGCTTCAGCGCTCTCGCCCATTTCGTCGAACCAGTGCTCCATGAAGAATTTCTTTTTCACCGGCAGCAACGTGTCAGCCGTGCCGATGATGGGCCGCAGCGCGGTGGACATCTGCAAGGTGACGAGAAAGAAAATGAGGAGCCACACGACGAGATACTGTCCGGCGTTCATGCCAAATTTTCCTGCTGCGGCAAGCAGCAGTCGAAAACCGAAGAACAACGAGATGACCCAGAAGCCGAGAGCGAGAAAGCCCATGAAGACCACGGACTCGGTCGATTGGGAAAAAATCCAGATCACCGGCGCGAAGCCGAGCAGCAGCAGAGAGGTGAGCGCGATGGCGGCCAGGAGGAGGCCGGCCACTTGTGAGAGCCGCGCGTCCATGCCGCCGAGCGCGCTGAAGATGTACAAACTCGGCAGGCAGATGAGCAGCGAGACGAGCACTCCGCCGACGACTTTCGCGGGCGACGCCCAGTACTGCGTGTCGCCGGAGAATGTGCCGAGCAGGCCGCCAAACACCGCGAGACAAAGCACCGCGCCGATGAGTAGCATCACGGGCACCTTCGCGCCGCCGTCCTTGCACTCATGCAGGACGCGGCCCGGTTGCTTGAGCAGCGCCTCGATCACGGTGAGGAATGTCGCAGGTTTGCCCAGCGGTTGGAACTCGAGTGTGTCCGCGGATGATGTCGGAGATTTGCGCGTCGGGTAAAGCAGCGGCGGCGGTTTCGTGTTGGGATCGGATGGAGGCGGTGGTTCGGTGTTCATGGTTTGATTATGGGTTCAGGATTTGGGGATGCGTTTGATGATGCGAAAGAGAAAACCAATGCCGAGCCAGGCGACGAG
>JANPIW010000816.1:0-22408 GCA_031425215.1 Verrucomicrobiaceae bacterium
CGAACTGGACACCCAACACCGGCTTCCCCAACGGCCTCGACGACCTCGCCGCCCTCACCAACAACATCACCACCGATAGCCAAGTCAGCCTCGCCACACCCATCACCATTGGTGGACTGGACATCGGCGATTCCACCGGAGACAGCGCCTTCATTGTGAACGCTGGGCAGTCCCTCACCTTTGATGTCGGGACAGGCTCCGCCACGCTGGACCGCACGGCCACCGGCCTCGGCGTGGACATCATCAGCACCGCCATCATCCTCGCTGACCCGCTCACCGCCAGCGTCACCGCCGCCACCGGCTCCCTCGCCATCAACGGAGCCATCAGCGAGACCGGCGGTGCCCGAATGCTCACCAAAAGCGGTGCAGGCGTCTTGACCCTCGGCGCAGCAAACACCTACACCGGCGGCACCATGCTCAGCAACGGCACGCTTATTTTGAGCCATGTCTCCGCCCTCGGCGGCGGCACATTCACCATCGGCAACAACACCAACAACCCCTACCTCAACAACACCAGCGGCAGCGCCATCACCGCCACCAACAGCATGATCTGGGCGGGCAATTTCCGTCTCAACGGCACCCTCAACTTCAGCACCGGTAATGTTTCCCTCACCGCCAGCGGCACGGTGGAAAACTACAGCACCGTCACCGTCGGCGGCGTCATCAGCGGAGCCTTCAGCGTCACCAAAAACGGCACTGGTGGCCTCACTTTCAACGGCCTGAACACCTACACCGGCGGCACCGTTGCTCGTCAGGGATCGCTGTCCATCAACACGCTCAAAAACTATGGCGTCCCCAGCTCACTCGGTGCGCCCACGACCGGCAGCATCGTCATCGCCGCCAACAACTCCACCAACCTGATCTACACCGGCACGGGCGACACCACCAACCGCCCCATCCAAGTCGGCGGCACCGGCTCGGCAGGCACCACCGCCAACGTCGTGAACAACGGCACCGGCGCGCTCATCTTCACCGCCGCCGTTTTCAATACGCCGGTCGGCATCACCGCTGGCAGCGCTCCGCGCATCCTCAGCCTCTCAGGAAGCTTCGGCACCACCGCCACGCAGAATGAAGTCCAGGGCATCATCGGTGATAATACCCTCGCAGGCACCGCCACCGCCCCCGCGAGCCGCATCAGCTTTAACAAAGGCGGCACCAATGTGTGGAAGATCTCCGGCGCCAACACCTACAGCGGCGCGACCACCATCGGCGGCGGAAGCCTCATCATGGGTGCCAACAACGTCTTTCCAGACGCCACTACCGTCACCATCGGCGCTGCCACGCTCGATGCCGACACCCGCACCGACACCGCAGGCACGCTCGACGTCTCCGCCGCCGCCACCATCCGCTTTGGCACCGGCGGAGCACTCACCTTTGCCGACAGCAGCGCCATCGACTGGACCGGCGGCACGCTCACGATCACCGGAATCTTCGTCTCCGGCAGCTCGCTTCGTTTTGGCACCACCGCCACCGCCCTCACCGCCACGCAGCTCGCCCTTATCAGCCGAGCGGACGTCGCCAGCTTCTCGTTGAATGCGACTGGCTACCTCATCGCCACCGCAGCCCCCACCTACGCCGATTGGCAAGCCGCCAATGGCGGAGCCGGAGCCTTCACCGCTGACACCGACAACGATGGCGTCGCCAATGGCATCGAATACTTCCTCGGGGGAAACACCAACACGACAGGCCAGACAACATTGCCCGAAGTCGCGAACAACCTTGGCACGCTCAGCATTACCTGGACCAAATCCGCCACCTACCCCGGCACCTACGGCACCCACTTCTGGATCGAAACCACCGAAACCCTCACCGGAGTGTGGACCATCGAAACCGTCGGCGGCAACGTCGTCATCAACGGCAACAACATCACCTACACCTTCCCCACCGCCTCGCACCGCTTCGCACGGCTGAAGGTCGCGAATCCGTGAGCATGTTTGAGTCCTCTGGACTCAACTCCGTGCAGCCCGGAGTGCAGCACCACATTCGAACTCAGCAGGCGACAATATAGTATCCATCAATCGTAGCACCGTGGGTCTGTCGTAGTGCGCAAGTGTCGTGGCTGCAGAGCTACGACACTGTTCGTACGCATCCCGGCGGATGTGCCGTGAACTTGCGCTCGCGAACAGCCGTTGGCGGCACGCAGCGCTTTGGAGAGGCATTGAGATTACTCTTTGGTGGTGATGCGGACCACGAACTCATCGAAGGTCTTGTGCAGCCACTTCACGTCTTCTTGTTTCACGGGTGCTTTGAGGCCGACATCGACGCGTTTGCGGATTTCGGGCAGGGCTTTGCGGATGTCGGCCACGAGCGGGTCGTTCACATACTTGGGGTCGAGCGTGTCGAGGCTGGCGATGATGATATCGACGAGCCGCTGCTCGCGCAGGATGTTGCTCACAAATTCGTCGTAGTTTTCGTCGATGACGTGGGTGACGCAGCGTCCGCCCTGTAGCCAGCCGCCGACGATGACGAGCATGGCTTGGTCGCGTTTGATTTTGTCGCCGCTGCTTTCGAGGTAGTTGGTCACGTCACGTTGGAGGCGGCCGAGGGCGAGGAAGGCGTTGAACCATTGTTTTTTGTTGGCGTACACTTTGACGGTGTTGGCCATGCCAAGCTCGGCGTCGGAGGCACCGAGGCGCTTGGCTAGGATGTCGATCTGGCCCGCGGCGTCATTGAGCGCCTCGACGTTGCGCGCTTTGAGGGCGACGACGGCGTCGGAGGCTTTGATGCCGAGTGCCATGGCGACGGCGGCGCCGTCCTTGCCTTCGCCGCGGATGGCGTTCAGGCGGCCATCTCTGCGGAACTTTTGGTAAAGCGCGCCGTAGTCCTTGGTCCAGTCCTCCTCGCTGCGTCGCTTGAGTTTCGTGTTCAGCGCGGACTCGATGGAGAGGAGTTTGTCGATGACGCTGATCTGCGGGATGCCGGGCACTTTCTGACGCTCGCTCTTGCCGGCGGCTTTGACGTTGGAGTCGTCAGCGTCCGTGGTGAGACCGCCGTCGTTGACCTTGATGCGGTTTTTGGGGGCCGAGTTTTGCGCGGAGAGCGGGATGACGGCGAAGGCGAGGAGCGTGGCGAGAGTTGTGATGTGGAGTTTCATGTCGGTGGAATGTTACGGGGATGCTAGCGAGAGGATTCGTGATTGGCAACCAGACGGCGGGAGAAGAGTGAGAGGGCGGCTGCGAGGATGACTAAAATGGTTCCGATGGCGCAAAGCCAGCAGCCAGTGTCATACTTCATCTGAGCGAGGAGTTTTTCGATGTCGGCGGCGATTTGGCCGCCGCCCATGGCCATGATCTCGACCTGGCCCATGGCAAAGCGGTAAATGGAGATCAGCACTCCCGAGAGGAACCCAACGCCAAGCAAACTGATAAGCGCGCCGCAGAGGACCAAGGGACGCGGTCCGATCAAGAGCAACGCGCCGGTGATGAGCACCGCAATGATGCCGCACGCCAGTGGAGCGCCGCCGAGGCTGTCCTCGGTGAAACGGATCGCGCCGACGGCGGGCACATCGACGAGGGGCTGGTAAAGACCGTAGCCGATGAGACAGGCTCCGGTGAGCGAGATGATCGGGAGCACGATGCGGAGTTTGTTCATGAGCTTAGGTTGGAATGGATCAATCAGCACGACGGAGAAAAACGAGGCCGAGCGCGCCAAGGATGATCACGCCGAAGACGATGATCCAGAGCGGGAATCCTTTTTCCTCCGGCTCAGCGCGACGTTGCGGGCGCTCCGAGATGGTGTCATCCACGGGTGGCGGCGGCGTTTTTTCTGGAGCTGTCACGGCAGTCGTCGCGGGTGCTGGTGTGGGTGCGGAGGCGGGGCTGGCTGCTGAGTTTGGCGCAGGTGTTTCCGGTGCTGGCGCAGCAGGTTTTGTCTCGGCCGCTGGAGGCGCCACGGGTTTCTCAACTGTCATGATGCTTTTCACGAAACCGCTGAAATGCTTGTGCAGCTCTTTCACAGCGGGCTGTTTCACGGGATCGCGCAGGCCGACGCTGACAAGGGCGCGCAAGGCTGGCAGCGTCTTCATGATCTCGCTCACGAGCGGGTCGTTGAGGTAGGTGGCGTCCATCGCAGCCATGTTTTCCTCGATGAGGGCGACGAGCCTTTGCTCGCGCAGAATGTTGCTGACGTAGTCGTCGTAATGCGTGTCCACGACATGAGTGACGCATCGGCCACCCTGGAGCCAGCCGCCGACGACGACGAGCACGGCCTGGTCGCGCTTGCGTTTGTCGGCGCTGCTTTCGAGATAGTTCGTCACGTCGCGCTGCAGTCTGCCGAGGGCGAGGAAAGCGTTGAACCATTGCTTCTTGTTCGCGTAAATGCGCACGGTGCTGGACATGCCCAACTCGCCGTCGGACGCGCCGAGTTTTTTCGCGAGCTGGTCGATCTGCTCGGCGGCTTGGTTCAACGCCTCGAGATTGCGGGCCTTGAGCGCAATGACGGCATCGCAGGCTTTCACACCGAGGGCGAGCGCGTTGCAGGCGGTGTTCGCTCCCTGGCCGCGGATGGCGCTGAGGCGGCCATCCTCGCGGAAGAGCTGGTAAAGCTCGGAGTAATCACGCGCCCACTGGTCCTCGGTGCTGCGTTGCAGCTTGGAATTGAGCGCGCCTTCGATGGAGAGGAGCTTGTCGATGATGCTGATCTGCGGCAGCCCGCGCTCGCGCTGCCGCTGGCTTTTCGCCACGGGCTTGAGGTCGGAGGTGTCGGTGTCCGTCGTCACGCCCCCATCGCTGAGCTTCTGGCGCTTGGATTTGTCCGGCGCCGCGCCACCGCCCTGACCGTGGCATGTGAGCGCCGATGAAATGACGACTGCGGCGATGATGAGGATGCGTGTGATCATGATCGTGATGATGCCGGCTCAACGGCCTGTTTGCCTGCGGTAAAGCGAGATCGCGGCGATGAGGTAGCAGGCGCCGGCCCAGATGCCGAGCACGCCAGCGCTGACTCGCGCGTGCCAGAGGTCGATATAGCGGTCACCTTTGAAAACAAACACGTCATCGCGGCCCTCGACTGTGTCGAGATCGCCGCTGGTGGCGTCGTCCGGCTCCTTGTTTCTCATGCCGAGACTGCGGCGGTCCACCACGAGATTCTGCCACGACTTGTTGGCGTCCACGATCTTGTCGTACTTGGTCTCGGTGTCATTTCCATCGGCGTCCTTCCAGTTCACGGTCTCCTTGTCCTTCGGGGGCGGGCTGATGAAAGCGGGGATGCGGCTCTTGTTCGTCATGCGCGGCGCCTCCTGCCCGTGGATGAGTGAAACGTCCATGATGCGCTGGAGATTAAAGCTCGGGAGTGCGCGGCTGAAGGCGAGCACGGGGTCATCCATGTCCGGCGCGATGACGACAAACGCGCCGAAGAGGATCTGCGGGATGAGAATGAGAGGCACCCACATCACGGCCTGCGTGGGCGTGTTCACCAGCGATGAAACCGCGAGGCCGAGGCCCACACCAACGAGCGCTGCTAGCAGCAGCGCGCCGATGCGCAGGCCGACGATGGTGGTGAGGAATGCCTTCCAGTCCTTGGTGCCATTGTACTGCTCGCGCATCATGGCGGAGCTGCCGTAGGTCGTCTCCAGTTTGAAGACCGCGAGCGTGTCGAGCACGTTTGCCCGCACGCGGAAATACCAGGCGAGGTTCTCGAGCCAGATGTACTCCGTGTCCGTGACGCGCAGGCCGCTGCGGTTGATGCGCACCTCCATTTTTGCCAGCGGATCAATGACTTGTTTCTTCTCCTCATCGCCAAAATCGAGCGTGCCATTGAGCGCCTCCTCAGCGCTGGGAAGCATGGGCAGCTCGTCCTCCGCATCGAGTCCGTCCTCCCCGCGCGCGAGCGGAGCCCAGGAGCCGGGCCGGTCGAAGAATTGTTTGCGAAACTCGCGCGTGCCCTTGTCGCGCGTCTTGCCGAGATGATCCGGGATTTCGTAATCGGGCACATTGCGGTCGCGATCTGGATTGACCTCCTCCGCGACGGTCGATGGCGGAGGCCGCACATCATCGTCCTCGGGATGAAACACATGCGTTAGTGTCGAGATGATGAAGAAAAGAATCATCGCCTGCACAGCCGTGATCGCGGTGAGGAAGATGAACTTGCTCAGCAGATAAGTCTGTACACCCAGGCCCGCGAGACGTTCGCGGCGGTAGATGGGCAGTTCCTCCACGATGCGTTGCGCGCCGTTCGAGCAGCCGAACCACAGCGTGGCGATCACGCTGAGGAAGAGCTGCAGCACCACGTTGTCGTCCACCCATGCGACCATCACGCCGATGAGCACGGCCTGCATGAGCAGGAAAAGGTAATTGAGCTTCGCGCTGATGAGCAGTCTCCACTGGCGCGAGATGAGCAGCATGAGCAGGAAAAGATTGCGCAGCGGTCCGGAGCGGCCCGAGGACACGGGAGTTTTTCCTGTGCCGATCTCATCCTCGCTGGCGGGCGGCATGTAGAAGCGCGACTCTTTGTAATCCATCTCCCACTTCGCCGCCTGTTTATCCTGCTCGGCGGGTTCCAGTTTGAGATTCTGGGCGCGTCCGTAAATCAGCGAGATTTTTTCTTGGCAATAAGTGTCGTCGAGCGTCGCGTCGGACCGTGTGACGGAAGTGCCAGATCTGGTCGGCGAGCTTGTTTGAATGCGCGACGAGGCGCTCGTCCCCGCCTGGGAAGATGTCCCTGACGAGGTGCCCGCGCTGCTCGCAGTACCACGCTCGCGATGCGTGTCCTTTGCCGCGGCTCCGCCTCCCACAAAAAAGCGGAACGCATCGGCGGGCAGGCCGTGGAAAAGAATCCTGCCGCGCGCGATGTACACCATCCGGTCCAACAGGTTGGCGTTTTGCAGGACGTGCGTCGTGCAGGCAACTCCGACACGCTGCCGCCGCGCCAGACTCTTGAGCAGGCCCATCAGCGCCTGCTCAGTCTGCGGATCGAGTCCAGAGGTCGGCTCATCGAGGAAAAGATAATTCGGCGATGCCAGCAACTCCGATGCCACGCTCACACGCTTTTGCTGCCCGCCGGAAAGCTCGGAGCCGATGCGCTTGTGCCGGTGCTCGGTCAGTTCAAGAGCCTCCAATGTGGCATCGATCACTTTCTCGATCTCTTTCCGGCTCACCCGCAGCCGGATACGCGCCGCGTAGTAGAGCGCGTCCTGCACCGTCAGCTCGCGGTGAACGATGTCCGCCTGCGGCACATAGCCGATGCCCGCGCGCGCCACATCACGCGGCGACCGCAGCGCCAGTCCATCAGCGACGACCCGGCCCGAGGTCGCTGGCACGATGCCACAGAGCGCATTGAGCAGCGTGCTCTTCCCCTGCCCTGATCCGCCGATGATGCCCAGGAAGCTGCCCTTGCGGATGTCGAGCGTAGCCTCGCGCAAAATGTGCCTCCCTCCGCGCACCACCACCGACACATTCGTCCCTTGCAAAAGTCCGCCACCCACATGCCGCAGAGAGTTGCCGGTGAACTTGAACGAGTAATAATCGCAGCCCGGAATCTGAATGCCATCACCGAGCACCAGCACTTTTTCATTGCAGGCGAATCCGTTGAGCGTGGTGCGATACGTCTCCTCGCCATCATTTTCGCGGTTCAGGAAAACAAACTCATCACCCCGCTTCACGATCTCCGCCTGACGCGAGCGCGACACATGCACCGTCAGCTCCGAGTCGAGGCACAAGCGCGGCGTGGTCACGCCCTCCTTGTTTTTGTCGCCACGCCCGATCACCAGCCCAGCTTCATCGAGCGGGATCTCCGCCACCGGCTTTCCGTGAAACATCGGCGGCGCCATCACGCGCTTGAAAATCAGCTCCACGCCCTCGCAAAGCAGCGTCTGCTCCGCGACATCGAGCAACTCCTCCCGCCTGCGCACCAGCTTGCCATCCATCAGCAGCGGCTTGCTGGTGAGATTCTGCACCCACCACGAGCGCTCCTCGGGATTCCAAATAAAACGCAGATGCTCTGGCTCCCAACCCGGCTCGCGGATGATCAGTTCACAACCCGGCGCGGAGCCAACCGTGATGCCCGCCTGCCCGCCGAGATCATCGTCCCGGTCAAAGCGCCCCTCGCCCTTCGGCAAAATCACGCGCGCCCCTGATTCTCCCGTGCGCAGAAAATGTGGGGTCAGCCAGCCTTCCATTTTCTCGCTCTCCTCGTTTCACATTCCTCGACGCACAAAATGCAATCAACGACCGTCGCCAAAGTCGATCTTGAACGTCTTGCGCGTCGGATCGGAAGAAGAGCGTGGCTTGCCTGGATCAGTCATGTCCACCGGTCGCGTAACAGGGGGATTGTACCTCGGAGCAGGCTGTGCCGGAGCAACGGCCACTGGAGCAGGCGCGGGAGCGGGTGCTGCGACTGGCCTCGTGGCGGCGATCGCTTTCAGTTCGTCGATCTGCGCCTTCATGCTGGCGAAAGCAGCGGCGTTTTGCTCGCCCACTTTTTTCGCCACCTGCTCGGACACAGCTTCAGCGATCTTGTCAGTGGACGGCGCGGCGGCGGTGCCTTGACCGGTCTGCTTTTGCATTTCAGCCAGCGTCTCGCCGATGGTCTTCAGGTCAGACTGAATCACATCCATTTGTTTTTTCACAGCCTCGTCGCGCTGCTGCGCCTCGCGCTGGATTTGCTTGTAAAGATTCAGCGCCTCGTCCTGGCGCTGCTCACAGCCCGTCAGGCACAAGGCCGCGAGCACGATTGGAAGGGTGATGTTTCTCGATTTCATGGCTCAGGAATTCTGAGCACATGTTGAACCAATCACGCGCATCTTCCAAGGTATTTATTCAAGACTTCATCTCCAACGCATCGCAAGCCAGCCGCAACCGCTGGCGTTTCAGTGTGTCCGCCATCGAAATCACATGATCCGCTCCCTTTCCCTTCTGCTCGCACTAGCCGTCACGCATGTTTTTGCTGAATCAAACTGGCCGCAATTTAGAGGGCCAGGCGGTCTTGGAATCGGCACAGGAAAACCGCCGGTGGAGTTTGGTCCCGAGAAGAATCTGCGTTGGCGGGTCTCGGTGCCGCACGGTCATTCATCACCTTGCATCTGGGGTGGCAAGATCGTGCTGACGGGCGTGGCGGATGGAAAGCTGGTCACATTTTGCCTCGAACGCGAAAGCGGGCGCGAGCTGTGGCGTGTGGCCGCGCCAGCGGAGAAAATCGAGGCCGCGCATCGCATCGGCAGCCCTGCCTCTCCCACGCCATGCACGGATGGAGAGCGGGTCTATGTGTACTTCGGATCGTTCGGCGTGCTCGCTTATGACTGGGACGGCAAGGAAATCTGGCGCAACCCGCTGCCCGCGCCGGTGGTGGAGTTTGGCACGGGCGCGTCGCCCATTCTCGCCGGAGGTCGCGTGATCATCGCGGCGGACGCGGATGTGGGCGGTTGTTTGCTCGCGCTTGATGCAAAGACCGGCGCGGAAGCATGGCGCATGGATCGCTCGGAATTCCGCCGCAGTTTTTCCACGCCCTTTCTTTGGAGGCATGACGGGATGGAGGAGATCGTCGTGGCAGGATCACTCTGGGTGCGCGGCTACGAGGTGAAGGACGGGCGGGAGCGCTGGTCGTCACGCGGATTGGCGCGCGTGTCGAATGCCACGCCGACAGCAGGCGACGGCTTGCTTTTGGTTTCGAGCTGGAATGTCGGCGGCGATGAGGATGACCGCGTGGAGATGGTGCCGCATGAGGAGTTTGGCGCCGCGAATGATGCGAACAAAGACGGGCTGCTCGTGCTCGATGAATTTCCGAAAAGTCCGGTGCGCGACCGCTTCTCGCAGATCGACGCCGACAAAAGCGGCACGGTCACACGCGCCGAGTATGAGCACATGCGCGGCATGTTCGCGAAGGCGGAGAACCAGCTCTTTGCCATCAAACCTAACGGCTATGGCGACATCAGTGACACGCATGTGGCCTGGCGCATCAGCAAGCATCTGCCGTATGTGTCATCGCCGCTGTTTCATGATGGTAGTGTCTTCACGATGAAAAACGGCGGCCTCGCCTCTCGCTACGACGCGCGCAACGGCGAGATCCGCTATCAAGCTGAACGCGTGGACGCGGCGGGCGATTACTACAGCTCCCCCATCGCCGCCGATGGTCGCGTCCATGTCGCATCCCAACGCGGCACCGTCGTCGTGCTCGCCGCAGGCGATGCCTTCACCGTGCTGGCGCGCAATCAAATCGGCGAGCCAGTTTTCTCCACCCCGGCGATTGTGGACGGACGGATTTACCTGCGGACGGACAAGAGCTTGTTTTGTTTTGGTGAGTGAGGCGCGCGGCTTCAATCCACAGGGCACCGCACGGCATCCGATCCAGCGCATGATCGACGCATGCGACCCCAAGCGCCCGCTCAAGCCGCCGCCGCCTGCATCTCCATCAGATCTCGCGTAGTCGCTTCATGATCGCCTTTGGATTCTGGCGGAGATCGAGAAGCGCATGAAGAATGATCCCTCGCGGTTCGGAGACATAGAACAGTCCGTAGTTCCGGTTGAAGACGAGCACCCGACGGACCCTCCCCCGATGAACGACGGAGCCAATGTGCGGAAAAGATTCAAGCAATCGGACCGAGGACAGCACCTCCTCATAAAAGCGATCACCGGTTCCTTCCTCCCACGTCTCCAATCGTTCATAGAGACGCTGGACATCAGCCTCCGCCCCCAGAGTCCAGACAGCGGCTGTCATGCGCGACCGGCGGCGATGCGCTTCTTCAGCTCCATGATCCCGGCCGTCACCTCGTCCGTGGTACGCGTGGCATTGGGGGCTGCCTCATGCTCGGCAAGGCGCTCATCTAGCAGTGCCGCCGTCTCGGCGGTGATTGACCGGTCACGAGACACATCATGCATCAGCTCCCAAACGAGCCGCAACTTTTGATCGACAGTAAGTGTACCCAGCGCAGGCAGTGTTTCTAGAATCATGGACGGAGAATACGAGCCGCCAATGGATCGGACAAGCAATTCCTCACCCGAACGCGAGCCCGCCGCGAGAGGACACGCCCCCGCTCAAGCAACCGCCGCCGCCAGCATCTCCAGCAGATCACGCGCCTTCTTGGTGCCCATGCCGGGCAGGAGATTGAAACCTTCCAACCAGCGGAGAAACCCGCAGTGACCCATTCTATTACACCCGCGTGGCACTGAATTAAAACTTGGCTCCATCTGGATCGTTGCCACCCGTCTGTTCCCCGCCACCCTGCGCAAGTGTTATACCTCGACCACAACGCCACCACACCTGTCCTCCCGGAAGTCCGCGAAGCCATGCTGCCGTTTCTCGGCGACGAGTGGGGCAATCCGTCGAGCACCTATCGCTTCGGAGCAAAGTTGAAATCGGCGATTGAAGAGGCACGCGAACAGGTTGCCGACCTCATCGGTTGCAAAACACCGCGCGAGATCATCTTCACAAGCGGCGGCACCGAGAGCAACAACACCGCCATCCATTCGGCCATCATGGCGTGCCCGGAGAAGCGTCACATCATCACCTCGCAGGTCGAGCACTCCTCCGTGCTCACCTACTGCCGTTTTCTGGAGAGGCACCACGGATACCGCGTGACCTGCCTGCCCGTGGATCGCGAGGGACTTCTGTCGATCACGGACCTTGAGAACGCCTTCACCGACGACACCGCCGTCGTTTCCCTCATGTGGGCGAACAACGAAACCGGCGTCCTCTTCCCAGTCGAGCAGATCGCCCAGCTCTGCCGCAATCGCGGAGTGCATTACCATTGCGATGCCGTGCAGGCCGCAGGCAAGCTGCCCATCGACGTCCGTGCGATCCCATTCGATTACATCTCCATCACCGGCCACAAGATCGGCGCACCGAAAGGCATCGGTGCCCTCTATGTGCAGAAGAAGACGCCGTTCATCCCCTTCATTCACGGCGGCCATCAGGAGCGCTCGCGGCGCGGAGGCACGGAGAACGTCGCCAGCATCAACGGCCTCGGTGCCGCCGCTGCCTACGCTTTGAAAAAGCTGCCCGACTACGACCGCACCGTCCGCCCTCTGCGCGATGCTTTGGAACACAGCATCCTCTCCTTAATCCCGAACACCGAGCTGAACGGCCACGCCACCCAGCGCCTCGCCAATACCACCAACCTCACTTTCCACGGTATCGAGTCCGAGGCGCTGCTGCTCTTGCTCGATCAAGCCGGCATCTGCGCCAGCAGCGGCTCCGCCTGCCTCGCCGATTCGCCCGATCCCTCGCATGTCATCGCCGCCATGAAGCCTGGCGCAGCAGCCCGGCGGTGTGTGCGTTTCTCATTGGGGTCATCAAATCATCCTGCCGAGATCAATGGTGCGATAAAAGCCCTGCGCGCTTGCGCCTCAACACTTGATGCCACCCGATGAAGCTTCCGCCCGACAGTGACATCGAGATGCGGAAGCTGACGCACTACCTGCTGGTGCCGCAGGCGGAATCTGACAAGTCGGCATGGCTTGCCCGTGGCGGCTACACGCAGTCGAACCCGCAGCGGCTGATCGACGACATTCGCAGCCAGTTGCTGACTCTCGATGCGATCCCTTCGCGTCCGTCTCCCTTTGGCGGGGCATTCGAGATACGGGGCGATCTGATCGGGCCGTCTGGCGTTCCCATTTCCGTCCGCACCATCTGGCTGAAAGATGCCTTGTCCGGGCGCACCCGGTTTGTTACACTGGTGCCCGCACCTCACAAGACCAATGAAACTTGAACTCTACAAACGCGCGGCCATCGCCACCGACCTGCCGCAATATGGCCTGCGCAGGGGTGATGTCGTCATGCTGGTCGATGAACTGAACGCCCGTGACGGATCACCCGGCTATGCCGTGGAAGTCTTCAACGCGGTCGGTGACACGATCGACGTTCACTTCATCGCTGCCAGCGCCGTCGAGCCGCTGCGGGAGGATGAGGTGTTGTGCGTTCGGCCGAGGGAGAAAGCCGCTGCTTGAATCAAGCGCACACGCTTCTACCCGCCCAAGACAGAGCATCATCACCCTGCAAAGCCCCCAGACTTGCGTCAATCACTCCGATGGCGAACTTCGGCGGTTGGCGTGGGAAAGATTTCCCAGTGGACTTAACATCCGTAGCGTTGCCTCTCGGCGGTGGAAACCCGTCCATGAGGTTCGTTGATCCTGAGAGGTCATTTCAGCGACGATTTGGGCATCACCGGGTGGAGTGATTTCAACTTGTTCGAGTGCCAACGATTCACCGACGAGCCAACGACTCACCGACGAGCCAACGACTCACCAGAACAATGAACTTTCCTGGTGGAGCATGATCCACATGGTAGTTTTCACGGGAAATCCGACCTCCCGACAATGGGCAAATCGGGGTTTCGCCTGCTGCAAAGAACCGCTCACGAAACACGACAATCTGATCTGCTACTGCTCGCCGCATGGCTTCCAAGACATCCCTGCGAACACTCCGCCCATCAATGCAGGCGTGAAAGCTAAAATCGGTGCTTGAGCCGTCCAGACGGTGAATCATAAAGTGTCTGGTGCGGCCAAACTCATGTTCCGTTTCAACTGTGAGGAATGCGATGCCACACCCGCACTTTGAAGCTGATTCTGGGTGCAGTCCCAGCAGATCAAGGACGATGCCTTGATCCTCGACGTTCAATTGCTTGCCATCTCTGTAACGGTCACGGACGGTGCGGAAGAAGTCTTTGGCGCTAGCCTTTGTTGGAAACTCCAAGTCTCCGACGACGATGCTTCTGGAATGTGCCATCTCAGTCCCCTTCTATGCGCTTGGTGCCTCCGTTCATGTCCTCAATGAGTTTGTCCATTTCAGCGGAGGTTCGATACACGTGAACATCAACATCACAGTCGAATGCCTTCATGTCTTGACGTTCGCGGAGCGCTTCGTCGCGGGAGGAAAAAGGGCCTGTTTTGATCCATTGACCTCCCTTGACTCGAAACGGAACCCAATATGCGTGATCGTCGTTCATACCCAATTACCTCAAAGCTCGCCATTCATCAAATGTGCTGCACAGGCGTTGGCCGTTACGCAGGTGCTTTTGACCCACCGGAGTCTTCGCCAGTTTTTCGTAAATCAAGTAGTCCACAAGTGCATCGAACTTTTCAGCGGGCAGGTCGTTCCGGCTGCGCTTTCTGAGTCGAAACTTGCCCTTGATGTGTTTGCCCAGTCTCCCCCAGAGGGCTTTTTCGTTCTTCTCGATCGGGGACATGAACTTCACATACAAGTCGCAAAGGTATTCGATGTAACCGGTCAAGTTGGCATCTGCTCCGATGCTGTTCGCTGGGTGTTTGGCCTTCGGCTCTCCACCCTTGCCGCCCACACGAATGTTGATGTTGCCTTGATTGTGCCCTGCAACGGAAACAGCCACAGAACCGTGCGAAGCCGTAGCGGGAGCGCCACCATGAACTGGAGAGCTTTCGATGGCGCGTTTCGATTTCTCAAACTGCTTAGCGTGGATGCGGGCAGCGTGTTCTGCTATCAGGGGTGTGATCTCGCTGTCGCCACCGCGCTCATTCATTTCCTTGATATCAGAAAGCAGTTCTGCGGTGAATTTTGCGGAGTTCTTGTCTGCCTCGGTGTGATGGGTTGGGCAAAGGAGCATCAGATTTCTGAACGCGTCCCTTTCCTCAGCGGTCAGGGTCGGATCGTATCGCGGCCCGCCTTTTCGCCTTGCTCGAATGTGACAGATTTCAGCAAGCACCAAGTCGCCAACAATGAGTGGCGATTGGCACCAGTTGAAGGCACACTTGTTCCCCGATTTTGCGAACAGGCGTTTGATGACTGTAAGGCTGACGGGCATGTTTAAGATCGGATGGTTGTTGCGATGGAAGCGAGAGCTATCCACGCTCAGAGCAGCCATGCAAAAGGAGTCCTCGCTCGATGACGCCGAAGATATTCGATTTCGGGACGCAACTTGGCGGCTGGGTCGAATTGGAGATGCCTGCCGTTGAAGCTGGTGAGCTTCATCAGTTCAGGTCCACTCTCCGTGAATTTTTTGGCATGCACCACAATCCGGAAATCGTCATCCACCGACCACAAACCTTCGTCGAACATCCAGTGGGCGTTTTTGGATAACGCCAGGCCGTTTCTCGGATCGTCATTCTGCGCCATGGCCCAGGACTCGATGTGAGCTGCATCGACAATTGTAGCTCCGTCGCCAGTGATGCAACGATAGCCAGTCAGCGCGCAGGTGTATCGATACTCGGAGCAGACTCGGACAGAGAAACGCGCGCAGCGGCCTTTGCGTTTTGCCGCTTCAGTCGCCTCGTCCAGCGCACGTCGCGCTGAAGCAATCACGGGCTCAGTGTGCTGGATGCTGAGACTTTCAAACAAGGCAACGCGTTCGTTCGGATCAAAATACTTTGCCACCAGGATCATTCGCGCCTTTAGCCGGAAACCAGGATCGGCGAACAGATCGAAAAGCTCCTGATGCATCTCGCACACCATGCAATCATTAGGCCCCTTTGCCCGCCGCATCTCCGCATCGAATGGTTCCCAGAATCCTTGGGAGTTCAGATGGAAGAATGGCAACCGAATGTCGAGACGGGTGGGCCAGCGCTCGGCGACAATACTTCCGTAACTTCTGAAGCGCAGCACCAATCCTGGACTGCGGGCAAAGGCGCGAGCAGGAAGCTCGCCCGATTCAGCCATGTCGAGAAGACACAGCAGGATCAATGGTTTGTGCGGCGCTTTGCCTCGACACTCACCACGTCCCGCCGCCGGATTCAACTTCGTCAGCTTCGCGAGCCACTGTTTGGCATGGTCATCGCGGCTCATGGCGTCAGGCGGCCAGCTCCGGCTCGCTCGAAAGCATGATGTCGTCCAAGAGGATTCGCTTCAACTCAGCCGGAAGTCCGTGCGCGCGGTTGTTCTCGCTGAACTCCTCCACTTTGGCGACGAGGCGCTGGAGCGTTTCGGCAGACAAACTTTTTTCCTCGGCGACCTCGGCTTCGAGCTTGCGGAGGCGGGCGGTGTTGCGGAGGTCGTGCATGGGCAGGCCGGAGTGGGAGTTCACGATGCGGGCGACGCCGCGGCCATCGTCCGGCTCGCGTGCGGATTTCCAAAGCTGCTGGATGAGAAGGAGTTCTTCATCGCTGATGAGTTTCATCTTGGCAGTGTCCTGGAGTTTAAGCAACTCCCGGAGCAACATGCGACGGCCTTTGATGAGGACGGGGCCGTTGCCTTCCGTGCCGTTCATGCGGCGGGTGTCGCGCCAGCCGTTGGCGGGGTCCTGCACCTTGAGCAGCAACTCGCGAAACTCGAGCATGGATTCCATGCGCTCGTCGCCATTGGCCATGAGGCCCTCGCTGGCCTTGTCGCGCTCGACGACGGTGCAGGTCCAGCAGCCGAAGCGTGAGTTTCCGCAGCTCGGCGTGCTGGTGTCGATGTGGACGGGGCACTCGCCGCCGCCGGCGTCCTTGTAGAGCCGGTAGAGGTCGCGATTGCTGCCGCCCCAGGGCGGATCGTTTTGCAGGAGGTAGGCCCACACCTGCTCGGTGGTGAGGTGCTCGATGGGATTGGACACATCCACGCGCGGCAGGTCGGGGTGACGGCGCAGTCCGTTCTTCAGCGCGACGCCCGACATCGCCTGCGAGCGGGTGGCGCTCTCCGCGCGGCGCGCGCCGAGATGCAGGATGGCCTGCCCGGTGCGGCCAAGCGTGCGCTGCACGAACTGGCTGACGGGATCAATCTTCATGCGCTGGGTACACCAGCGGAAATGCCGGTTCGGCGGCGGGTAACCGCGCCCGATGATGCTGACCCAGAACGACTGGTCCGGCGGCGGACGAAGAAGATGCACCTCGGTGGTGAGGCCGCTGCGCTCGGCGAACTTCCGCATCTTTTCCAGCGTACTCTCGATCATGCCGACGATGGCGGGAATCTCGACGCGGGTGTCAGTGCAAAGGACGGACACAGGCTTGGTGCGTTCCTTTTCCGGTAGCGAGGCGATGGCCTCAAAGATCAGCGCTGCGACCATCGTGGAATCCTTCCCGCCGCTGAAGCCGATGAGCCAGGGGCGTGGGTCGGAGAGGTAGAGGTCGCGGAGGGAGTCTTTGATTTCAGAAAACACGGGGCGCCTTTATGGCAGGTTGAGAGCGCGCGGTCAATCTTTGTCCTTTGAGTGTCCTTTGAGCAGAGGTTGACGCAACGGTTGCTGTTTGCTGGCAGCTCGAATGGGGGATCAAGATCACTCGCCGCCCGGCTTCAATCCGCTGGGTACTGCCGCTGGTGATGTTTGATCGTACTTCTCCGCGCTGAGCGATTCGAGGAATGCTTTCAGATCAGGGAAATCCTCCGCTTTGAGATCGAGATGCTGCAAGAGCGGGTCGAGCGGCGGATGGGCCGCATTGTCGCCGCCCTCGATGGTCTCGCTGACCTCGTCCATGAGCTGCTCGTAGAAGAGCAGCACGTCATCGAGCGTGCGGATGGTGCCGTTGTGCATGTAGGGGGCGGTGTGGGTGAGATTGCGCAGCGAGGGAGTGCGAAACGCCTGCCGCTCGCCCGGTCCGGCGACAACGTGCAGCTTGAAATCCGACAGCATCGCGCCGCCGTGGCAGCGGATGCAGCCGGCCTGCTCGAAGATTTTCATGCCACGCTGCTGTTGCGTGGTGAGCGAGGTTTTGTCGCCGCGCATGAAGCGGTCGAAGGCGGTGTCGGTGGTGACAAGTGTGCGCTCAAACGCGGCGATGGGCTGGGCGATGCGGGGCATGGTCACGTTTCCATCGAAGCGGCGGCGATACTCTGCTATGGCGCTCACGCGCTTCACGACGAGATCAAGGACCGCGCGTTCCTCGCAGACATCGCCACGCATCTCCTCGCGCGAGCGGATGGGATGCAGCACCTGTGCCTCGGGCGTTCGCTCGCGGTTGTCCCAAAACATCACGCCGTCCGTGTTGAAGCCCACATTCAAGATGGTGAGTGTGTTGCGCTTCATCGGCGCGATGCCGTGTGCGACGGCGCGGCCATCGGTCCAGCCTTTGTCCGGCTGATGGCAGGTGGCGCAGGCGATGGTCTTCGTGGCCGAGAGGATGGGATCAAAGAAGAGCAGGCGGCCAAGCTCGATCTGATGTGGAGTCGCCGCTGCGCCGATTGTTGGTGGCAGCGCGGCGAGCGGGATGATCGGTTCCTCGCCGGTCACAACCATCACAGTCGTGAACAGAACCATCAAACCTGGCAAATACCCGCGCATGACCAGATTACAGACCGGAAGGCACGGCTGTTGCAGTCGAGGGCGACACAATCACGAGTGGCAATTTCGCAAAAAATGTTGATCGCGAAATTGCGCGATCTGCTAACGTTTGATTCGCCTCCCGAGCATGACCGTCGTCATTCCCAAAGAAAACCATCCAACCGAAACACGCGCCGCCATTGTGCCGGAGCATGTGACCAAGCTGGCGGCGCTGGGAGCAAAGATCGAGGTGGAGGCCGGGCTGGGCGCGACTTGCGGGCATGGTGATGACGAGTACTCAGCCGCCGGGGCGACAGTGCGCGCTGATCGCGCGGCCATGCTGGCGGCGGCGGATGTGATCGTGCAGGTGCGCAAGCCGTCGCTCGGCGAGGTGAGCGCGATGCGCGAGGGCGCGGTGTTTGTGGCGCTGCTCGATCCCTTTCAATCGCCTGAATTGATCCGCGCGCTGGCGGCGCGTGGTGTGAGCGCGATCAGCATGGAGCTGGTGCCGCGCAGCACGCGGGCGCAGAAGATGGATGTGCTGTCGTCGCAGGCGAACCTGGCCGGATACGCGGCGGTGATCGCGGCGGCGGAGCAGTCGGGGAAGATTTTCCCGATGATGATGACGCCAGCGGGCACAATCAAGCCGGTGAAAGTGTTCATCATCGGCGCGGGAGTGGCGGGATTGCAGGCGATCGCGACCGCGAAACGGCTGGGCGCAAAAGTGGAGGCGTTCGACACGCGGCCAGTCGTGGAAGAACAGGTGCGGTCACTGGGCGCGAAGTTTGTGAAGATCGATGTGGGCGAGACGGGACAAACGAAAGACGGCTACGCGAAGCCGCTGACGGATGAGCAATTGAAGCTGCAACGCGAGGGCATGAAGCGCGTGTGCGCGGAATCGGATGTCGTCATCACGACGGCGCAGGTGTTTGGCAGGCGCGCGCCGATTTTGCTGACGAGCGACATGCTCGACGCGATGAAATCCGGCAGCGTTGTGGTCGATCTCGCGGTGGAGAGCGGCGGCAATGTCGAGGGCGTGGTGGCGGATCAGATCACGGTTCGCAAAGGCGTGAAGATTGTCGGCATCGCGAATTTGCCGGGCTGTGTGCCGGTTCACGCGAGCCAGATGTTTTCGTCGAACGTCACCGCGCTGCTCACCGAGTTTTGGGACAAGGAAACGAAGTCGCTCAAGCTGAACCTGGAGGACGACATTTTGAAAAGCTGCCTCGTGACGCATGGCGGCAAGATCGTGAACGAAAAACTCGCTACAGCCAAAACCTGACACGCCATGACCTCGGACATGCTCATCATTTTCATCTTCGTGCTGTCGATCTTCCTCGGCTTTGAGCTGATCTCGAAGGTGCCGTCGATGCTGCACACGCCGCTGATGTCGGGCACGAACGCGATCCACGGCATCATCCTGCTCGGCGGCATGATCGCTCTGGCTGGCGCGGACGGTTTTCTCCAGCACTTCGCGGGTTTTGTGGCCGTCGTGCTCGGCTCGGCGAACGTGTTCGGCGGCTTCATGGTCACGGACCGGATGCTGCAAATGTTCAAGCGCAAGAAGTGAACTGACGATGCACACGATCACCTCCATCGCATTCCTCGTCGCGTCCGCGCTCTTCATCGTGGGCATCAAGCTGCTCGCGTCCCCGAAGACAGCGCGCTCGGGTAATCTGATCGCGGCTGCGGGCATGTTGATAGCTCTTGTCGCGGTGCTGCCGTTGATGCACAGCGGTGTGTCGCTTTGGAAATGGGTGCTCATCATCGCGGGCATCGTGCTGGGCCTGATCGTCGGCGCGGCGGGCGCGTATCGGGTGAAAATGACCGCGATGCCGCAGATGGTCGCGCTCTTCAATGGCGCTGGCGGCGGCGCGGCGGCGCTGGTGGCGGCGATCGAGTTCGCGCATGTCACGTCGGCTTCGAGCGCGACTTTTGTGATCGCGATGATCAGCGCGGCGGTGATCGGCGCGGTGTCGGTGTCAGGGAGTGTGATTGCGTTTCTGAAGCTCGAAGGTCACTTTGACAAACCGGTGACGTATCCCGCGCAGCAGGTGGTGAACGGCATGCTGCTCGTCGCGACGGTGCTGATCGGCATCGCCATGGCGATGGGTTCGCACAGCATGGTGCTGATGGTTTTGTTTCTCCTGCTCGCGCTCATTCTTGGCGTGCTCACCGTGCTGCCCATCGGTGGCGCTGACATGCCGGTGGTGATCTCGCTTTTGAATTCCTTCACCGGCCTCGCCGTCGCGGCGGATGGTTTTGCGATCAACAACATCGCCATGATCATCGCAGGCACACTCGTCGGCTCTTCCGGCACGCTGCTCACTCTCGCGATGTGCAAGGCGATGAACCGGCCGGTGACAAATGTGTTGTTTGGCGCGTTCGGCAAAGTGAATGGCGCGTCCGCAGAAGGTGCGGCAGCCACTGGCAACGTGAAACCCGTGCAGGCAGATGAAGCCGCGATGCTTCTCGGCAATGCGGGCCGCGTGGTGATCGTGCCGGGATACGGACTGGCCGTCGCGCAGGCGCAGCATCAGGTGCGGCAGCTTGCTGATGAGTTGGCTCAGCACGGAGTCGAGGTCAGCTACGCCATTCATCCCGTGGCGGGACGGATGCCCGGTCACATGAATGTGCTCCTTGCCGAGGCCGATGTGCCGTATGACCAGCTCATCGAGATGGAGGCGATCAATCCCGAGATGGATCGCGTGGATGTTTGTCTCGTCATCGGCGCGAACGACGTGGTGAATCCCGCCGCGCGCGAGGACAAGGCCAGCCCGATCTACGGCATGCCCATCATCGAGGCTGAGAAAGCGGGAACCGTGATCGTGATGAAGCGCAGCATGGGCAAAGGCTTCGCCGGGATCGAGAACGCGCTTTTCCTGCGCGACAACTGCCGGATGCTGTTCGGCGACGCCAAGGCCTCGCTGCAAGAACTGGTCGCGCTGGTGAAGGCGGGCTGATGACTCCGTTGCAGCACTTTTGATCGAAAGCACGTTGGTTCCCCTCTCTCCCGATGAATCCAGCCGCCAAGCCCACGAGTGTCCGCCATCAGATCATAGCTTCGGCGACGTTCGTGGCGTTCCTGATGTATCTCGACCGCATCTGCCTGGCGGAAATCCTCAAATCAGACTCCTTCATCTCCAGCATCCATCTCACCAAGGATCAGGAGAGCTGGATCAAAGGCTCGTTCTTTTGGGCCTACGCACTGGCGCAGGTGCCCGCCGGCTGGCTGAGCGATCACTACAGTCCGCGAATTCTGATCACCTTTTACATCGCGGCCTGGTCGCTCTTCACCTTCGGCACGGGGCTTTGCACCGGATTTATCAGTCTCATGCTGGTGCGCTTCGGATGCGGCCTCGCGGAGGCCGGATACTACCCTGCCAGCAGCGGGCTGATGACACGCTGGGCGCACATCGAGAGCCGGGGCATGGCCAGCAGCGCGATTAGCTGGGGCGGCCGTGTCGGTGGCGCGCTCGCGCCGATGCTGACCATCTACATTATCGTTGCGGCTGGCGACTGGCGGTGGGCAGGCTGGGTTTACGGTGCTGCGGGCATTTTTGTGGCGTGGATTTACTGGCATGTTTTTCGCGACCATCCACGCCTGCACCCGCGCTGTAACGAGGCGGAGGTGGCGCTGCTGGCGGAGGGACGCGGAGATTTCCAGCCGGCGAAACGTGAGGCACGCGCCTTTCCTCTGCGGATCGCCTGGGGCAGCGGAAATTTGTGGATGTCGAACGGCATGCAGTTCTTCACCAACATCGGCTGGGCCTTTTTGGTGCTGTCTTTGGGCGACTACTTGAAAGTGGTGCTGCACGCGGATGACAAGGCGAGCGGCACGATGACGACTGTGGCGCTGGCGATCGGCATCATCGGCATGCCAGTGGGCGGCTGGATGACGGACATGCTCACGCGCCGGTATGGGAAAAGGCTTGGCCGGATGCTGCCGATGTCGGTCTCCAAATTCATCGCCGCCGCCCTCTACATCGTGGCCATCAGCACAGATTCGCCGTGGGTGGCGACGATCTGGTTCGGACTGGCCACGTTCTTTGCGGACTTTGGCCTGCCTGCTGTGTGGACGACGATGCAGGACATCAGCGGACGCTTTCAGGCGCAGTTCTTCGGCTGGTGCAACATGTGGGGCAATTTCGGCGCGGCCATCATGCCGATGCTGTTTGCCGCCGTGCTGAAGAACTTCGACGCCAACAAGGACTACCACGAGGGCGTGTGGCTCTGCGCCGGAGCATTCGTCATCGCCGGCATCTTCGCCATCTTCGTCAATGCGGAGAAGCCCGTGGTGCCCGAGGGAAGCGCGGCGGCTTGAGCTGGCTGATGGGA
>JANPIW010000817.1:0-11668 GCA_031425215.1 Verrucomicrobiaceae bacterium
GCATGATTGTCGATCAGCCCGGGCATCAGCGTCCGGCCTGCGCCGTCGATGATCGCGGTGTCCCCGCGCTTGTCGGTCGGGATCGGCTGCGCCGAGATTCTTTCGATCTTGTTTCCCCGGACGAGGACGTTGGAAGGCGCCGAGAGTTCGGCGCTCTTACCGTCGAAGATGCGGACGTTTTGGAATAGCGTGACCGCATCCGAGGGCGGCGGCGTTTGCGCGCGAAGCGGCAGCGGCAGCAAGCAGGCGAGGAGAGCAGTGATCAGGTATCTGCGGCGTGCGGTTTTCATGAAGAGGTTGGGTTGAAGCGAAACATGAAGTAGGTCTATGAGGCGCCTCCCAGCAATCCCGATCCCTCAGGCCGTTGCCAGCCTCATCCCCGCCCGGCTCGATTTGAGCGGCAACTTCCAGCGCCTTGATTGCGAGTCGCCGCCTACATCTCGGTGTGCGTTGCTACGCTCATTCCATGAACCGGATTATTCTCGCTCTCACTTTCCTAGCGTTCGCTCCCATCACGAGAGCGCGGGGCACAGGCGCCGAAACGAAACCCGGCGACCGCACGTCAAGTCAAGTGAACACGAAACCCCGGCTGACGCATGCGCCTCGAGCGACGATCAACGACTTTAGCAACGCCATCGCCCATTCGCTGAGCCAAACGAGCGCCAACACCAACGGCGTTGGTATCACGGGCCAGAGGAGATGACTTGGTGCCTCCCGCGCGCTGCCAATCTTGGAAACCATGAGCCGCGATCACGAGCGGCGACGCTTTGACACAACGGCCTCGAACGACCGCTCACCAATGCGCATGGGCAGGTGGTAAAAGACCTCTTCGGTAAAATCATCCGCGCAGATCATTACCAAAAATATTTAAGTAAATGAGGCGCTGAGTGGCGACGACTAGATTGGAAGCCATCATGTCCCAAACATCAGGACACGAGCGCCATGCCGACTTCTGCGAGCGGCTGCCGCGTCCATCATTGCTCAATGACTTCACGAGCCGAAGCTCATGACTGCTTTGAGCGGCTTTGGATGCGGCTACGTCTTGCCATGGCCAGCATCCAGCGGCATGTCTTGGCCCGAATGACGCACCTGAATTCGAGAACGCAATCGTGGGAAACTTTGACCGTCGAGCGTTACTCTCCTGCCGCCAACGCGATGAAACTCGCCCTTGTCACCCTCCTGTGTTCAGCCCCCCTTTTTTCTTCCGGAGATCTCGTCGCTGCTGAGACACCGAGATCGATCGCGGAACTCTGGGCTGACTTCAACCCGCGCAAAGATTCGCTGGAGATCGAGCTACTCAAGGAGTGGGAGCAGGATGGGGTGGTCTGCCGGATTGTTCGCTATCAGGTTGGTGTTTTCAAAGGCGCACCGTCGAAGGTCGCAGCGTTTTATGCTTTTCCAAAAGGAGGAACGGAACTGCCAGCGCTCGTCGAAATGCACGGCGGCGGACAGTCGGCTTCGCTGAACAGCGTGGTGACCTACGCTAGGCGCGGGTATGCGGGCATCTCGATCAATTGGGGCGGCAACAAGATGAGTCTCGGCCAGGAGACATGGAGCGGGCCGCAGACCGATTGGGGGAAGCTCGACGCCACGCATCCGCCGCCGCGCAATACGGCGAACCATTTTGCCGGTTCGCTCGCGCCGGATGAATACACGCTCGACGCGGTGGAATCGCCGCGGAACAGCAACTGGTTTCTCGTCCTGATGGCAGCACGCCGCGCGATCACGTTCCTCGAACAGCAGCCGGAAGTGGACGCGACGCGGATCGGGGCGCACGGGCATTCCATGGGCGGCAAACTCACGACCAACCTCGCCGGGATCGATAAACGGATCAAAGCGGCGGTGCCATCGTGCGGCGGCTCGGGAGATCTTTGGGAGAGCGAAGCGGTGGTGCCCGGCGGGAGCAGAACCCCGCGCACGGCCCTGGAACTGGCCTGCATTTCCGACAATGCCTACCTCCCGCTGATCACCTGCCCGGTGCTGTGGCTGTCGCCCACGAACGACTTTCACGCGCACATCGACAACATGGCCTGGAACTGGCGCAACCTGCCCGACGACCGCGTGCGCTTCAGCATTTCGCCGCACCTGAATCACCGCCACACGGACGAGCACGCCATCACCGAATACCTATGGTTTGAGGAGCACTTGAAAGGCGCGGCCTTCAAGATGCCGCAGACGCCGCAGATGGTTCTGGAACTCAAGACCTCCGACGGTGTGCCGCGCATCACCGTCACGCCGGACGACTCGAAGCCCGTCCAGCGCGTGGACATTTACTACTCGATCGATCCGCACGCCCTGACCCGCTTCTGGCGCGATGCGCAGGCGTTGAAGACCAGCCAGCAATGGAAGGCGGAGTGTCCGGTGATGAATCTTGAGCAACCGCTCTTCGCCTTTGCCAATGTGGTCTATGAAACACCCGCGCAATACCGAACCGGGCCGCAGAAAGCGGGGCAGGAAAGTAGCGACACTTTTGCCATCAGCTCCCGTGTCCTCTCGGCCGGGCCTGCGCAGTTGCAGGCGGCCAAGGTGAAGGCCACAGACAAACCAGACCGGCTGATCGACGATGGCGCGCCCGGCTGGCACGACTGGTATCGGCTGAATTGGGGGCATGCGCCCTTGTGGACCGCAACAACCCGCAAGCTGAAAGACGCCAAATGGCGTGGCCCGGACGGCGCCACGCTGCACTTTGAAATCAAGTGCCAGACCGACAACCAGCTCGTGCTCACCTTCAACTGTAACGCGTGGGGCGCGTTTGCTCCCGGCAAGTCCGCGGTGGACTACACGGCGGTCAAGGAACTGAAAGGCTCCCCGGACTGGCAGACCGTGTCCGTCAGTCTGAACGAACTCTTTGCCACCAATCCCAAAGTCACGGCTCCACTTGCCAATTGGCAGACAGTCACCGAGTTCAGCATCAGCCCCAACGGTGAAATCGTGAAAACGGGACAGAAAGTAAAAGTGGACGGCAAGACTTGGCAGGGGCCTCGGGAAATTCGCAACCTGCACTGGGAAGGCGGAACTTATGCGAAGCAAACGACCATCGATGCCGCGCTAAGTTCGGAGGAACTCCAAAAGAACTTCAACGACGCGATCAATAAATCACTGGAGCAGGAGAAGCTGGATCGAAAGTAACTGCCATGCGTGAGAACCGCCGGGACGAACTCTTGTAACCTTTTCTCCTTCCCGCGGAGTGTAGATGTTGCATGCCCGATTCTGCCGACACCACTCGTCCTGCTCCCGACGCCGCCTTTGTGCGGGCGTTGACGGAGTCGCAGACTGCGCTGCGCGCGTATTGCGAGGCGGCGCTGGGGCATTGCGAGGAGGCGAAGGACGCGTGGCAGAAGGCGAACATCGTCCTCTGGCAAAAGGCGGGTGAATGGGATCCGCAGACGAAGTTTCTGCCGTGGGCGCTGGCGGTGGCGCGTTTTGAAGTGCTCGCCGTCGTCCGCGACCGGCAACGTGAGCGGCTGATGTTCGATGACGACGTGGCGCGGATGATGGCGGACGCAGCCCTGCGGCACGCCGAGACGCACGATTCTCGCAGCGAGGCGCTGGTGCGTTGCGCGGAGAAGCTCCAGCCGCGGCACCGCGAGGCACTCACATCGCACTATGTCTTCGGTCATTCGCAGGCGGACATCGCCTCGGCCCACGGCATGAGTGTGGGCGCCGTGAAAGTTCTCCTCCTCCGGCTCCGGCGCACTCTCGCCGAGTGCATCGAACGCCAGCTCCACCAACAGTCCGCATCATGAAAACAAAATCTGAACTTCCATGGCGCGAGCGTCTCGATGAACTGCTCCTCGAAAGCAGGACGCGCACGCTTTCCGCCGCCGAGCGTGAGGAACTCAACGCCACGCTGCTAACCCACGAAGATGTCCGCGCACACGCCGCGCAAAGACTCATGGACGATGCGGCGCTCGCGGAACATTTGCGCGCGGCCCAAATGGAATCGCTGCTGGCTGCGGACGCCGGCGGGATGCTCGGTGCGACGCAGCCGTTTTCGGAAGTGAAGCGACGCACGGGTTGGTTCCAATGGCGTCCGCTCACCGCAGCGGCGGCGGGCATCGCGATCGGACTCTTCTGCGCGACGGTGGCGTGGGCCGTGGCTGCGCCTCGCGTGGTGGCGACGGCGGCGCGTCTGTTCGCGCTGGTGGACGGGAGCTTTGAAAAGCAGAGCGGCGCTGTGCCGTCGGGCTTTCCTGCGACTCTCGGCGTGTGGAGCGGCGATGAGGCCGAGTTCGTCACCGGCGACGCCAGGGAAGGCCGCCGGATGCTCCGTTTCGTCAGCCCGAGCAGCGATGGGAGCGATCCGCAGGGCCGGGCGATCTCTTGCGATGTATTTCAGCTCGTCGATCTTCGACCGCTTCGCCCAGGCCTCAGCGCGGAGGGAGATGCGGTGCTGGAGCTGTCTGCCGATTTTCTGGATGCGCGTCGATCAAACACGAATCCGTCCGTCACCTTCATGTGCCAATTGTTTTTGTTCAAAGGCGATTCCGAAGTCCTCCACAAGACCTGGCCGCTAAACAACGCCGACACCGTCTCCAGCGGCTCTGCGGATGTGACCACGCTCGGTGGTGGCCCCGCCGCGTGGAAAAAAGTCACCGCGAAGTGCCTCGTCCCCGTCGATGCCGACTTCGCCGTGATCCAGATCGCCGCGCGTCCGAACCTCCGCCCGGCGATATTGGAGTCCCTCTTCGCCGATGACATCCAGCTCACGCTCAAGACCCAGCCGCGTCTGCCGGTCCGCGTCGTTCAACGCTGACCTGATGAATCAAACGACACTCACCCGCCGCCATTTTCTCCGCGCCACCGGAGCCACGCTGGCGCTGCCTTTTCTCGAATCGTTCGCCCGCGCCGCTGTGCCGGTGCCGCCGAGGCGGATGCTCGCGATCATGACGAACATGGGCGTGATGCCTCGTTACTTCTTTCCCGAGAAGGCGGGACGCGAATACGGGAGCACGCCGTATCTCGATTTGATCAAAGCGCATCGCGAGCGCTTCACGGTGTTCAGCGGCGTGTCGCATCCGGGCGTGGATGGGAACCATTCGTCCGAGCGGAGTTTCCTGAGCTGCGCGCCGCATCCGGGCGCGAGCAGTTTCAAGAACAGCATCTCGCTGGACCAGTTCGCTGCCGAGCAGATCGGCGCGCAGACGCGCTTCGGCTCGCTGGTCCTCAGCGTGGGCAAGGATCACATGGGCACACCATCCACCACGCGCGACGGCGTGCAGCTTCCGGCGGAGCGGAATCCGTCGGCCCTGTATCGCCGGCTCTTCGTGCAGGGCACGCCGCAGGAGATCGAGCGCAGCATCGATGACTTGCGCAAAGGCGGCAGCATCCTCGACTTCGTGCGCGATGAGGCGCGGAGCTTGGAGAAGGGTTTGCCCGCACGCGACAAGGAGCGGCTCGACCAATATTTCACCTCGGTGCGCGAACTTGAGCAGCGCCTTCAGCACGCCGAATCGTGGGAGCGCAAACCGAAGCCGGTGGTGCAAGCGCCGATGCCGAAGGACATCCCGAGCGACGCCGAAGTCGAGGCGCAGACGAACCTCATGTATGACACCATGCGCCTCGCACTGGAGACCGACAGCACGCGCATCGTCACCCTTTACCTCGGCCCGCTGCTCATCACCCCGAACATCCCCGGCGTGAAAAATCAGACGCACGCACTCACGCATCACGGCAATGACGAGGCGAAGATCGCCGAGTTGAAGAACATCGAGGAAGCGCTGTTCCGCAGTCTCGCGCGCCTGCTCGATGGACTCACCAGCGTGAAGGAAGCCAATGGCACGCTGCTCGACAACACGATGCTCCTCTACGGCTCGAATCTCTCGAACGCAAACTCCCACGACACCACCAACCTTCCGCTCATCTTCGCCGGCGGCGGCTTCAAACACGGCCAGCACCTCGTCTTCGATCCAAAGAACAATGAGCCGCTGGCGAATCTCTTCGTCACCATGCTGCAACGCATGGGCATCGAGGCGGACAAGTTTGCCAGCAGCACGGGGACGATGACGGGCGTGGAGGCGTGAGCTTTTGAACAGCATAGGCACGATGGACGCAGAAAACTGATTTTCACTCACAACAAAACTCACCAGCGATCATTCCAATGCCACCTCCCAAACGTCTCCTCCACTCTGTGCTCATCGTGCCTCTGTGGTTCCTCACGACCGCCGCACACGCACTCGACTACCCCTACAACACCCCCGAGCCGCAGAAGACCGGCTGGCCGCTTACGGAGGAAGAACGCGCCTATGTTCTGAAGCCCGAGCACGAGCGCCGGCCGGGCTCGGAGGCGAAGAAGCATCTGCCGCAAATGTGGCCGGTGGTGCCTTCCGCGGGCAATTTTGGCGGCACCTCGTGGCTCGACATTCACACGAAGCTGCTGGCGAACGTCGAGGAGAACAAAGGCCCCATCGACATCCTGCTCATTGGCGACAGCATCACGCAGCAGTGGGGCAGCGTGCTCGACCACAAGCCGATGAATGCGGCGTGGCAAAAGCATTTCGGCCAATACAAGAGCGTGAACCTCGGCATCGGCGGTGAAAAGTCCCAAGGTCTGCTCTGGCGTCTCGATCACGGTGGCGTCGCGGGCTTGGAGCCGAAGCTCATCATCGTGCTCATCGGCAACAACAACATGTTCTTCGCGCCCGAGACCGGCGTGGAGGCGGCGGCCAAGGGCATCCAGATGTGCGTGGCGAATGTGCGCGAGAAGTTCCCGAACGCCGGTGTCATCGCCGTGAAAATCTTTCCCGCCCACGCACCGGGAAATGCCTTCTACGAGAACATCAAGAAGACAAACGCCGCGCTCGATGCGCTGAAGCTCGACAGCGATCCGAAGGTGCAGGTGCTCGATCTTTGGAATGAGATGGTCAATGCGGACGGCACGTTGAAGGCGGGCCTGTTCACACCCGACAACATCCATCTCACGCAGGACGGCGGTTACGCGCTTTACGCGAGCAGGCTGAAGCTGGTGGTTGAATCGTTGCTGAAGCAGTGATGCACAATAACTAGCGTGAATAGGTTTTTTGAAATCATCGTTAGGACTCACACGACGAAACACACCCTTACCTTCCTCACCGCCCTACTTCGTATGCCTCACTTCAAAACATCTCTCGCACTCGCCATTATCGGCACGCTCACCGCTTCCGCGTTCGCGCAGCAGCCCGAAACCATCAGGGCGGCGGAGAAGAACGGAGAAGTGATCGCCGGAGTTTCAATCGAGCGAGATCCAAAGTTGACGGCAGTGGTTCAACGGTTCCAAACCGACTTTGGGATCGCACTCAAGCTGGCCCGCAGCGATGAGCCCTTGGTCGCTAAAGGCTATGTCGTGACCGCCCTGAAGCCGGAGCATCTCGACAATGCACTGCAAATCCACACCTGGGTGGAAGCGGAGTTGAGGCGATACCCGGCGGGATTCTTGAAGAAGCATGGCGCGAGGAATCTCGTGCTTGCGAACGCCTATGTCTCCAAGGCAGCGAAGGGCGCCGCAGCGGCTTACTCGCCGACGTTCATCGCGGAGCGGGCGAGTGATTCGATCCTTGTGACCGTGCCGACGACCATGACGCCGAGTGTGGAAGTCCTCGGCCGGGGCTACCTTCATCAAACGCTCTTCTCGTATATGCTCGCGGACGTGAAGTCGCCGGATTCGCCTCTCGCCCTGGCGAGCTGGAAGACGCTGGAGTCGGATGACTCGGCCCGCGAGACCGAGAGCGACAAACGGCTCACGAAAGCGAGCAACACGAGGGAAGGTATCTACAGGATGCTGTGGGACGCCTGGGAGTTTGCGGGACTGACGACACTCGCGAGGACCGATGCCAAGCTGAAGCAGCGCATCGAAATCGTGCAGTCCTATCTGCGCACGCTCGACCCGCAGTTCGACCAGGCCTTTTGGACCACCCTCGCGGTCATCCCAGAGGAGCAACGAGTCATCTGCCTTAACGACCTCAGCGACACGCACAGCATCGATAAAATCAAAGCCGATCCCGAGATCCAAGCCGACATCAAGGCGCTGGAGAAGCAATGGGGCTTCATCGTGCTCTGGGAACCCGGCTCCGAAGCGCCGCCGATGCCGGTGAAAGTGCGGCTCGAATACTCCTACTTCACCGACAAGAAGCTGCATGAGTTCAAGACCTTCATCCACATGGCTCGCGAGAACCTGGGGATGTATCCCGAGCAGATCACGAAGCGACTCCACATCAAGAATCTCTACATCCTCGATACCTTCGACTTCCGACGCTCAGGTGTCGCCGGCCAAGGCATCAACTGGTTGCCCCAGCCCTCGTTCGCCTATGGCTGCCGCACCTTCGATCCGGCCAAGGTGACATCGCGGGATTTCTATCGGCGGACCATTCACCACGAAGTGCTGCACCTGATCGACAAGGAGTTCTCCAAGGAAGGCGGCCCCATCTTCGGAGCGAACTGGGACAGCCTGAATGAAAAGGGCTTTGCGTATAAGATAAGCCGGCTCAATGCACTCACGACCGGTGCTCCTAATGCGCTAAATGCTCCCAACCCGGCGACATTCTACAAGGACAACACCAAGTGGCAGGGCTTCGCCGAACCCTACGGCATGAACATCGCCACCGACGACCGAGCCACGCTCTTCGGCCGTATGATGACAGCCCGCGTCGCTGATGAAGGGCGCGGCGACCAGCCCTTCCTGGCCAAGCTGGAGACCGACAAATTCCTCAAAGCCAAATTCGATCGCATGATTGAGTTCTTCCAACTCCTCAAACGCGACTTGGCCATTCCCTCGCCAAGCCCTTTCTATTCAAAGCTCGAAGGCATTTTCCCTCCGCAAAACGACAAGTAGCGGAACCGAGCCGCAGCGAAATGCAACCCATGCTTGGATTAAAGCAATGAAACACATGCTCGCCCTCCTCACCGCCCTGCTGCTCGCACCGCTGTCCGCACTGCACGCTGCGGACAAGGTGGATTTTTTTGAGCAACACTGCACCGAGTGCCATGATGCCGAGTCGAAGAAGGGCGGGATCGATCTGACCTCGCTCACTCTGAGGCTCGACGAACATGCGAATTTCCAGACGTGGGTAAAGGTGCATGACGCCATCGCGAACGGCGAGATGCCGCCGAAGAAGAAGGCGCGTCCGGCGGTGGCGGAGACGAAGGCGTTGCTCGCGGATCTGGATGCGAAGCTCATCGCAGCGGATGAGGCCCGCATGGCGAAGGATGGTGGGCGCGCGGTGTTTCGTCGGCTGACGCGCGTGGAGTATGAGAATGCGTTGCGTGATTTGCTCGCGCTGCCGCATTTGGAAATCAAAGAGCTGCTGCCGATGGATGGTTCGCGGCACGGCTTCGACAAGGTGGGCGAGGCGCTCGACCTCTCGCATGTGCAGCTCGCTAAATATCTGGAGGCGGCGGATCGCGCGCTCGATGCGGCCATCGCCACGCGCGCTACGCCGCCGCCGGTGGTGAAGCGACGGCTGTATCCGACGGATTCGTTCAAGTGGCACGCGAATCTCAAGCTTGGCAGCGCGGTCTTGCTGAAGGACGGGCGGCCCGATCCGCTTTGGCCGGTGGCGACGGTGAAGCACGAGCCGGGTGACGACATCAAGACGCCGGACTTTTTCAAACTGAAGCAATCCGTCGCACTGCTGACGCCGAACCTCGAAGGCTGGCTCAAGAGCATGACTTTCGCGCCGATGTTCGCGGGCAAGTATCGGCTGCGGCTCTCGACGTGGAGCGCGCATTGGAACGCAGGCAAGCTGGAGCCCGCGCCTGTGTCGCAGACGGTGCGGCTGTATGTGCATCCGCGCACGCTTGGCTACTTCGAGGCGCCGTCGCTCACGCCGAAGATCCACGAACTCACGCCCTGGCTGGAGATGGGCGACGAGGTCATCTTTGATCCCGCGTCGTTCTTCTGGACCGGTTTGCAGATTCATCAGCACAAGGGCGGCGGCGGGCTGCACGTCGGGCCGGCGATCGTGTGCGACTGGCTCGAAGTGGAAGGCCCGCTTTACGAGCAATGGCCGCCGGAGAGTCACAAGCGCGTGTTCGGTGATTTGCCGCTGAAGCCCTTCGCTGCCGCAAGCGGACTCACTCCGCCGACGCACGCGCAGCCCGTGCAGAAGGTCGGCTACGGCTGGCCGAAGCCGTGGGAGATTCCGCCGGGTGACTCGAAGCCGCAGCCGCTCGTCACCATCGCCAGCGCCGCGCCGCTCGACGATGCGCAGCGGTTGCTCGCGAGCTTTCTCCCGCGCGCGTTTCGTCGCGATGTCAGCGATGCCGAGGTGATGAAGTATGTCGGCCTCGTTCAACAGCGTATGGAAACGAAGGACTGCTTCGAGCTGGCGATGCGCCACGCTTACAAAGCCGCGCTGACTTCCACTCAGTTTCTCTTTCGCAAAGAAGCTCCCGGCCAGCTCAACGACCTCGCGCTCGCCACACGTCTCGCGTTCTGGCTCTGGAACTCACCGCCCGACGACGAACTGTTGCACAGCAAGCTCCGTGATCCGCAAATCATGCGCGCGCAAGTCGAGCGTCTGCTCACCGACGCGCGCAGCGAGCGCTTCACCACCGACTTCCTCGACCAGTGGCTCAAGCTCCGCGACATCGACGCCACCGATCCCGACCGCGCGCTCTACCCCGAGTTTCATCTCTACTTGAAGGAGTCCATGCTCGCCGAGTCGCGCGCCTTTTTCCGCGAACTCATCACCAAAGACCTGCCCGCGTCGAACATCGTCGCGTCTGATTTTGCCATGCTCAATCAACGCCTCGCTGAGCACTACGGCATTTCGGGCGTCACCGGCCCCGACATCTGCCGCGTGCCACTCCCGCCCGGCAGCCATCGCGGCGGCTTCCTCACACAGGCCGCGGTCTTGAAGGTCACCGCCAACGGCACCGTGTCATCGCCCGTCGTGCGCGGCGTCTTTGTCACCGAACGCATCCTCGGCCAGCCCGTGCCACCGCCACCGCCCGGCGTGACGGCGATTGATCCCGACACACGCGGCGCAACCACCATTCGCGAACAACTCGCGAAGCATCAAGCCGACGCCGGTTGCGCCGCGTGCCATCGCAAGATGGACCCGCCTGGCTTCGCGTTGGAGAGCTACGACGTCATCGGCGGCTGGCGCGCGCAATATCGTTCGTTGGAAAAGGGCACGCCCATCGCGCTGAAGATGCCCGACGGCGCCGGCGTCCGCTACAAGGCGGGCCCCGCCGTCGATGCGAGCGGGGAGACCGCGCAATCCCAACACTTCCAAGACCTCGCCGACTTCCAACGCCTCGCGCTCACCAAGCCCGAGAGCATCGCCCGCGCCTTCGTCACGCAAATGCTCACCTACGCCACCGGCGCCGAACCGAGCTACTCAGACCGCCGCGAAATCGAACACATCCTCACGGAGACAAAAGCGGCGAAGTTTGGGATTCGCTCGGTCATTCACACGATGGCTGAGAGCCAGTTGTTTTTGAGCAAGTGAATCACCGCGACATGAATCTGCATTTTGGATTCATCGTCAGGAACAAGTCCCATGAAGCACACACTCACTATCCTCACCGCTCTGCGCATTTTCTCGCGCTGCTCTGCTGTAGGCTTCGCCACTTAGACCTCTGGCATTCCCATATATGTTCCCCTCACGCTCACTCGCCATCGTTGCCACCTTATTGGGTTTCGTTTCGTCGCTCATCCACGCTGCCGAACCCGACAAGCTCATCCTCG
>JANPIW010000818.1:0-4093 GCA_031425215.1 Verrucomicrobiaceae bacterium
CCCGGTCAGGCAACCAACCTGACCGGGACCATCCATGACTAGCCCTGAGCAAGAGCTATTTCCGACGACGACGCATCACGCCGAGGCCGAGACCCGCCGCGAGGAGCATGGCGCGGGAAGGCTCGGGCACGGCGTAATTGGTGAAGCTCACGTTGTCGTAAAACGCCACGCTGGGCAGCACGATGTAGCCGACACCTGTGAGCGGGCCTTGCGCGGCGAGAAAGCCGGAGATCGAGGCATCCACCGGCACACTGGCGAGCAGCGTGTTCGCAGAGCTGTAGAACTCCACCGCCGCAGGGATGAGCGGGCCGAGGGTGCTGTTGTCCAGCGTCACTGAGAACGCGTCAAAGCTTACGGCGGGACCGCCGAAAACGATGATCGTGGGCTGCACGGTGTTTGGGTCCGTGTTCAGCATGTTCAGGCCGGATGGCGCGGCCCCCCAGCCAGGGAAGTTCGCGGTGATGTTCGTCGCCTGGAGCGCAGGCCCGAGTGGATCGATCTGCCAGTGCTCGGTTCCAGGGATCGGATCACCAAAGCCGTCGTAATCGAAGTCGTAAATGCCTGGCTGGAAGGCGATGCCATTGATCGCAGCCACCGCATCAGTGTTGGCAGCGGCACCGTCCGCCAGCGCGTCGAAATCGATCACGAAGGTCGCGGCCTGCGCCGCGCCCGCCGACAGGATGCCGACGAGCGCGAGGGAGAGAAGTTTTGTTT
Organism: Verrucomicrobiaceae bacterium; assembly: GCA_031425215.1. GTDB lineage: Bacteria > Verrucomicrobiota > Verrucomicrobiia > Verrucomicrobiales > Verrucomicrobiaceae > JANPIW01. The sequence goes on from JANPIW010000818.1 coordinate 715, forward strand.
TCATCAGAGTGTGAATGAGGAGTTGCAAGGGTTTACTTGGAGCCGCCGATGGCAGCCTGCATGGCTTTGAAGAACACATCCGTGTTGTCCATCGTGCCGGTGAACAGAATGCTGCCACGACCGAAGGCATAGACCGGGATGTCCGAGGCAGTGTGCGCTGCGGAGGAGTCGGCGACCTGGCCGGTTACGAGGAACGCGCCTGCGGTGTCGCGGTTCGTCGGTCCGTTCGGGTAGGTGTTCAGCGGCGCCACGCCGTTGAAGGGCTGCTGGCCGTCGCGAAGCGGGAACGGATTTTCGAGCCAGTCTTCGTTGCGATCGCCATTCGCCGCGTAGCCCACGAGCATGCGGTTGTTGATGTCGGTAGTGACCGGGTAACCGTCCACCGCGGTGGTGTAAGCGGGGAAGCCCGCGCCTTCATAGGTGCCGACTACGCCGCTGCGAAGCTGTGCCGCGCCGCCGCCGAGGGTGCTGCGGGTGACGAGGCTTGCATTGGTGACGAGCGAGCCGCCGATGATGTTGATGCCGGCGCACTCATGGTCGGCGGTCACGATCACGAGCGTGTTCGGATTCGCCTGTGCGAAGGTTTTGCAAACGCCGATGGCGCGGTCGAACTCGATGGTGTCGAGAATCCAGCGCTCGGTGTCCATGTTGTGCGCCTGCTTGTCGATGGACGCCGCCTCGACCATGAGCACAAAACCGTCCGTGTCGTTCTTGAGCACGTTGAGCGCCTTGTCAGTCATCTCATCGAGCATCGGCTGGTCCGGGAATCCGTAGTCGCTCACAACGGGATTGCCCGTGGTGGAGCCTGCGGGCACGACGTTGCGTTTGCTCGGGCCGTTGATCTTGTCGAGCGCGACGTTCATGTTCGAGAGCGTGAAGAGGCCAAGGAGCTTCGTGGTCGTGTTCGGCACGGCGACGAGCGCGGTGCGATCAGCCGCATAGGTGAAACCAGCGGCCACGAAGTCACTGAGCAGATCGCGGCCCGCGTCGATGGCACCAGCGGCGACGCCCCAGCCGGCCTGAAGCTCGGCGGAATGCGTGTAGTCACTGCCTGCGGCGCGCGCGCTGCCTGCGGTGGTGTTGGGCAGGAACCATTTGCGTCCGCCACCGAGGAGGACTTTCAAACCGCCACTGGCGGCGGCTTCATCAAGAAACTGATCGCAAATGCCAGTGCCCTGGCTGCGCGACTGAGTGTGCGTGCCGAAGGAACCCGGCGTGGCGTCAAACACATCGGAGGTCGTCACGATGCCGAGAGCCTTGCCCTGTGTGCGGCCGAGATATTCACCGACTAGCTCCACACGCGGGTTGTCAAAGTTCGCCGTGGTGTCGTCCGGGAACACACCCTGCTGGTTGTTGTTGGACTTGTTGCCGGTGGCGTAACACGCGGCGCCGGGGGACGAGTCGGTGACGATCGAGTTCAGCGAGTGAGTCTGCACGATGCCCGTGACAGGAAACGTGTCCATCACCAGCGGATCGAGCGCCTTGCCCTGCTGCACGCCTTTGCTCATGATGCGCGCGGCAGTGCGGTGGGCGATGCCCATGCCGTCGCCGATGCACACGATGATGTTCTTGGCTTTGACTCCGCCAGCGAGGTTGATGGCCTGCACCTCAAAGTTGCCCGTGGCCGTGACGACCTGGCTGTCGCTCTGTGTGGCCTCGACGGTGAAGGTGTGGATGCCCGTCGCGAGATGCGAGTAAGCGCGACGCGTGGCACAAACCGTGTTCGCCGGAAGACCGCCCACCGTGCCGGGGATCAGCGTGACAGTGCCGCCGATGTTGGTGCCGTTCACTTTGAAAATGGCGCTGGTGATGGTCTGACCTGCGTCCGGGCGCACCGTGGCCTGGAAATCGAAGCGCTGCCCCGGAAGAAAGCGCGCCACGATGGGCGGGGTGGGGTCAGAGAAGGTGAACAGCGCGCTCGGAGGCGTGAGGCGCGACACAGTGGGAGCGGCAGACAAGGAGTCTGCCGCGCAGAGAACCGCGAACGATGTCGCAATGAACAGTGGATGTTTTTTCATGATGAGATGTTGTGAGTGTGGTTTGGATTGAGGTGTGTTGAGGTTGAGGGGAAATTTTTGCCTAGCGTTTGGGCGAAGGCTTCTCCGTCGCGGTGATGTCTTTGGCTTTCTCATCGGGCGCATCGAGCAGCAGCCTGACAAAAGCGTTCTCGCCATCGAGCGACCTGGCTCCGACGCTCAGGCGTCCGGTCAGCAGCATGAGCCCAGGGGTGTGGCGGATTTTTTCAGCGGGATTGCCCGGCGCTTTCACAAGGGCGTGCGCGGCGGGGATGTCATCAGCCTGGCCGTACTCGAGCGGCTGCGCCTTGAGCGGCAAGGGGGAGAGAATGAACTGGCGGTTGTTGCGCAGCGTCATCGCCGCCATGTGACCGAGCAGCCGCACACGCTTCCCGTTCAGTGAGAGCAGCTTCTCTGTCGGCTCGAGTCCGCGCGGACCGACGGGCGATTTGTAAAATTCCTCGAAGCGCAGCTCCGTGACATCGGAAGGAAGAGAGGGCAGTTCCGGCAGTTTCGCGGGTGTATTTTTGCCAGACTGTGATGACTCGAGTGCGAGCGCCAACTCCTCCATCGTCGCCGTTTTGCGTCTTTGCGGCTGCTCCTGCTCCTTGCTCGTCTGCGACCACGCGGGCAAGTCACAAGAGAGAATCGAAGCCGCGGTGATGACTGATGATGTGCGGATGAGTGAGAAGAATCGCATGAGGAACATGCGCTCATTTCCGCACAGCATCCCGATGCCGTCCAAAGCCTCGCTGTGATTAATCTGACACTGACAATTCTGTAACAATCAAATCTCAATGCGTCATCAAAAAGCAGCTTCCGCCCTTCGTGAATAGCATGAAAATAGTTTTCCAAATCTGCCGTGCATCAGCCCGCGCTGCGCATCGCCGATGGCGATCTTTCTCGGATCGCTCCACCGCAGTTCATCCATGCGTGTGCCCTCCAGCCTCAGGCACTTCACACCATTTGCCACCAGCCTCTCAGCCTCCGCGACTCGTCGCCGGTCCATGTGAGGGAGCCGACGAGTCGTCGGCGCACCATGACGAGATCACAGCACTTGGATGCGGATGTTCCGCCACATCACTTCCTTGCCGACGGCTTCGGTCTTCTTGCCGATGCCGTGGACTTGCAGGGCGATGACGCCTTCTTTGGTGAGGCCGTCTTTGAGGTCAGCGGCAGGCACGCCATTGATGAAGGTCTTGATGCTGTCGCCGCGGCACTCGATGCGCGCTTTGTTCCAGTCGCCCTGTTTGAATGCCTTGCCTGCCTCGGGCTTGTTTTTCAAATCGTTGAGCCAGCCGCGACGCGCCTCGTCATACACGCCGCCGGTCCAGGCGCGGGCGCTGGGGTCGATCTCAAACTGG
>JANPIW010000819.1:0-2317 GCA_031425215.1 Verrucomicrobiaceae bacterium
CGCGTGATGATCTGGCGGTGCCACGCGGTGGACTTGCCCCACGCGTCCATGTCCTTGCTCAGCAAGGCGCTGCGCCACTGATGGTAAACGCGCTCAAGCGCCACGCGCAGCGCGTCCTCATCGGCGGCTCGGACATGCGCCGCGAGGGCGAAAGCACATAGAAAGATGGCGTGGCGGAGGATGAAGCACATGGTTTTGGCGGAGAGACGCCTTACATGAACGAGAAGCGGCACATGTGCACCTCCAAATCCAGTCCACATCCCGAAAAGTATTTGCCGTGCCCGGCTTTCTCAGGACTATGCGCGTCCTCTTTAAAACCACTTCGACGACAAAAAATACCCAGCATGGAGCACGCAACGGAAGGACAGCTCAAACAGCCGCTGGATCGCAATCGCGAGTTGCTCAAGTCTGCGCGCGAGGAGGCTTATAAAATTGTCGGCGACACACCCCTCTCCGCCTACATCTGGCAGCCGGATGCGGCCAAAGCCCCGCCGTATCCCAAGTCCGTCGCGGCATTCTTTTTTTCCAGCGGCTGGGACCACGGCCAGGTGCATCAGTTCGCCCCTCACTGCGTCTATCTCGCCTCGCGCGGCATGACCGCCATCGCCTTTGATTATCGCGTCCATTCCAAACACGGCACCGGCCCGCACGAGGCGATGGCCGACGCGCGCTCCGCCATCCGCTGGATCAGGCTCAATGCCGCTGAACTCGGAGTGAACGCCGGAAAAATCGTCGGTGTCGGCGGCTCCGGCGGCGCGCACGCCATCGCCTCAGCCGCGATGCTGCAAGGTTACGATGATCCTGTGGACGACACACGCATCAGCGCGGTGCCGAATGCGCTCGTGCTTTTCAATCCGGTGCTCGACACGACGAAGAGCGGCTTCGGCCTCGACCGCTTCCCCGACGCAGGGGCGGCCAAAAAAGCCAATCTCATCAAAGCGATCACCAAAGGTATGCCGCCCATGCTCCTCATGCACGGCCGCGCAGACCGCGTGGTGCCCTTTGATGGCTCATACACCTTCGCCAAAAAAGCGGGCCGCAAAAACAAAGTGCGGCTCATCGACTTCGAGGCGCAGGGCCACGGCTTCTTCAATTTCAATCTCTCCTTCGAGATGTACGAGGCCACGCTCATGGCCATGGACGAGTTCCTCACTGAGCTGGGCTTCATCGAGCCAGACCCCGATGCGGGCATGAACCGCGAGGGGCTGATGTGATCTGCACGATTTTCGTATCGCAAGGAGCCGGTGCGTTCTTCGTATCGTAATGCTCCCTGCGCGTTCGCCGTTCACCTCCTGCCTTTTTCAAAATGAAATCCAACCTCCTCGCACTTTCCGCTTTTCTCATCATCCACTCGCTCGCCTCCGCACTCGCCCCCTCATGGCCGCATCAAAAGAGTGATCTCAAACCCGACACCAAGGCCACCTTCGGCCAGCTCGAAAACGGGCTGCGTTATTTGATCCTCCCCAATGAAGAGCCGCCGGGCCGCGTGAGCCTCCGTCTCTACATCGATGCCGGCTCGCTCATGGAGGCCGATGACCAGCAGGGCATGGCTCACTTCCTCGAGCACATGGCCTTCAATGGCACCAAGAGCTACCCGGAGAGCGAGGACATGGTCGAGTACTTCCAGCATCTCGGCATGTCCTTCGGCGGCGACACCAATGCGCACACCTCATTCAAAGAAACCGTCTATCAGCTCGAGCTGCCGAAGACCGACGAAAAATATCTTACCGACGCCATCAAACTCTTCCGCGACTATCTCGACGGCATGTTGCTGAAGGAAAAAGAGATCGACAAAGAGCGCGGCATCATCCTCTCCGAAAAACTCAGCCGCGACTCCGTCGAGTACCGCACCATGCTCGAAGGCTTCAAATTCTCGCTCCCCGATGCACTCATCGCCAAGCGCCTGCCCATCGGCCAGGAGGACACCATCAAGGCCATGGGACAAAAGCGCTTCGTGGATTTCTACCAGACCTATTACCGCCCCGAGCGCGCCACCGTCGTCGTCGTCGGTGATCTCAAAGACGTGCCCATGGTGCAAAAGCTCATCGAAACCACCTTCGCCAGCGCCAAAGGTCGCCGTTCCGAATCACCCGAGCCTGACATGGGCAAGATCACCCCCGGCCGCGGCATCATCGCCAAGCTTCACTATGAAAAAGACGCGCCGCAGACCGACCTCAGCATTGAGGTGCTGCGCCCCGCGAAAAAAATCCCCGACACCGCCGCACGTCGTCGCGAGGTGATGGTGCGCTCGCTCGCCGATGCGATGCTCAACACGCGCTTCTCCGAGCTGGCCAAGGCCGAGGGCGCTCCCATCATG
>JANPIW010000820.1:0-3178 GCA_031425215.1 Verrucomicrobiaceae bacterium
AGGCGGCCTTCGGCGCAGGCGGCGCGGGCAACGGTCTCGTGCTGCGCGGCTCGGGCGATATTCGCGGCACCAATGGCGTGGTCATCGGTACTGCGCTCGCACCCGAGGACATTTTCGTGGGCGTCATCAATGGTGACCAGCAGATTTTGCGGTCGGACAACGGTGTGACGAGTTACTTTGGGGACATCACGCTCGACAACGTGGACTCCGCCGGAATCACGCTGTTCCGTCCGCGCATCTCCACGGCTGCGGACGCGGTGCTCACGCTCAATGGCGACATCTACGGCGGCAACACGCTGGTGACCGAGGACGTGAGCCTCGCTGATCCGCGCATCATCGGCGTCTCGCCCACGGATGGATACATCACTTTCCGCGGTGTGATCGGCGACAAGAACGACGGCGCGGGCAATGCGGTGCCTGTGGGCAGCGTGGTGAACGCGTTTCCTTCGACGGGTTCGAGCACGAATGAAAACCAGGTGCTCCGTCTCCAGCTCACCGGCGCTGACGACTCGCTCTTCACCTTTGACAGGCAATACAACGCGGCGGGCCGCCTGTATCTCGATCGTGGAGTGATGCGCGTGAATTACAATCCGGCGACGGCGGTGGACGGCACCGGTTTCTGGACGAACACCGCCCTCTCACGCATCAGCGGCGGGAATGCGGACTTGAACCAGTTCGTGGGCTTCGGTCTGGGCCAGAACAATGGTGACGCGGGCGGTGCGAGCCAGCAGTATCTGTTCCTCACCACGGCGAACCAAATCTTCAACATGACGCAATGGAGCGTCTCCAACCAAAGCAGCGGCGCGGCTGTCATCGGGGGTGAGAACCGCTCCGGCACCGTGACCTACGGCACGGGAGGCGGCAGCCTCACCCTGGGCAAGGCTGTGACCTTCTACGCCATGGACGGCGGCACGGTGAACATTGCTCACCACTTGCTCGGCTCTTCGATGATCAAAGGCGGGGTGGGCACGGTGGTGCTGCAAGGCAGCAGCGCAAATGTGGCATCGACCACCAACACAACCACGCTGGCAGGCGGCACACTGCGGCTTGAGTACGGCGTCTTCGGTAACATCGCGGCCTTGGTGGGTGATCAGAACGTGATCTTCAATGGCGGTACCATCCAGGCGGTGCGCACGACGGGCACCGGAGGGGTGATTACGAATCTGGCGACGAACAACGCGGCGGCGCGTGTGGTGAATTTCGCCGCAGGCAGCAACGAGATCGTCGCCGAGTCACGCACAGGCAACAACATGACCATCGCGCTCGGGAACGCGAACGCGAACAACACGACGGCCAATCTGGTGCGCACGGTAGGCGCGACGGCGAATTTCGTGGAGTTTGCCAACGGAGGCGGCAGTCCGGTGATCTCGATGGATTTCAACGTGTCGTCCACCGCTGCGGCGACGAAAAACGCGCTCATTGGCTGGAGCACCTTCGGCACCGCGCCGCGCACGGCGAATGACTTTGCCTTTGTGGATGGCACGGCTGCGAATCGCGTGAAGCCATGGGTGCGCACTGCGGCTGAGGAGGAAAATGATGTGAACTTCTGGACCGGTCTGGCCGCTGGCTCGAATGTGAGCGAGCCTGGCTTGAGCGGATTCCGTGGCACGCTGTCCATTTCTCTCGCCGTCAATTCCATCCACATGGACGCGCCGGTCGAGGGCGTGGTGACTGTCGCCTCGGGCCAGACGCTCACCGTCAACTCGGGCGGCATCATGGTGGCAACCAGCGCTGGACTGGCCAACAAGCTCATCAGCGGTGGGAATCTCACCGCGGCAGCCGGCAACGAACTGATCTTCCATCATTACGGCCTGGGCGATCTGACCATCGCCTCGGACATCGCTGGAGCGAACGCGGTGACAATCACCGGGCCGAGCACGACGAGCGGGGTGAATTTCGGCACCACGGGCCAGGTGCTGCTGACGGGAGCAAACTCGCAAACGGGCAAGACCGCACTCAACGGCGCGGTGCTGAGCATTTTGAGCGAGTCGAGCCTCGGCGCGACGCCGGCGACGAATGTGGCGGACCAGCTCACTTTTAACGGCGGCACACTGCGTTTCACGGGCACCAATGACAAGCTCTCGCAGAATCGCGGTGTCACATTCCGTGGCAATGGCGGCGTGATCGAGGTGTCGAATCCAGGATCGAATCTCAACATCGAAACGGCGATCGCCTCCGAAGGCGCGGCGCGTGGTGACCTGATCAAGACCGGGCCTGGGACGCTGACTCTGGAAGGTGATGCAGCCAGCCAGGATAACTTCCTCGGACTCATCGACGTTCGCCAGGGCACGCTGCGCATCGCGGGTGAGGACAACACACTTACGAGCACGACGGCGGTTAGTTCCATGTTTGGCAGCAATCGCTCCCTCGCTGACGGCACGATCCTGCGTGACGGCGCGAACTTGCAGATCCAGATGGGCTTCGGCTCCGACAACACGAACAACACCATTGAGTGGCGTTTCGAAGAGAACCTCACCTTTGACGGGAACAACCGCTGGTCAGTCGGAACGGTGGGTGTGCAATACCTTCGTCTCACGGACGGCACCCTGCAAAACGCCAACAAGGTCGTGAACTGGAACGGCCCAGTGCAGCTCAACGGCCAGGTCACCATCGACGTGGTGCCCGGGCAGACCTTCCGCCTCAACACCACCGGCGGTTTCCTCTCCGGCACGGGCGGCATCGTGAAGGAAGGTCTGGGATCGCTGGAATTCCGCGAGAGCAACTCGGACTGGAGCGGCTCTCTCACCGTGAGTCAGGGACGAGTGCTCTCCGCGAACCAAGGCGTGCCGCTGGGCACCGGCTCGGCGACGATCAATCTCGGCAGCTCCGAGCAGCAAGGTTTGGCTGAGCTGCTCATTCATCCCGACCTCGGCGTGGCCGGCGCGATTTACGAAATCAACCAACCCGTGAACGTCGTGTTCAATGTCGCTCAGACCAAGCGCCTCGGCGTGACCAACCAGCAGGGCAACGGCGGCCAGGACAATTTCTTCAACGGCGACATCACACTCAATGACAACCTCGTGCTCTACTATGAGGAAGGGAACAACACTTTCCCGGCAGGCGGCGAGTTCGTGCATGTCAATTACAACGGTCGCTTTAAGGATGGCGTGACCACGAGCGGCAACCTCGTGCTCGACACGAACGGTGGCACGGCCAACGACGCCACCAACGGCCGCCT
>JANPIW010000821.1:0-2724 GCA_031425215.1 Verrucomicrobiaceae bacterium
GGCCAGAACTGGGGCATCCCCCTCTACCGCTGGGACGTGATGGAGCGCGATGATTTCTCCTGGTGGCGGCAGCGCATCGAGAAGCTCACGGACATCTTCCACATCTTCCGCATCGATCACATCCTCGGCTTCTACCGCATCTACTCCTTCCCGTGGCGCCCGCAGCGCAACGCCGAGTTTCTCCCGCTCAATGAAGACGAAGCTCGCGCGCGCACCGGCGGAGAGCTGCCGCATTTCAAAGAGCACGACGACGACACGCCCGAGCACTGCGCCGCGAACCGCGCCGCCGGAGACAAATACATCCGCGTCGTGCAAGAGGCAGCGCGCGGCTCCGAGGTCGTCGGCGAGGATCTCGGCTCCGTGCCCGACTATGTGCGCCCGCATTTGCTGGAGCGCGGCGTGCCCGGCTTCAAAGTCCCGCAGTGGGAAGTCGAACCCGACGATCACGCAACGTCCGGCGCCGCTTATCCCGAGTGCAGCTTCACCACCTACGCCACGCACGATCACCCGCCCATGCGCGTCATCTGGGACGGCGACCGCGAGAAAATGCACAACGACCCCGATGAAGGCGAGCGCTGGAAAGCCGGCCGCGAGCTGCGCCTCATCGCCGAGTTCGCCGGCATCGACACGAGCAACGGCTACGCGCCCTACGATGACCAAATCAAATGGCAGCTCCTGCGCGGTCTCCTCGCCAGCAACTCACGCCACGCCGCCTGCATGATCACCGATCTCTTCGGCATGACCGACCGCTTCAACGTCCCCGGAGTCGTGAGCGATGCCAACTGGCGCACTCGTTTGCCTTTCACCGTCCAGCAGCTTTGCGGTGACGCGCTGCTCGCAAAAGAAGCAGCGCGCTTCCATGAGTTGGCGATGGAGACGGGCCGAGCGTGAAGGTACAGTCACTTGGAACGCCGACGACTCGTCTGCATTCCATGCTCCAACCCCTCTCGCGATCTCAACCAATTAAGAATGCCTTGAAGCAAAGTGACACACCGGACAGAATCGCCCGATGAAATCCAGGCAACCGATGCGACAGGAAAATGGAGCAGCCGCACTGTGCGTCGAAGGCGTTGGCTTCCGCCGTGGCGGCCGGATAATCCTTCGTGACGTCACGTGGCAGGTGCGCGCCGGGGAGCACTGGTGCGTGCTGGGGCCGAATGGTTGCGGGAAGACGACGTTGATCAACGTGATCACAGGCTATGACTCACCGACGACAGGCGCGATTCGCGTGGGCAATGATGCCTATGGCGAGACTGACTGGCGCGAGGTTCGCAAACGCGTGGGACTCGTGAGCAGCGTGCTCGGCACCATGATCGAGCACAGCGAGCCTGTCACAGACGTGGTTGCCAGCGGGCGTGATGCGAAGCTCAATCTCATCGAGCGTGTGCCGCGCAAGATTGCTGCGGAGGCGCGGGCGCTTTTGCATGAGATCGGCTGCGCACATCTGACGGATTCGCGCTGGGGTGTGCTCTCGCAGGGCGAGAGACAGAAGGTGCTCATCTGCCGCGCGCTCATGGCGCGCTTCAGTGTGCTGATCCTCGACGAGCCATGCGCGGGACTCGATCCCGTGGCGCGCGAGCATTTTCTCGCGTGGATGGAGCGCCTCGCCCGCCGCGCTGACGCTCCCTCGCTCGTCATGGTGACGCATCACGTCGAGGAAATCCTGCCGTGCATGAGCCACGTTCTCCTGCTCAAAGACGGCGCAGTCTATGCGCATGGCGAGAAACATCGTGTGCTGAACTCACGCGCATTGAGCGATGTCTATGGCGCGAAAATGAAATTGCAACGCCGCTGCGAACGCTATCACCTTACGCTAAAGCTCTAATCCTCTATCTCTCTCATGTCCTCTCGTTCCGGCCTCCTCGCAGGAGGCAATTTCATCATCGACCACGTCAAGATCATCGACGCGTTCCCGCAGCAGGACATGCTGGCGAACATTTCCAGCGAGACCTCGAGCAATGGTGGCGGCCCCTACAACGTGCTCAAGGATCTGGCCGCGATGCGCGCCTCATTCCCGCTCTCCGCCGCCGGTCTCGTGGGCCGTGACGCAAACGGAGACTGGATTTTGCGCGACTGCGTGCAGGCTGGTATCGACACCGCGCAACTTCGCCAGACGGATGCAGCGCCCACTTCCTACACCGATGCGATGACTGTGGCATCGACCGGACGGCGCACCTTTTTCCATCAACGCGGCGCGAATGCCTTGCTCGGTGAGAAGGATTTTGATTTCAGCACCACAACGGCGCGCTTGTTTCACCTCGCCTACTTGATGCTGCTCGATGAGATGGACCGGCTGCTGCCCGATGGCCGCACGGTGGCATCGCGTGTGCTTGAGGCCGCGCGCAAAGCCGGACTTGTGACCACGGTGGACATCGTGAGCACGGAGCACGCGCAGTTTCGCGCCATCGCGGAGGCCGCGTTGCCTTTCACCGACTATTTGCTCATCAATGAGATCGAGGCCGGCAATGTGGTTGGAGCCAAGCTAAAGACCGACCGTGAAATTGATCTGCGAGCGACGGAGAGCGCGGCGCGCGCTTTGCTGGCGCGAGGTGTCAGCAAACAGGTCATCATTCATTTTGAAACCGGCGCCGTCGTGGCTGACGCGGATGGATCAATCACCACACATGGCTCGCTGCGGCTGCCGCCAGGTTTCATCGTCGGTGCGACGGGCGCGGGCGATGCGTTTGCGGCGGGCTATTTGCTCGGCCTCCACGAAGGCTGGAG
>JANPIW010000822.1:0-14759 GCA_031425215.1 Verrucomicrobiaceae bacterium
CATGAATTGCAGGTTGGTGATCTTCGGGGAGAGGGTTGGGGTGAGGGGGCGATGACGCTGATCAATCAGGAGGAGACAACACATTGAACAAAGAAGAAAACCATATCCCCGCGCGCGCCGCAGCGCTCGAAGTGACGCGCACGCTCGTGGACGCCGGACACGAGGCGCTCCTCGCGGGCGGCTGCGTGCGCGACACATTGCTCGATCGTGAGCCGAAGGACTTCGATGTCGCCACCAGCGCGCGCCCCGATGTGGTGGCGAGATTGTTCCCGAAGTCCTACCTCGTCGGCGCGCACTTTGGCGTGGTGATCGCGCGGCACAAAGGTCACGACATCGAGGTGGCGACCTTTCGCACCGACGGCAGCTACTCGGACGGTCGGCGGCCTGATTCGGTCGTCTTCGCAACGGCGGAGGAAGATGCAAAGCGGCGCGACTTCACCGTGAACGGCCTCTTCCTTGATCCGCTCCGCGATGAAGTGATTGATCACGTCGGCGGTCGCGCCGATCTCGACGCGAAAATCATCCGCGCCATCGGTGATCCATGTGCGCGCTTTGCCGAGGATCAGCTCCGTCTTCTGCGCGCGATCCGTTTTACCACCGTGCTCGGATTTGAAATCGAGCCTGCGACATGGGCTGCTGTAAAAGATATGGCATCACGCATCGCGAACGTGAGCGCGGAGCGTGTGCGCGACGAACTTCTCAAAATCTTCGCACATCCCAATCGCGTGCGCGGCTTTGATCTTCTCATCGAGAGTGGACTCATGGCCGTCGTGCTGCCGGAAATCCTCACGCTGCGCGGATGCGAGCAGCCGCCGCAGTTTCATCCCGAGGGCGATGTGTTTGTGCATACGCGCCTGATGCTCTCGCTGCTGCCTGCGGATGCGTCAGTGCCGCTCGTGCTTTCCGTGCTCTTCCACGACATCGCCAAGCCCGCGACATTCGTCGTCGATGAAACAGGACGCATCCGCTTCAACGGCCACGACAAGCTCGGCGCGGAGATGACCGATGCGATCATGCGGCGGCTGAAATTTCCCAATCACACCATCGAGCCTGTCGTCGAGGCCGTGGCAAACCACATGGCCTTCATCAACGCGCCGAAGATGCGCACGGCAAAACTCAAGCGCTTCATGGCGCGCGACAATTTTGAAACCGAGATGGCGCTGCACCGCGCCGACTGCCTCGGCTGCCACGGCCAGCTCGACACCTACGATTACCTGCGCGCGAAGCAGGCCGAGTTCGCAGCCGAGCCGCTCATCCCTCCGCGCTTGCTCGATGGAGCAGACCTGATCGCTCGCGGCTGGCGCTCCGGCCCCGCGCTGGGCAAGGTGCTCACTGCGATCCAGAATCTCCAACTCGAAGGCGCGCTCACCACACGCGAGGAAGCGCTAGCGTGGCTGGAGAAAAACACGGCCACGATCGGAACCTCTGACGACGACAATGATGTGCTGTGAAGGTTTGCGGGGCTGCAATCTTGACGTTGCGATTTGCCGGCGATCCTGCTTCAATTAGCTCATGCAAGCCACCAAGACTAGAAAGCCGTCGATCAAACCAGCCGCGTCGCAGATGGTGCGCGATTTGCCCGCATCTGCGTCGTGGGATGACCTGATGTACCAAATCTTTGTCCGTCAGAAAATCGAGAGCGGCCTGGCTGATTTGCGTGCCGGGCGCAAACATTCGCACGCGTCGATTTGCAGAGAGTTCGGAGTAGTCTGATGAACATCATCTGGTCAACCCAGGCCAGATTGGACCTGCGCGGAATTCGGGACTTCATCGGAAGGGATTCCAAACACTATGCAGGACTGGTGGTTCGGCGTCTGATCGAGCGTGTGGAGCATGTCTCGAGGATGCCAACTCTTGGTCATCCGGTTCATGAGTTTCCAAGACTCGGATTGAGGGAGACGCATCAGGACAACTATCGGATCGTTTACGATTTCGATGATGAGGAACTGCAGGTGGTGACGATCATTCACATGAAGCAACTTCTCCGTCGCAGACGGCTGCGCCGCTGATTCGTCGCCAGTGCATCCTAATGGAACTCAAACAGACACACATGGGAGTGGGAGCTAATCTCTCCGACGCCGAGACGACGAGGCGCACGTTTCGCAATGAGCTTTTGCGCTCCTTGCCCGCCGGTGTGCTTGAAACTTTGGGCGGCACCTTTGGAATGCTCATCGCCGTGCGTGTGTTTGAAGCGGGCGATGTCGCGAAATCCGTTTTCCTCGCGGCGACGAGCGGCGGCCTCGTCGCGAGTCTCTTCATCGTGCCGTTGCTCCTGCGCTCCGGCGCGACGGTGACGAAGATCGCGGCGCGAGTGCAATTCCTCGGCGCCATCGCACTGGCCGTGTCGGCGATGATGCCGCGCTCGGAGATCGCCTTCATCGCGGCCAGCAGCGCGGGTTTGTTTTTCTTCGCGCTGCAAGTGCCGCTGCAAACGCAGATTTACCGGCTCAATTATCCGGAGCGCACGCGCGGAAAACTTTTCGCGATCACGGCGACGACGCGGTCGGCTGCTGCGGCGCTGTTTGGTTTCATCGGTGGATGGTTGCTGGGCTGGCGGCTTGAGTCGTATGCGTGGCTGCTCTGGGCCTTCGCCATCGCCTCAGCGGTTAGCGGCTGGTGGACTTACGGTCTGCCCGCGATGCCGTGGAAGCTGCCGGAGGGATCAAGCGGAAATTTCTTTTCCTCGCTGCGCTGGGTGCGCGCGGATCGCGATTTCCGCACGCTGCTCATCTCATGGATGATGATGGGCATCGGCAATCTCGTCGCGTGGTCGCTCTTCGTCGAGTTTCTCGCCAACCCGCGTCACGGTCATTCGCTCGACACCGAAAAAGTGGCCTGGATCACCGGCGTGGTGCCCGTCGTGTTCCGCGTGCTCTTCACTTATCCGTGGGGCCTGCTCTTCGACCGCATGAACTTCTTCGTCGTGCGCTCCGCGTTGAACGTCGTCTTCGCGCTCTCGTGCCTGTGCTATTACGTCGGCGGCAGCATTGAGTGGTGGATCGCGGGCATGGCGCTCTTTGGCATCGCGAACGCCGGCGGCAATGTGACGTGGAGCCTCTGGGTCACGAAGCTCGCGCCAAAACACGCGGTGGCCGAGTACATGTCCGTCCACAGTTTCCTCACCGGTGTGCGCGGCCTCGTCGCGCCGTTCATCGCCTTTGCGATGGTGGATGCGTTTTCGTTTCAAACCATCGGCATCATCTGCGCGGCGGCGATTCTCAGCGCCAGCCTCTTCATCACCGTGCGCGTCCGCAGCAACGACCCCGAAACCAGCCGCCGCCTGAAACCCGGCGAGCAACCCCCGCCAGACGCAGACATCACCGAGCGTCTTTGAGGCCGATACCCGCTTTTCGCTTCGCAGAACCACGAATGGACACGAATGCACACGAATAAAACTCAGAGTTGAGATTCAGGCATCCAACCTGGGTGCCCAGGCTCAAATCCTAATTCGTGTTCATTCGTGTCTATTCGTGGTTCAAATGATTCAAGCATGAATCCTCGCTTGCCGCGCGCGCCGTTTCGTCGTTGCATGGCCGCATGTTCCCTTACATCGCACTCGCCGAAGACAAACCCTGGCAGCCCGGCCCCTACGAGGGCGTCGAGCTGAAGATACTGCACAAAAACGAGGCAACTGGGGGAGTGACCGTGCTGCGCAAATTTCACGCGGGCAAAACCATCCCCGCACACACGCATCCCGTCGCCAACGAATGGGCGTGGATTCTCTCCGGCGAGTGGGAGGAAAGCGATGTGACCTACAAGCCCGGCACCCTTCTCCACGCGCCGAAAGGTGTGCAGCACGGCCCGCATGTGGCAAAGACCGAGGTCATCAGCCTCACGATCTTCGACGGGCCGCTGACGATTGCGTGATTCCTGTTTGCGGCAAATATCCCGCCCGCCCATGAACCTCCGGCTCGCCTCCCATCTCCTCCCCGCGCTGCTCGCGGCCCTGAGTCTCTGCTCCTGCGCCGCCACACGATTCTACGCCAAGGTGGACGGCAGCGGTGTCATCATGGGACGCCCTTGCATCAACTGGATGAAGCCGGACAAGTTTGTCTATGACTGCGACATGAACCGCACCTTCGCGTTTCGCCGCTCCAATGGCGAGGTCATCCGCCCTGGCAGCATCGAGACGGATGGCGGCAGCATCCCGCGCCTGCTGTGGTTTCAGGATGGATTCTCTCCGTGGACTTATGCGCCCGCCTATTTGATCCACGACTGGCTGTATGAAGCTCATCGCCGCAAGGAACCCGCTGGCATCAGTCCAGACGGCAAGCCGCTCTTCTACACCAAGGAGCAGGCCGACTGGATCATGGCCGAGGTCATCAAGTCGCAGATGGAGCGCCAGGAATTCGAAACCCTGAAATCACCCGGACAGCTTCGGAAGATATACTGGGCGGTCAGCAAGTTCGGTGACGAAGCATGGAATGGTGCCGCGACCCCGGTGAAGGAATCCGACGCGTCACGCGCCTTCGCGGAGGCCTTGCAAAAACTTCCCTTCGCCCCGGTGGTCGGCAGCATGAAAGCCCAACTGACGGCGGTTCCACGCAAGCCTGAGCAAGAGGGATCGCGTACACATCAGCCTTGATGGCATTCCTGTGATGCGGTTGAGCTGAGGATTCTCCACGTCGTAGGCTGATTCGCCAAGGCGCTTGCCGTCACGATTAGCTAATCTTGCGCCAACGACAGGCAGATGAACCCGTAAACCAGCACACCCGGTTCCGGGCGATTGGCCTCGGCAATTTCAAACGCAGCCACCCGCCGGTCCTCGCCTGGCCGCGAGCGCACGACACCAGCAGCCCGCAGGATGCGCAGATGCTTGCTGATGCCGTCGAAGTCACGCTTCAAAATCCCCGCCACATCCGTCGCCGACATCGCTCGCCCGTCCGCCAGCATCTTCACCATCTCCCACCGCAATGGATTGCCCAGAGCCGCGAAAAACTTGGGTGCATTCGACCGTGGTTTTGCAGCCGCCACAGTCGTCGGCACCGGTGCCGCATCACTTGGGGCCGTCAGTTCGGTTGCCGTGGAAGCAGGTTGGGATGCATCGTTCATGGGCCGAGCCTAGCGACAAATCGCCGGACCGGACAAGCCAATTCGCGGAGTTCTCCGTCAACTCGTTGAACCTTTTGGCCTCGATCTCGGAGCTTTTTGGCGGGAATTTGAAGCAAAAAGCCTCGATGTCGGAGTAATTAGGCGGAAAATCGACGCTCAAAGGCTCGACCTCGGAGCAACGAGTCGGATAATTGACCCTCAAAGCCTCGATCTCGGAGCAACCAGTCGGATAATCGACCTTCAAAGCCTCGATCTCGGAGCAAATAGGCGGGTAATCGAGGTTTTGAGCGCCAACGCACGAAGGCAAAACCTCTTTGCCGTCGTCTTGCCGCCGAAAATGGTCCACAGCGAGTTCTCTTCACGAGCAAAGAGAAATTCAGTTTTATGGCGGAGGGCAACTGGTCCTTCGCTTTCGTTTTTCAAAACTTGCCAGATCGGTGCTCCCTGACAACAGGAAGCCCAAAAAGGATTTATTCTGAAACCTGCAACTCTGCGAAATTCCGAGGAGCCGCAGATATTCAGTTGCACCCCCGCTGGTGAAGGAGCCGGAAATCTTCCTCTGAACCGCCAGGTGTCGGATGGCTCTCTCAGCAGCATTGTTGTTCCACGGGACGCCATCGCATTTAAGGAACGAAAAGAGCGATTCTCTGTATCGTTCGAAACGCTTGTGATATGTGCCAATCAATTCCTGAGACAGTGAGGAGCGGCCTTGGATAGTGTTCTTGTAAAAGGCCGCCACCCGCTCTTGATGTTTCCGCAGGTAGCGTGCTTTCAACCCGAACCGCGCAACATCTCGCAGGATTGGCACCAAGAGATCGCGCACGGACGCCACGAACTGCTCGTATTGAATGTTAAATGGATTTTTCCACAAATCATCATTCAGGTCACGAATCAAATGCACGATGCACTTTTGCTGGCGGCACGGAAGGCTGTCATAACCCGCGTAAAAATCAGAAACGACGGTCCCATGGTAGTCAGCGAGAAGTGATTTTAGAAACCCTGCCTCGCGCGATTCCGTGAGACGAAAGACCGCGTTCACTCCGTCGGTGATGACCCATACATACTGGTTAAATCCGCTGATATTAATTTGAGTCTCGTCGATGTGAATCGCGGGACTGAGGAGGATAGTCCGAAAGAGAGCCTCATCCGTGCGTCTGTACTCCGCTGAAATACTCTCCGCGAAGCGCATCACTGACTGAATTGAAATAGTCTCGTGAAAAAAATCCTCTGCGGCTTTTGAGATCAGGCGATAGGACATTCGCAAAACCATCCGCTGGTAGATGACCCACACCTTGAAGCCACGACCATAAACGACATTCTGGAGGCGTTTAATTGCGGGAGGAACGTAGAGCGTGTCACATAAAGGGCAGTAAGCCCGTCTTCCGACGTAGTGAACAATTGTTTTTTTGCAGCCCGATTTAGTGAATACAAGATCAATCACCCGGCGGGTCACCTTCGATTTCTTGGGAAAGAGACGTAGCCCTGTGTGATTGGGGCACATTCTCTTCCGAGGCACGCAAACCAGCCGCCCCTTGCCACTTGGGATTTTATGTCTTCGCCTCGGAGTTTCCGATTTCGTTGGCTGTTCCGTTTCTTCACCGCTGCCCCTCGCCTCTATTTTCTTCTCCGAATAGTTGAAATGCGCCGACTTCAACAAACCCTCAAGATCGGTATGAATTCCTGAACCAAGTTCCGAGCCTGATTTCCGCAAGTCATCAGCAAAAGCAATGTCATGTCGCATTTTGGAGCGGCTTGAGAGCGTCTGTAATTCGGTCACCAAGATGTGCAAAGCAACACAGTCATCCTGATTGTATTCGAGCAAGCGGCTCTTCAGTTCCTCCGACTGAGTTGCCTCCCATTGTGCGCGCCACATTATCGAATCGAGGCCGGTTGCATTGAGAGTCCGCCAAGTTGCCCCAAGAAATCCTGCAACGCTTTTAAGCCCGTTTGATAATGTGGGGAAATACACTTGGCCGAGCAAAGCAGAAAGTACATTGCTAGGACGCTGAACTGCATTCGTAACTGGTATGGATGTGCGGGGCGGGAGTCCGTGCTTGACGCACATGCGCTTGAGGAACGTCGCGTCGTAGCTGCCGTAATGCAGTAAGATGGGATTTTCGACTTCCTTCAGGAAGGCCAGAAATTCCTTCCAAATCCGACCTTCGTCAGTCCTGCTATCCGCCCAAAAGCTCTTCTGTATCACGCCATCATTCTGCGCTTGGACCCGGACTCCGATGAGGTAGTAGAAATCCTCGTCAGGCGAACCCTCCACGTCAAAATAGACCGGCGTTCCATCCAGTTGGAGCTCAAGACGGCCAAAGATGTGGATTTTTCCCTCACGCATGGCGAGGGCCTTTAGAGCGTGCTGATATTTTTCCGGTTTAGGCAGACGCTGCTTCCGCCGGCGACGAGGGCGGAACGTGTGTGAGAGTTGTGTCACCGTGAAAATACCGCGCTGGTTGAATTTCTTTCGCTCTTTTTCGCTCATGCTGGAGAGCAGGCTGAGATCATCTTTCTCAACAGCCCTCTGGCGGCACTGGGCTTGAAATTCACACATGCTGCAATGCCGGTTCAGGATCAGATCAGGCGGTGACGGGGCGGCGATCAATGTGGCGATGCTCGCTATTCGCTTTCTCACCTCCTCCGCCATTGCCGGGGAACTGACGACCGTCTCTGAATGAGCTTCCCCATAGATGATCTTGGCCCCGCTAAATCGCCGTCCGAGCATGTCTGACAGTACAACCCCGTCAAACACGGCCATCAGCTTTTCGGTTCGACTCACCTTGTTACTGGGAAAAAACAGGACTGGAAGAATTTTCTGCTTATCCGCGCCTCCCTTGGCGGGGACAATCTCCACTGCCTGCAAAGAGGATTCCATTGAGGACGTTCGAGCCACAATTTCTGTGGCAATTTCTCCATAAGTGTCGGGCAGGCCGGAAATGCCAAGAATATCTGTGCCCGTTTCGCCGTCTGTTACCAGATTGGTCAAGGTCGGACGCGCGGAATTCCTGTAGGACTCCTGCCTCGCAGTCTGCCACTGGGCGTATTCCGGCACAGTGCCAGCTTCATCGCGTGAGAGCAGGTAACACTTGGTCCTGCAACGGAGATAGGCGTCAAAGAGTCGGGCCGTGATAGTCATGCCATGCATTCAATCATTTTTCGTCGTGAAATGCACCTGTATTCTGACCTTGTGGTTAGCTACGATTGCCCGATGGACACACGCACTATTCGAGGGGTGGCCCGCTCTCAGTGCAATTTGTCCTCCGAGTGGCAGACAAGAACGACGCGGCTCGGATGTGCAACACTACTAATATTATCACCGCCCAACATGCACCTGCGTGTTGTATTCAAAGCAGACTTGACCGGCGGATTGATGCAGGTCGAAGATGCGGCGCAGCTCGGCGATCATGGGTTCGTGCAGGGGGTGGCCTTCGGTGGGGGCGTAGGAGGATGAGAGGAGGCGGCCTTTGAGTCCGTCGAAATCGAAGCGCTGCTCGTTGGCGAAGGTGTGGGTGGTGTGGGGGCCGATGAAGAAGTGGCTGAGCTGGGCGGCGTCGATGTTCTCGTGACGAACTTTGGTGTAGTCGGTGGCGAAGCGGAGGAGCAGCGCCTCGTAGTCGCGGAGGAAGGGAGTGGCGTCGCGTTTGCGCTCGTTCCAGATGAGCACGACATGGCCGCCGGGCTTCAGGATGCGGCTGAACTCAGCGCGCGTCTCCGGAGTGTTGAACCAGTGAAACGCCTGCGCCGCGATGATGAAGTCCACGCTTTGATCCGGCAGAGTCGTCGCCTGCGCGGTGCCGTTCACGCTGCGGAAGGTTGGGTGCGAAGCGAGCAATCGTTCCGCGCTTTGGCGCATCGCGCGATTCGGCTCCACGCCATGCACGGTGCAGCCGGCCTGCAAAAATAGCTCCGACGAAATGCCGGTGCCGGAGCCGACATCGGCGATCACGGATGAGGAGGACAGGCCCGCCGCGCGGCGCAGCATGTCGATGAACTGCTGCGGATAGCGCGGTCGGTAGCGCACATAGTTCTCCACGCGATTGGAGAAGCGCTGCTCTGGTGCTTGACTCATGATCGAACGACAATGCGCAACTGACCGGCGGTGGCGATGTGCAGCCTGCCGATCTGTCGTGTGAACTCTTGCATTCCGTGCGCGATCATCAGTGAGGCCACCTCGGACGCCGCTGCCGGATCGACGGCGATGAGGAGGCCGCCGCTCGTCTGGGGATCGGAGAGGATCATGCGCTGGCGGTCGGTCGTGAGATGGACGTGATGGCCGTAGCTCTCCCAGTTCCGCCGCGCGCCGCCGGGGCTGAGGTTTTCGGCGAGATAATAATCGAGATCGGTGATGAGCGGCACGGCGGAGAAGTCGATCTCGGCGCGCACGTTGCTGGCGGCGCACATTTCTCCGAGGTGGCCGAGCAGCGCGAAGCCGGTGACATCGGTGAGAGCGTGGACGCCGGTGATGGATGCAAGCTCAGCGCCAATGCGGTTGAGCTTCACCATCGAGGCGGCGGCTTTGCCGATGTCCTCGGGCTTGAGTTTTCCTTTTTTCCCGGCGGTGGCGAGGATGCCGACGCCGAGTGGTTTGGTGAGGAAGAGCAGATCACCGGCTTTGGCGCCGCCGTTGGTTTTGAGTTTGTCGCGCGCGACGAGGCCGTTCACGGCGAGACCAAAAATCGGCTCCGGGCTGTCGATGCTGTGACCCCCTGCAAGCATGATGCCAGCCTCTGCGCAAATGGCGCGCGCACCGGCGATGACTTCGCGCGCGACCTCGGCTGGCAGTTTGTCGAGCGGCCAGCCGAGGACGGCGAGCGCGAGGATCGGGCGACCGCCCATCGCATACACGTCGCTGATCGCATTGGCGGAGGCGATGCGGCCAAAGTCGAACGGGTCATCGACGATGGGCATGAAGAAATCCGTGGTGGAGAGCAGCACGTTGCCGTCATCGAGCAGCCATGCGGCGGCATCATCACGGTTTTCATTTCCCACCAGCAGGCGCGGATCGGATTTTGCGGTGTCGGAGAAGGCGAGGATTTCGTCGAGCACGCGCGGCGCGATTTTGCAGCCGCATCCGGCGCCGGAGCTGAATTGAGTGAGCTTGTAGGTCATGTGAGGAGTGATGGGTTATGCGGCAGTGCAGAGTGATTCTGCGATAGCGGCTAGATCGAGGTGGTCGAAGGAAAAACGGCGCAGGCGGTCGGGCGGGACTTTCTCGACTGCCTCGCGATAGCTGCGGTCATAATAGGCGAGCACGAGCTTGCACGCAGTTTTGGAGTCACCAGCGAGCACCGCATCGATCGCGGCAGACGCGCGCTCAGCACCGAGTCGTTTGCGGATGCGCTCGATGCGCGCTGCCAGCGCCTCTGGAGGATGGCTGCTGTAAATCTCGCACAAGTGCAGCAGCCGCTCATCATCCGGCAGTTCCATCACATGGAAGCAGCCCGCCTGCTTTGCTTTCCAGAGCGCGTCAGGCAGAGTGCATTTGCCAATGTTGCGACTCTCATCCTCCATCCATACCGGCGCGTCCGCGTGCGTGTCTCGCCACACCAGGGCCAGCTCATTCTCAAATTGCTCCTGCGTCGGCTGCGTCTCCTCACCCAGATCGCCAAACGCGCTGCCTTTGTGGTGCGCGAGTCTTTCCAGGTCGATGACATTCTCGCCGCGCGCCGCCAGCGCTTGAATGATGCTCGTCTTGCCCGTGCCGGTCAATCCTGCCACCACGTTGATCTGCCGCCCGTGTCCCACCGTGTCGATGCTCCACCGGCGAAAACTTTTGTAACCTCCGATGAGCGTCGCCACACGGCAGCCCACCATTTCCGCCAGCCAGGCCATGCTCGCGCTGCGCATCCCTCCACGCCAGCAGTGGATCAAAAGCTCGCCGCCCGCGCCGTCGGCCAGTGACGCGAGTCGCGCGCCGAGTTCCGCGAGCTTTGGCCCGACGCACGCCAGGCCAAGCATCACCGCTGCCTGGCGTCCCTGCCGCACATAGATCGTGCCGATCTCCGCGCGCTCCCCATCGGAGAACAACGGCACATGGATCGCGCCGGGAATGTGCCCTTGCGCAATCTCTGCTGGCGAACGCACATCGACGACAGGAACGCGGCGGGCGCGGTCGAGGAAGATTTCGATGTCGAGGGTTTCTGGCATAAGTTTAAAGAGAGCAGCGCATCTTGATCTCACACGGGACAAAGTGAACTTGCTAGAGTTTATTCTTCCGAGCACGACCACATATGAAACAAACACCTGACACGAAATCACCCCAGCGTCTCTGGAAGATGGGCAGCGTCGTGCTGCAACGCGAGACGGCGCATCGCGGCGGCAAAACGGTGATCGTCATCAAGGATTTCGCCTCCCATCTGCCCGTCACGGTGATCGAGACCATCGCCAAGCGCGTCCGCTCGGCCTGCGGCTGCGGCGGGACGGTGAAGGACAAGCGCATCGAGATTCAGGGTGATCAGGTCGCCAAAATTCGCACAGTGCTCGAGGCGGAAGGCTTCGAGGTCGGCGGCGTGACCGGGAAGTGAGAACTCCGCGTCATCAGCGCTGATGCCTAGAATGCCGGCGCACAAATTTCAAACGTCGGCCAATCTCGGTTTGAATTCCGCAATGACGGGAACTAGAGATGCGTTCTTTGTTGCGACACGATCTCAGCCATTCCTCTTCCCTGCTCCACCGATGCCATCTCATGCCAAGCTCTCCGAACTGCCTGAAGGGGCGACGGCTATTATAGAGGCGATTCCATCAGGCATCCCGGCGCTCACGCGTCTGCGCGAGTTGGGACTCGTGCCCGGCACCCAGGTGAAGCTCGTGAGGCGCGCGCCGCTCGGTGAGCCGATCGAGATTTCCGTGCGCGGCTCCCTCATCGCCATGCGGAACCGCGACGCATCCTTCATCGAGATCAGCACCCTCACCTGGACATGAGCGCCCTTTTGGAAAAAGAACCTGGTGGCGCAAAGCCAGCCTCCGATGCCGGCAAGATGCCGCTGCTCTACGCGCTCGTGGGCAATCCTAATTGCGGCAAGACCACTGTCTTCAACGCGCTGACTGGGATGCGGCAAAAGGTCGCGAACTACCCCGGCGTGACCGTGGAAAAAAAAGTCGGCGAGTGTTTCTCCCAGCATGGCCGCCGGATGCAGATCATTGATTTGCCAGGCGCATACTCGCTCAACGCACGCTCGCCAGATGAAGCGGTGCTGCGCGATGTGCTCCTGGGCCGGCGCAGCGGCACGGCGCGGCCGGACCGCATCATCTGCGTCGTGGACGCTTCAAATTTCGAGCGAAATCTCTACCTCGTCACGCAGGTGCTCGAGCTGCGCCTGCCCACCATCCTCGTGCTCAACATGATCGACGTGGCCGAGGACAAGCTCTGGCGCATCGACGTGGACGCCCTCTCGCAGCGTCTCGGTGTGCCCGTCATCCCCATGACCGCCACCACGGGCAAGGGCCTCATCGAACTCAAGATCGCCATGAGCCGCGATGACATCCCCACCGCGCGCTGGGTGGACGCGCCCATCCCCGACGAGGTGCAGACACGCCTCGCGCACGACCTTTCCACTTTGAAACAAGGCGGCTCCGTCCACGCAAAGGCCTCCGTCCTCACGCCGCTCTACCTGCTCTCCGATCACGACCCCTCGCACACCGGCATCGACGCGGCGCACTTTGATCTGATCAAAAAAATGCGCGGCGAGATGGAGTCGAGCTTTCCCGGATGGGAAGACCGCCTCGTGAGCGACCGCTACGGTGCCGTCGAGGCTTTATGCCGTGAAGTGCTGCGCCGTCCCGAGGCTGCCGTCGTCACCACGACTGACAAACTCGACCGCTTCTTCCTCCATCCCGTGTGGGGCTTCGCCACCATGCTCGCCGTGATGGCCGCGCTGTTTTATCTCGTGTTCAGCATCGCCGAAGGGCCGATGGGGTGGATCGAGGACGCGTTCGCGTGGATGGGCACACTGGTCGAATCCAAGATGCCCGCCGGAGATCTGCGCGACCTCATCGTCACGGGCGTCATCGCCGGCATCGGAGGCGTCGTCGTCTTCCTGCCGCAGATCATGATCCTGTTTTTCTTCATCGGCCTCATGGAGGACACCGGTTACATGGCACGCATCGCCTTCATCATGGACTGGCTCATGAGCAAGGTCGGCCTCAACGGCAAATCCTTCCTGCCCCTGCTCAGCAGCCACGCCTGCGCCGTGCCCGCCATCATGGCCACGCGCACCATCGACAGCCCAAAGGACCGCCTCATCACCATCCTCGTCGCCCCGCTCGCGAGCTGCTCCGCGCGCCTGCCGGTGTATACACTGCTCATCGCCGCCATGATCCCGTCCAGCGAGGTGCCAGTCTTCACCAAAGTCGGCCTCATGCTCGCCATGTACGCCCTCGGCATCGGCGGCGCGTTCTGTTTTGCATGGCTCTTCAATCGCACCATCATGCGCGGTGCCAGCTCGCCCATGATTTTGGAGATGCCTTCTTATAAAATGCCGTCCTTCAAAACAGTCGCCCTGCACATGTGGGAGCGCGTGCGCCTCTTCCTTACCCGCGCAGGCACCGTCATCCTCGGCATCTCCATCCTCATCTGGGCCGCATCCACTTATCCAAAGAGTGACTCCCCCGATCCCTCCGTGCAGCTCGAAAACAGCATCGCGGGCCGCGCCGGACATCTCATCGAGCCGCTCATCAAACCCCTCGGTTACGATTGGAAGATCGGCATCGGCCTCATCGCATCCTTCGCCGCGCGCGAGGTTTTCAATTCCACCATGGGCGTCATCTACGCCGTCGAGTCCGCGGACGACGAGGACATCAAACCGCTGCGCGACCACATACGCGGAGAGCGCTGGCCCGAGGGTGGCGCGGTCTATACACCGCTCGTCTGTCTTAGCCTCATGGTCTTCTATGTCTTCGCCATGCAGTGCATGAGCACCATCGCCATCGTGCGCCGCGAGACAGGTGGATGGAAATGGCCCATCTTCCAGTTCGCCTACATGACCACCACCGCATACCTCGCAGCTCTGCTCGTGTTCCAGGTCGGGCGCGCGATGGGCTACTGACTGCTGCGAGAGAAAGCTGGACATTCCGCCGCGCTTTGATTAAAACCGCGCTCCACCAATCATCCATCCCATGAAACGCATCCCATTCGCCTCACGTCGTCAGTTCATCAAAGGCACCGCGGCAGCCATCGGTTTTCCCACCATCGTTCCGGCTTCCGTCTTCGGTCAGAATGCACCGTCGAAAAAAATCGTCATGGCCGCCGTCGGCTGGGGGATGCAGGGGCCGGGCAACACCAACGCTTTCATGAACGAGGCCGACTGCCAGTTCGTGGCCGCGTGTGATGTGGACAAGAAGCATCTCGAAAGCGCGGTGAACGCCATCAACGCGAAATACGCCAACAAAGACTGCAAGCCCTACCACGACTACCGCGAGCTGATGGCACGCAAGGACATCGACGCCGTCATGCTCGCCGTGCCCGACACCTGGCACGGGCTCATTTCCATCGAGGCCGCGAAAAACAAAAAGGACATCTACGGCGAGAAACCGCTCGCCCGCACCATCGCCGAGCAGCAGGCCATCGTGCGCGCCGTGAAAGAGCACAACGTCATCTGGCAGACCGGGAGCTGGCAGCGCTCGCTCTCACAATTCCGCATGGCCGCCGAGATGGTGCGCAACGGACTCATCGGCAAGCTCCAGCACGTCGAGGTCGGCCTGCCCTC
>JANPIW010000823.1:0-30308 GCA_031425215.1 Verrucomicrobiaceae bacterium
CGCTTCCCGCTCGCCGTCGCCTGATCCGAAACGTTCGCCCCAGTGATGCACACTCGCCAAAGACTCAAGGTGATGGCCCTTGCCGCAACCCTGTTGGCATCATGCATCATGAGTCCCAAGCGCGCCGTGGTGGCAATGGAAGAAGCCGTCGCGCAGCACAAACCATTCGTCGTCGAAATTGTCGGAGTCGAACCGCTCTATGAACTCGGTTCTCGGATTGTGGTGGAGGTCCATTATCGCTTACCAGAATGCTTGAAGATACAGATCGTCGTGGACACCAATCCATTATTGTTTCTGGGTGATGCAAAGCTAACGAATGCTAATGCCATTGTCCTCACGCGAGGGAAGGGGCAAGCCGCCATCATCGCTCGGAGTATTGCGGGACTTCGACAGAGCGGAGATACTGGGATACGCAGAAACGCGACCGCTTTGGCTGAGTATCTGGATGATCCATCAGCTCCGATTCCGGCGCGAAATCAATGGTCCTTTATCGTGAACCACAGAGGGTAACAATGCGAAAGCCGCATCCTGACCAAGCAAAACCGCAGCCAATGACCAACCCTACAGCGTACAAAACGGATGCAAGCAACGGCTCGTATGGCATCTGTCGTGTCATCGACGCTTCCCGCTCGCCGTCGCCTGATCCGAAGCGTTCGCTCAACATCCTGAATCAACCCGATGAAACGTAGAGCCTTTGTGATTTCGGCAACGGGCCTTCATGCCGCTGTCCTCGCTCATGCGGGAGATAAGGCCGCCGTGTTGGCCACCTACTATCGGATAGTGCAGATTGATCCTCGTTTGGTTACGAGGACCAAAGACACGATTGCCGTGGGCTATGAGAGAAAGAAGTCCGATGTCATGGGTTCGGTCTATCTCAGCATCGAGGAGTCTGCCAAGTTGAAGACTGTTCTGTCCTCGGCTTTGACCACTTCGACTGCTGTTCCGGCTTGTGGACACGCTCCGGCATATGTGATTGTCCGCTATGAGGCCGGACAGCCGATAAGCTATGTCAGCGTTTGCGCGCTGTGCATGACCTGGTGTGCCGCAAACGGGGAGCTTCGTGTTTTGGACACGAGTGAACTCATGCAATTGCTCACCAAAATACTGCCGCTTCCACCCGCCTTCTCCAAGGTGAAAGAACTGCCAGACCTTTGGAAGCTTGATTCCAGCAAGTCCCACTTGGAGCTTCCCAGCCCTCGGTAACCCGCAACATGAGCCATCCTCAGGACCAACCAAAGTTGAACAAAACGGATGCAGGCAGCGGCTCGCATGGCATCTGTCGTGTCACCGACGCTTCCCGCTCGCCGTCGCCTGATCCGAAGCGTTAGGCGTCGCTACGCGAATCCTGCAATCCGAACTCATGCCAACCGAACAAACACCCGAAGACGATAGCTGGCAGCGCATCTGGGACGCTCGCTTAGCCGCCCTCAAGCCGATTCTTGGCGACGCCGGCGACACGGTTTATCACGCTGCCATCCCGATGTTCATGGGTGGCCCTGCCGATGTCGTTTCGTTTCCGAGTTACGTGCCCGGCTTCACCTACGTCACTGCTGACCTCACTGGCGAGGGTGCAGGACAGCTACCCAGCAGCCTCGGCAACTACGAATTGATGGTTTGCACACGAACCGAGATTGCTGCCGCACCAGACCTAATCTCCAGACTCGCACAACAGACACTTGAGTCTGTCTTGGAGCCAGGTGAGTCTATTGACATTGGGACGTTTCTCGGCGATGCGACTTTGCGAGCTCTTCTCTTTACGCATCCCGGTTCTGCACCAACCCGCTTCACCCTCGAAGGAAAGCACTGCGGATTGCTCCTCTGTATCGGCATCACTACGTCCGAACTGGAGTTCAAGCACTCCAACGGTTCAGACGCGCTACTTTCAAGGCTCCATGCCTCAGCCGTCTTTCCTTACACTGTCCCGAACCGGCCGCCTGTCGTCTGACACCCGATGACCGCAACATTCAACAAAACGTATGCAGGCAACGGCTCGAATGGCATCTGTCGTGTCACCGAGGCCTCCCGCTCGCCGTCGCCTGATCCGAATCGTTGGCCTAACCCATGAAGTCGCCACTTCTCGTCATCTTGCCGAAAGATTGCAACGATCCGGAGTCCGACTTGAAGGCTGCGCTTGAGCATTTTCGACTTGATGAGGACGATATTGAATCGATTCGGGGCCATCACTGGGATTACTGGTATTATCCTGAACCATCGATCAGGCAGGCAGACATTGCATTGACGTTCTCGGGACTCGACGACGATCTCGCCGGGAACCTTGGTTTGGTGAGCAGGCTCACTACTTCAGATGAGTGGTGCGGAGTTGTCACGCCAGAACTCGTTTGGTATGACCCAGCTGATCACGGATGGAGCATGGTTCGACATCCATGCCCTGAGAACGAGATTGCCGAGGCGGCCTGGAAGAAGCAGTATCAGGACATCTTGAGCCGCTACCCGAATCATCTCGCAGCGGGAGTCGTGATCCACTGTTGACCCTGAGAACCGTTCGACTCAATGAATCCACCAGCAACCAAAGGCGAAACGGATGCAGGCAACGGCTCGTATGCCATCTGTCGTGTCACCGACGCTTCCCGCTCGCCGTCGCCTGATCCGAAGCGTTCGCCTAACCAACGAGTTGCTCTCGCTATGCCTCCGTTATTGCGTTCTCTCACTGTTATCTGTGCCTTGGCTGTGCTTGAGGGGGCCGTTCAGACAGTTCGCCCCCGACGAGCAACGAAACTATGACGACTCAGCCCACACCAAGTGTCACAACCAATGACGTGCGTCGGATCATCCGGCGAGATTTTGGGGATGAGCGGATCGCAGAAGTGCAGGCCATCTTGAGCCGCTACGGCACGAAGGATTGGCAGCGGGAGACAGCCAGAGTTCATCTAGCCATCCTGAAACTCGCCAATGGTGATTTGGACAGATTGAAGCAGCACACGGAGACGGCTTCTTCGGATTATCGAGACGTCCTGAGTCCTGCCGAGTATAGTCGCTACTCTGATCTTGCGTGGTCGAACAGTCGAGACCCGAAGACTGAGCAGCAGGCTATTCGTGACGACTGGGACGAGTATCAGAGCTGGCTGGCCCGCAAGACTACTGCGCCATGACACACTACTACAGAACTACCAAGGGCGAACGAACATGGATGCAGCCGTCGCCTGATCCGAAACGTTGACGACTCTACGCGCACGTTGCAAAATGATTGATCAACGCACTGAATCTCTTGAGACGGCCTTTACAATTATTTCTGTCTTGGACCAGTCGCGACCGTGGCAGACGGATCGCCGTTCTCATCATCGCGCTCATTGCCGGTTCGGAGTTTCAGGCTTACCTCTGGTCTCGCGACTACGCACAGGCACGCGCACTGCGAAGGGTTACGGAGGCTTGCATCAGGAGCGGCCGCGATCCAAAGCTCCTCTCCGGCCCACGCGAAACCAAGGCCGGCAGCCAGCCTTGGGCGTTCGAGTGGATTTACCAGGGACAGCCTCGACACCTTTACGGAGTCTGGTTCTCCCGCAACGGTCATTCCGAGCTATTTGGCGGCGATCCCGACGATCCAAATTCAGCGGCGTATGAGGCTCGTTGACCCACAACGAACGTCGTTCAACAAAACGGATGCAGGCACCGGCTCGTATGGCATCTGTCGTGACACCGACGCTTCCCTCTCGCCGCCGCCTGATCCGAGTCGTCGGCGAATTGCCACGTCTCTGTGAAGTGCAGCGCCTT
The DNA here is from genome assembly GCA_031425215.1 of Verrucomicrobiaceae bacterium. Taxonomy (GTDB): domain Bacteria; phylum Verrucomicrobiota; class Verrucomicrobiia; order Verrucomicrobiales; family Verrucomicrobiaceae; genus JANPIW01. The sequence goes on from JANPIW010000823.1 coordinate 3,730, forward strand.
GCATTTTTCACAAAGGTGGTGACCTCTTTTCCGTCTTACCATATACGCGAGCCATCTCTTCATCCATGAGCACAAAACCTGATTCCGAACGTGATCCTGAAGCGCGGGTGCGGCGGATTATGACCGTCTTTTATCCCGACCTGATTTGTCCCGCCGAAATGTGGTGGCAGGTCCTGGAGGCACTGGGAGGTCCCGAGGACATCACTGAGACGCTGGAATCCTTTACCCCGGAACTCAAAGCCCTGATTCGCGATTACTATCGCGGGTCGCAACCCACCTACTACACCGATTATCTGGCCCAGGACGATCGCGACGAGAGCCGGGCGCTGCTTTGCACGAGGATGATCGAATGGTGCGAAAGGGAAGCCCGCTGAGGGTGCGTCGCGAACGGCATGAGCGTCGAAGAGGGTGTTGGTCTTTGGAGCAAATGACAAAAGTTGTTTCCGGGGAACGGGGTCACCCCTGCCTCGCAGCATCAAAACAAATCCTGCTGCGCGCTGATGGGTGGGGGCAGGCCGAGCTTGCGATAGGCGGCTGCCATGGCGACGCGGCCGCGAGGGGTGCGTTTCAAATATCCCTGCATCACTAGATACGGCTCATGCACATCCTCCAGCGTGGAGGAGTCCTCGCCCACGGCGACGGCAACTGAGTTCAGGCCGACAGGCCCGCCGTCGAATTTGCCCACGATGGCCTCCAGGATGCGCTTGTCCATTTCATCGAGTCCGCTCTCGTCGATGTCGCGCATCGTCAGCGCCTGCGATGCCACATCGCCTGTGATCGCGCCGCTCGATTTCACCTGCGCGAAGTCGCGCACCCAGCGCAGCAGATGATTCGCGATGCGCGGTGTGCCACGCGATCTGCGAGCGATCTCCACCGCGCCTGGCTCGTCCATGGCCACATTTAGCAGTCGTGCGGAGCGCAGCAGGATGTGGCGGATTTCATCGGTTGTGTAGTAGTCGAGCCGGTTCGGAATGCCGAAGCGCGAGCGCATGGGCGCGGTGAGCATCCCGGCGCGCGTCGTCGCGCCGACGAGCGTGAAGGGCGGCAGGTCGATGCGGATGGTGCGCGCCTTGGGGCCTTGGTCGATGATGATGTCGAGGCGGAAGTCCTCGATGGCCGGATATAAGTACTCCTCGATGCTGGGATGCAGCCGGTGGATTTCGTCGATGAAAAGAATGTCGCGCTCCTGGAGGTTGGTGAGGATGCCGGCGAGATCGCCCGCGCGCTCGATCTGCGGGCCGCTGGTAGAGTGCAGCTTTGATCCCACGGCGCTGGCGATGAGATTGGCAAGCGTGGTTTTGCCCAGGCCGGGCGGCCCGCACAGCAGCACGTGATCCAGCGGCTCGCCACGCAGCTTTGCGGCCTCGATCATAACGAGCAATTGTTCCTTCACCTTGGTCTGTCCGTGAAACTCCGCGAAATCCGCCGGGCGCAGCGCGAGATCAAAGGGTGAGTCGGGTTCGTTCAGAGGAGCGGTGTTCAAAGCGCGCGCATCGTAGCCAAGTGAATCGGGATTGCCAAAAGTAATCCGCAAACCGTCAAAGCACGATCACCACACCAGCACGGTGCTGGCCCAGGTGAAGCCGCCGCCGAATGCGACGAGGAGCACGACGTCGCCGCGCTTGATCGCGCCGGCGCGGTTGGCTTCGTCGAGGGCGACGGGGATGGTGGCGGCGCTGGTGTTGCCGTATTTGTCGAGGTTGATGTAGGTCTTGGATTCGGGCACGCCGAGGCGGTCGGCGATGGCGGAGATGATGCGCAGATTGGCCTGATGGGGGATGACCATGGCAATGTCGGCGGCGGTGAGGCCGGCGAGCTTGAGCGCCTGGTCGCTGGCCTGGCACATGCGGGTGACGGCGTGTTTGAATGTCTCGCGGCCTTCCATGTGGATGGTGTTGAGGCGTTGATCGACGTTGTCGGGCGTGACGGGCTGCGCGCTGCCGCCGCCGGGGACTTTGAGCAGATCGGTGAGCGAGCCGTCGCTGCCCATGACGGAGGAGAGAATTCGGCCAGGCGCGGTGGTGTCGCCATCATCCGCGCGGCGCACGACGACGGCACCGGCGCCATCGCCGAAGAGCACGCAGGTGTTGCGGTCTTTCCAGTTGATGAGGCTGGTGAGTTTCTCGGCACCGATGACGAGTGCGGTTCTGCGGTTGCCGCTGTTGATGTAGTGGCGGGCGGTTTGCAGGGCGTAAAGAAAACCGGAGCACGCGGCTGAGATGTCGAAGCACACGGCGTTCCACGCTTCGATTTTCTTTTGCACGAGACAGGCGGTGGAGGGGAAAAACATGTCGGGCGTGACGGTGGCGACGATGATGAGGTCGATCTCCTCGGGTTTCACGCCAGCGGCGGCCATGGCGCGGCGAGCGGCCTCGGATGCCATGTCGCTGGTGGCCTGTCCTTCAGCGGCGATGCGGCGCTCTCTGATGCCGGTGCGTGTTGTGATCCACTCGTCCGTGGTATCGACGATCTTGGAGAGATCATCGTTGGTGAGGATTTTCTCCGGGACGTAACTGCCGGTTCCGATGATGCTGCAGTTGCAGATGCTGGGTTTGGGTGAGTTCAAGGAGGGAGAGAGTTAGAGGATTAGAGCTTTAGAGCCTTAGCTTCGGAGGAGGAACTTTTCGGGGCTGCGGATCATGGAGCTTAGCATTCGGCCGACTTCGTCGTATAGGGAGACGAGTTCGGCGTGGATTTGAGTGAGGATGTAGGCGTGATCTTTGGCGAAATCGAGGCTGGTGTCGGTTTCGGCGTTTTCGCCTGAGCAGTCGGTGAGTTTGGAAATGAAGTGCGCCTCGTAACGGCGTTTGGCCCAGGCTTCGCGCAGGTTCATGCAGACGGAGCGCGATGATCTCCGAATCTGCGAAGTGAGAGCAAACTTTTCCTCACTCGGAAATTTGCTGCTGACCTCAAACACCCGCAAAGCCAGCGCATATGCCTTCTGATACACGATCAAATCCTTCGCTGACCTGATCTCCCTGCTGTCATAACTCTCGTTCATCCGTAGTTCAGGCTAAGGCTCTACATCTCTAAGGCTCTAATCCTCTAACTTTCTATCCCTCTGTGTTTCCTAACCGCTTCCTCAATGTGAGGATTCACGCGATGAGAAATCGTCTCGCAGGCCATGCGCAGGGCGTTCTTCATCGCGTAGGGCGAGGCGCCGCCGTGGGAGATGATGGTGATGCCGTTGAGTCCGAGAAGGGGCATGCCGCCGTATTCGTCGGCGTTGGTTTTCTGGTGGACGCGTTTGAACGCGGGTTTGGCGAGGATGCCGCCGAGCTTGGTGCGGGCGCTGCGCATGATTTCTTGTTTCACCATGCCGAAGATGGCGTGCGCCAATGCTTCGCTGGTTTTCAAAAGAATGTTTCCAGTGAAGCCGTCGCAGACGACGACATCTGGCGGGTCTTCCCAGATGTCGTGGCCTTCGACGTTGCCGAGGAAGTGGATGCCGGTGGTGGCTCGCAGCAGCTTGCTGGCTTCTTTGCACAGCGCGTTGCCTTTGTCTTCCTCGGTGCCATTCGACATGAGGCCGACTTTCGGGGCGTGGCGACCGAGGACATGCTGCGCGTAGGCAGCGCCCATGATGGCGTTTTGCACGAGATGCTGCGGCTCGCTGTCGGGATTTGCGCCGGCGTCGATGAGCACCCAGTGCTTCGTCATCGAGGGCATGACGGAGGCGATGGCGGGGCGCTCGACTCCGGGGAGTGTGCGCATTTTAATAAGCGAGGCAGTGACGGCGGCGCCGGTGTGGCCGGCGGAGACGACGGCGTCGGCTCTGCCCTCCTTCACCAAATCAACGGCGCGGCTGATGGAGCTGTCTTTCTTGCGCCGCACGGCGTCGAGGCCGGAGTCGCACATCTCGACGATCTGGCTGGCTGCGATGATCTCGAGTCGCGGGTCGGAGACGTTTTGTTTGTCGAGTTCCTTTTGAATGACCTCGGGGATGCCGACGAGGTAGAGCTTCTCCATCTGCGGCAGCTCGGGGAGGGCGAGCTTGACGCCGCCCACAGGATTCTGTGGGGCGTGGTCGCCGCCCATGACATCTAAAGCGATCTTCATTCGTGGAGAGGGGAGGTGGATGTAGCCGGGATGAGCGGGAATTCAAACCGCAATCACTCACACCCAACCGTGACAGGCGATGATCTTGCGAATGATGTCTCGCCGCCGTGCCATCGACACTGTACCCCGCAAGGCTGTGAGATCGTTTCGCGGGATCGAATAGATCAACTCACAACGACAGAGCGTGCTCCAATCCAGGCCGTCCGCGCCGTTGAGGATGACTTCATGAGCACCGGGATGGTGACCCGCGCGCAGTGTGGTACAGAGGAGCACTTCGACAGTTTCTTTTCGTTCCGCTCGAAGTGGATGAGAAACGATCGCTGCCGGATGCTCGCCAGCACCAGGGAAAGCATAGCTCCTGATCTCCCATTGGTTCATACCTCGGGCCTAGCTCGGCCAGCGAGTGAGAGTTCCACTTTCTCCCACTCCGCGTCAGAAGCATAAACCTGAGCAGCTTCCTCGTCGGTGAGCGGCTTGGGATTCAGGTAATCTTGGGCTTCTTCCTTCTCCAATCGCCTCACAGCTTCGGTCACGGCTTCATCGGGAGAGGAGAAATGGCCCAATGCAACGAGGCGGGCGAGGATGCTGTCCTGTTCGGCTGGCAAGGTGATCGTCATGGCGGGTAACAAGTTTGGGAAATTGCCACTTGGCCTCGGTCGGGTCAAGATCTCAGGCGCGGCTCCTGAACACTTCAACCTGCTGGACCAAGCCCATCACGCCGCCGCACACTGAATCAGAATATCTCAATGGATCAGAGAACCACAGAGATGCCGACGCGCACATTTCTAAAAAACCAAATCCCCGCCGGCGGTGAGGCTCGACGGGGACGTGATCGAAAAAGTCGGGGTGCGCGAGGGTTACTCGGCGGGGACGGCGATGGTGAGCACCTGGCGGCCTTTGTAGTAGCCGCACGAGGGGCAGGCGACGTGGCCGGGGATGGTGGTGCCGCATTCGGGGCACGACTTGAGGGTCGGTGCTTTCCAGCGGGTTGCGCCGCGACGCATTTTCTGGCGGCTTTTGGATTGTCTGCGCTTGGGATTGGCCATGAGAGGTGGGTGCTAAGATTTCAATTTGTCGAGAGCGTCCCAGACACCTTTGTCCGCTGGCGCTTCGGGCAGGGACTCGTGATGATCGAACCTGCCCTCGGCTGGACATGCGCGAGGAGTGACGTTGCCGTCTTCGCAGCGCGGGTGGCTCGGAAGGGCCAGGAGTATGTCTTCCCGGATTGCGTCCGTCAAGTCCATCGTCTGAGTGTTTTCCAACTCGGTTTCCAGAAGGTACTCGTCGAGCGCGAGCCGGTGCTCAAAGCGCTCCGTGCAGCGCCCGCACTCGAGGCTGAAGGTGGCGGCGAGGCTGCCGGTGACGATGATGTCCCCGTCGTCATTCTCGATGTCGAGGCAGTACTCGAGCGGCGAGATGGGCTTTACTTCGTCTTTCTCCGTCAGTCCGAAGAACGCGGGCGGGAGTTTCCCTTCGATGTGCTTGCCATCGGCGGGGAGGGAGCGGATGTCGATCTGGAAGGTGGCGGGCATGGCGGTTTGGTCGGAAGTGCTCAGTGCTTAGTGCTCAGTGCTCAGTGCGGAGCGAGTCAGGGCTTCAAGCGTTTTTTCTCGACGCCCAATTTCGTGCGCAGTGCCTTGGATACGTTGGGGGGGACAAAAAGGCCGATGTCGCCGCCGAGGCGGGCGATTTCTTTGACGAGGCGGGAGGAGATGTAGGTCAGCTCTTCGCGCGGCATGAGGAAGACGGTTTCGAGCGAGGGGGAGAGCTTGCGGTTCATGAGTGCGAGCTGGAACTCGAACTCGAAGTCGCTCACGGCGCGCAGGCCGCGCACGACGGCGGCGGCTTTTTGCTCGGCTGCGAAGTCGATGAGCAGGCCCTCAAATGGCAGCACCTGGACGTGTTTGATTTTCTTCGTCGCGGCGCGGATGAGGGTGACGCGTTCTTCGAGGGAGAAGAGGCTTTGCTTGGAATTGTCACGGGCGACGGCGACGATGACTTCGTCGAAGATGCCGACGGTGCGCTGGAGCACGTCGAGATGGCCGTTGGTGATGGGATCAAAGCTGCCGGGATAGATGGCGCGTCGCATGGCGGAGAAAAAATCGTGGGCGCGGAGTGTAGCTGTCATCGTCGTGCTGGAAAGAGGAAACACCGATGCTAATGCTAGAGCGCATGTCATTGATCGAGCCAGGAGTGCTGCTGAACGCGTACAGCCAAGGACTGTTCCCCATGGGCATGGAGGACGGCACCATCAGTTGGTATCGCCCGGAATGGCGCGGCATTTTGCCGATCACGGATTTTCATATTCCGCGCCGCTTCGAGCGCTATTTAAAGGATCATCCCTTCGAGATCAGATGGGACACGGCCTTCGCCGATGTGATGCGCGGCTGCGCGGATCGCGAGGAGACGTGGATCACGGACACCATCCACGCGAGCTACAACGAACTGCACAATCTCGGCTACGCGCACAGCGCGGAGGTGTGGCGCGAGGGGCGTCTCGTCGGCGGTGTGTACGGCGTGGCCATTGGCGGCGCGTTTTTTGGCGAGAGCATGTTCAGTCGCGAGACACAGGCGTCGAAAGTGGCGCTTGTCGCATTGCAGCAGCGGCTCAAAGAGCGCGGGTTCATTTTGCACGACACGCAATGGACGACGCGGCATCTCTCGATGTTCGGCGGTCACGAGATCCCGGCGCGACAGTACATGCGCATCCTGGAGCGTGCGCTGCGGCTGCGGACGAAGTTCGGTGAATGAGCATGACCAAGTCGCGGCAGGCGCATTCTTCCTTGGAAGGAGCCGACGTGAGGAAGCACAAGAAGCCACCGTCCGCCTGGGGCACGTCTCTTTCTTAACGCAGCGCGCGCAGCAGGTGGGCGATTTCGTCGTCGATCTCGGCGGGATCGGCGACGAGGCGCGAGACTTCTTTGCGGACGATGTCGCGGAAGCGTGCCCGCAGCCTGCTCATGGCGGTGCGGATGGAGCCATCGGTCATGCCGAGACGCGCGGAAAGATCAGCCTGCGCGTTAGTGCCCCGGGCTGGATCGAGCAGCAGAGGGCGCAGCGCGGCAAAGCGAGCGGCGGTTCCCGTCGCGGCCTGCTCTGTCGCTAGTTTGTCGAGCGCGATATTGACGACCGTGTGCGCCCATTTGCGCTCGTAAGCGGCCTCGGGCGTCTCGCTCGTGATGATCTCATCGGCCAGGTCGGGATGCTGGCTCATGCTGAGGTGCGGCCCGGCATCTCCGCCGCGCTTTTGCGTGGTCGCGTTGCGATGCTCCGCGTGCATGAAATTGCGCAGCGCGCCGAGCAGGAAGCTGCGGAAACGGCCGCGATTCGGCGTGGCGCGTCCGGCCAGATTCGTCTCCAGAAGGTGCTCGAAGAACGACTGGGTGGTGTCCTGCGCGTCCTGATGAGTCATGCCCGAGCCGCGCGCATAAGCGTAGAGCGGCTCCCAGTACTGCCTGCACAATGCCTCGAGCGCCGGGCGGCTTTCGACTGGGCAGGTGCTCGCCGCGTCGAGCACGAGGGTCCAGCAAGTGGTGGTGAAGTCGGATCGCATTCAGGTGGCGCAGATAAAACAGTAAGGTCTATTGACATGGAAAGCCGAGCGGCAAAATTTTATTTTGTCACATTCTTCCTAGCTCCGGTGTAATGCAACCTCCGCCGAAATGATCACCGAAGCCCCGCCAGGAAAGTCCCTCACCGACACGGTCGCTGCGTCGCTCTTGCAGGATGTGCTGCTGCCATGCGAGGCGGTCGTGGCGCGCAGCGGTGATGAGATCGGCCCATACCGGCTTCTGGATAAACTGGGCGAGGGCGGCTTCGGAGTCGTGTGGCGCGCGGAGCAGACCGCGCCTGTGCGCCGCGAGGTCGCGCTGAAGATGATCAAGCTGGGGATGGACAGCCGCGAAGTGCTCGCACGCTTTGGGCAGGAGCGTCAGGTGCTCGCCACCATGGAGCACCCGCACATCGCCGCGATGCTCGATGCGGGCATGGCTCCGGATGGCCGGCCTTTTTTTGTGATGGAGATGGTCAAGGGCGTGCCGCTCACCCGGTATTGCGTGGAGAAACAAATGCCGCTGCGGGAGCGCGTGCTGCTTTTCAAAGCCGTGTGCCAGGGTGTGCAGCACGCGCACCAGAAAGGTGTCATCCATCGCGATCACAAGCCCACCAACATCCTCGTCACCGAGGTGGACGGGCAGCCCGTGCCGAAGATCATCGACTTCGGCGTGGCCAAGGCCATAGCCACCCGGCGGCTCTCCAGCATCTCGCTGATCACCCGTGCCGATGTGATCATCGGCACGCCGCTCTACATGTCCCCCGAGCAGATCGACGAGAGCATGGACGTGGACACACGGAGCGATGTGTACGCACTCGGCGCGCTGCTGTACGAGCTGCTCACCGGCCAGCCTCCCTTTGATGCAAAGACGCTGTCCTCGAGCGGACAGCACGAGATGCGGCGCATCATCCGCGAGGTGCAGCCGGTGGCTCCTTCCAGAAGAGCCTTGCTGAAAGCGAAAGGACTGGGAAGACTCGAAGGACAAACAGGGCCGCCATCCTTCGAGTCCTATTTGTCTTTCTCCAAAGATCTCGACTGGGTCACGCTCCGCGCGCTGGAGAAAGACCCGCGCCGCCGCTATTCCAGCGCGGCGGAGCTGGCGGCGGACCTTCAGCGCTTTCTCGATCACGAGCCCGTGTCCGCTCATCCGCCGGCGGCCGGCTACATTGCCGCGCGGTGGATACGCAGGCATCGCGCGGCCTTCGTCGCGGTGAGCGTCAGCGCGCTCGCCTTGATCTGTGGCGCGGGCATCGCGCTCTGGCAGGCGCGTGAGGCGCGGCAGGAGAAAAAAGTCGCCGAGGCGCAGGCGGCGCGCGCCATTGCAGCGGAAGCTTCAGCCAAGGCCGAGTCCGCTCGTGCCCATCAGGCAGCCTCGTTTGTCACCACGCTGCTGGACAACGCCGCGGAGGAAATCACCAAAGGCCGCAATCCTGAAGCGCTCAAGCTCTCGCTCGACAGAAGTGTGAAGGCTCTCAGCTCGATGGAGAGTGATCCCGTGCTGCACGATCATCTGCTCGACCGCCTGGCCGGTCTGTATTCAACCATCGGCGAGTGGAAGACGGCGCTCGACCTGATGCGCACGCGTGTCGGCGTGCTCGCGAGATCACACGGCGATGAAAGCGCCGAGGCACGCAAGGCTGAGCTGGTGTACCTCAAAAGGATCGGGGACCATGGGACGCGGGCAAGCGCGCCGCCGCAGCTCGCGGCGCTCAAGGCCCGTGTCGAACGCGATGGAGGCCGCGGCGGCAAGTTCTGGTTTGATGTGATGCGCGAGCTGGGGCGCGTCTCGATCAAGCTCGACGACGGCCCGGCCGCCCTGGCCTTCACCACGGAGGCCCTCGTCGAGGCGGAGAAGCAAAAGCTCCGCCGCAAAGCCATGGACGACGTCCAGATCACACGCGCAGCCGCGCTGGAGTTCACGGGAGACATCGATGCGGCGCTGGCTCTGCTGGAGAAGTGTCGGGCCAGTGCCTTGGCTGATGGTGGTGGTGCGGAACGGCTCGCGCAGATCGAAAGGCGTCAGCTCTTTGCACTGAAATCCAAAGGTGATCACGCGCAGGCAGCACGCATCCTGCGCGGGAAGCTCGACCGCGCCAAAGCCGCGAAGTCCGTGCAGCCATTCGAGGTCACAACCATCATGGCGCAGCTCGTCGAGTTTGAATCCGAGGCCGGCCAGCACGATCAAGCCGTGGCGCACGCGCGTGAGGCACTCGAACTCGCGCGCGCTGTGGCGACGGGTGATGCCGCGCAGGATCATCGCGCGGAGATCGGCGGGCTTCTCCGTGGCCTGTCGGATGCAGAGCGCGCCGCCGGGCTGCACGATGAAGCGATCAAACACGCGAGGGAGGCGCGGGCCAGCGCCATCAACCAAGGGAACAAAGCCGAGCACATCGAGGCGCTCACCTGCCTAGCTCGGGCGCACGAGGCCGCGCGCCATCTCGATGAGGCTTACGGTTTCTTTGAGGAGTGCCTGAAGCTCCGCCAGCTCGACAGCTCGAATTTCAAAGGCCAGCTCTACGGCATGGAGGAGCTATTCCGCATCCGCCTCGATCAAGGCCGGCACGACGACGCCCTCGCCCTCGCGCGTCAAATGTGGGAGCTGGTCAACCATGATCCGGCAGGCCGCGCTGATATCGGCGAGCTGGGTTACGCCGCCGGGCTCTGCATCAAGTCCTGGGCCGGTTTGATAAAAAGCAGCCCGTCAGCCCTGCCCCCGCCCGAACTGCCCGCCTGGACAAAAGCCGTCGAGAACGAGCGCGCGCTGACAAAAATCAATAGCCCGCGCCAGGCTTCTAACCGCTGAAGGTGCGCGCATTCAACCTGCCAGGCCGGCCATTCTCTCCACCTCGGCATCCAGCGCCGCGATCCACGGCCCGATGAAATGACCGCTGTCGTGATACGTCCGTCCGCTGAACATGTGCTGGTCGATGACGCAGGGTTCGTTGACGTAGATGCCGCCGCAGATTTCGAGGTCAAACTTGCACTTCGCCACCGTCGCCATGCGCAGGCCCTTCACGATGCCGGCGCGCGCGGGGATCTCCACTCCGTGGCACACGCTGGCGCAGGGCTTTTTGTTTTCCCAAAACCATTTCGTGATGCGGATGAGGTCCGCGTCCTCGCGGATGTACTCTGGCGCGCGACCGCCGCTGTAAAAGATGCCGGCGTATTCCTCAGGCTTGATGTCCGCGAAGGTGATGTCCGCGTCGATGCTGTAGCCTTCCCACTCCTTCGTGATCGTCCAGCCGGGCTTCACCTCATGGAGCACCATTTGATATTTTCGCTTCTCTGGCGCGGCGATGACGGGTTTGAAACCGCCCTCGATGAGACGGTAATACGGATAGAGCGTGTCCACGGTCTCCGTGGCATCGCCGATGATGATGAGCACTTTTTTGTCTGGCATGGTGGAGGAGAGATACAGTGAATCCAGCGCTGGGATTGCAGATTTTTCACGAATGTGAGCCGTGAATCAGCATCCTGGGGCGGGTTTATGAAACGGGCGAATTTTGTGACTGACAAGCCGCTGTGAATGCGGGATAAAGGGCGGAGCTGGATGACAGCACGCATGAAAAAACGCACTGCGAACACCAGAACGATCCGGCGCAAGGGTGACATGGCAGAGGCCATGCCGCCAGAGAGCGCGGCACTATTTCCGATCGAGGATGGTGATAGCTGGAAGCATGTGCTGGAGAGAGCGGGCGATGGTGTGTGGGATTGGAACGTGCCGACGGGCGAGGTGATTTTTTCCAGATTGTGGAAGGAGATGATCGGCTATTCCGAGGACGAGATTCCCAATCATTTCAAGGAATGGAAAAAGCGTGTGCATCCCGATGATCTGCGCGGCGCGATGAAGATCGCTGAGACATGCCTGAGCGGCAAGGCACCGACTTACCTCAATGAATTCCGCATGAGATGCAAAGACGGCTCATGGAAATGGATTCTCGCGCGCGGCACGGTGACGCGGCGCGATGCAAAAGGAGCGCCCTTGCGCATGGTAGGAACGCACACGGACATCTCAGCGCAAAAGGCGGCGCGGGAGCGCGAGACACGCAGTTTGCAACTCATCGCCACCGGCGCGCCGTTGCGTGCGGTGCTCGATGCCATCGCGCGCAGCGTCGAGGCCTCGCACCCCGGGATGCTGTGCAGTGTGATGCTGCTGCAGGCGGATGGATTGCATCTGTCGCTGTCTGCCGCGCCGGGCCTGCCCGCGGCTTATCGGCGCGCCATTGATGGCATCGCCATCGGGCCGGCGGCCGGCTCCTGCGGCACCGCCGTTTTTTCAGGCAGACGGGTGATCTCCGGGGACATCCAGCGCGACCCGCGGTGGAAGGGCGTGAAAAAAATCGCCGCGCGCTCAAAGCTGGCCGCCTGCTGGTCCGAACCGGTGAAGAGTGGGACGGGCCAGGTGCTCGGCACGCTCGCGTGCTACCACCGGCATCCGCACCAGCCACTCGCGGCCGAGATCAGCACCGTCAGCGCGGCGGCGCAGCTCATAGCCGTGGCGGTGGAGCGCGAGAAAGGGGAGAGCACGCTGCGCGAGAGCCAGCAGAGACTGAAGCTCGCGCTCGACGCATCGAGCGCCGGCACGTGGTCGTGGGACGTGTCCTCGAATGTGGTCACCTGGGACGAGCGCTCCCGCGAGCTGTACGGCCTGGCTCCGGGCGCGCCCGTGTCATTTGATGTCTGGGTGGAGCGCGTCCATCCCGATGACCGTGAGCGCCTGCTGCGTCGTGTGAGATTGCTGATGCGCTGCGGTGCTGGCGATGATTGGAACGAGGAGTTTCGTGTGCTGCATCCTGGGAAAGGGGTGCGCTGGATGGCTGGCCTGGGCCGCGTGGAGCGTGACGCGCGCGGGCGCATGATCCGCTTCTCCGGCATCAACATCGACATCACCGCGCGCAAGACGGCTGAGAATTCTCTGCGCGAGAGCGAGGAGCGCCTGCGTCTGGCGCTGGCCGGTGCAAAGCAGGGCCTTTGGGACCTTGATGTGAAAACGGGAAAGGCACTCGTCAGTCCTGAGTACGCCGTGATGCTAGGATACAATCCCGCGACTTTTGTGGAGACAAACGCGCGTTGGATCAAACGCCTGCATCCCGAGGACCTGGATCGCGTCAGCGCCAACTACCAGGACTACGTGAAGGGGAAGATTCCCGAGTACAAAGTTGAGTTCCGCCAGCGCACCAAAACCGGGGGCTGGAAATGGATTCTCTCCCTCGGCACGGTCGTCAGGCGCGACGCCCGAGGGCGGCCCCTGCGCATGATGGGCACGCACACGGACATCACCGAGCAAAAAAATGCCGAGGCCGCCGTGCACGAGAGCAAGGAGCGCTACCGCACGCTCGTGGAATCCCTGCCTCAGCTCATCTGGACATGCCTGCCGGAAGGTCCATGTGATTATCTCAGCCCGCAATGGGTCGAGTACACGGGCGTGACGTTGGAAAGGCAGCTCGGCTACGGCTGGGCGAAGCAGTTGCATCCCGATGACACGGCCCGGGCCACCGAGTCGTGGCAGCGCTCGGTATCCGCCGGATGCGCGTTTGATGTTGAGTTTCGCATCCGGCGTCACGACGGCGTCTTCCGATGGTTCCGCACACGCGCGCTACCGCAGCGCGATCTCGATGGCCGCATCGTGAAATGGTTCGGCACCAACACCGACATCGATGATCAGAAGAGCGCGGACGATGCATATCGCAGGGAGCTTGAATTCAACCGCGCGCTCGTCACCCACACATCCGCGCTCATCCTCGTGACTGACGCCGAGGGGCGCATCGTGCATTTGAATCCCGCTGCGGAGAAGCTCTTCGACCTCAAACTCGCCGAGATCAAGGGACGCAGTGTCTGGCTCGGCGGTGTGCTCGACAAACAGGAGATCGAGACGTCCAAAGAACGCTTCGAACGCCTGCGCTCCGGCAAGGACAACCCGCCAGTCGAGGTGCGCATGAGAAACAAGAAGGGCGACGTGCACATCATCGAACTATGGGGCACCTCCTCTCGCAAGGCGGACGGCAGCGTCGATCGCATCATCGTCACCGGCGCTGATGTCACCGAGCGCCGCCGTCTCGAGATGGAGGTGCTGCGCATCTCCGAGCAAGAGCAGGCGCGCATTGGTTACGACCTGCATGATGGCATCGGCCAGACTCTTACTGGCATCACTTCTCTCGTCGATGCGCTCGTGGGCGGGCTTGATGGCGATGCAAAAAAAGACGCGCAACGCATCCATCAACTCGTTCGTCAGGTTGTCATCGACGTGCGTCGCATGTCTCATGGCCTCTCGCCTCTCGCCGTGCGCAATCGCGGCCTTGGCGGCGCGCTTTTCCTGCTGGCAGAGACCGTGCGCGGCAATCACCGCACTCGCTGCGACATCGAGGTCGATGAGAAGATCAATCCCGGTGGAGCGGAGAAGGAGACGCATCTTTTCCGCATAGCCCAGGAAGCCGTGAACAATGCACTGCGTCACGGAAAGCCATCCCGGATCAGCATCTGCCTCAAGCGTGAGGACAATGACACATGCGTGCTTCGCATTTCCAATGACGGCAAAGGCATCGAAAATGTCGCCGGGACGAGCGAGGGCATCGGCATCCGTGTCATGGATTACCGCGCCAGACACCTCGGCGGTCACCTCCAGATTCGTCCTCGACCACGCGGCGGCGTGATCGTTTCATGCCGCTTCCCATGCTCCACACATGAGACAAAAGACAGAAAATCGTCGGACAAGTGACCTGCTGATTTGTGAGACGAAGCAGGCTTTTCTCGTGCTTTTTGTGTTTCGTCTTCAAGTCTTCTGTCTCTCGGAAAAACCTCTTGCGCGATTGGAGAGCGCTGTCACTATTCGGGCCGCAATTCGACCCCTTCGTCTAGCGGTTAGGACACGTCCCTTTCACGGATGCGACAGGAGTTCGATTCTCCTAGGGGTCGCCACTTTTTAACCGCGAGCACCGCACACTCTCCGGCCATGCGCCTCACCCAATTCGCGTTCGCGCTCACGATCATTCTCCTCGGTTTCACAGCCTATCTCATGTGGGAAGGCCGCAATGAAGCTCGCGGCCAGCGCGAGCAGATCGACTTTCTGAGAAAACAGGTCGAGGCCCAAAAAAATGCCGGCGCGCAGCCCGCGACATTTGAGACGCCGATCAAATCAATGGCTCCGCCGCCGCCAGGACAGATCCCGCCCGCGCCTCTTCCGCCGTCCGAGGCAGTGGCGGTCGCGCCAGCCCCCGTGATCAAACAGCCCGTGGAAATCCCAGGCGGAAGGCCCGCTCCCGCCGCCCTCACGCCGCTGCAATTGAGAGTCATGGCGCTGCCTTCCATCGCCAAGGTGAAGGAATTCCGCAAAGACGAAGGCTTTGTCATCATCTCGGCTGGCTCTAAACAACAGGTGGCCAAGGGCGTTCAATTTGATCTGCGTCGCAACAACGCCGTCGTAGGCCGCATCACCGTGAGTGACATTGTCGAGGAGGCCGAGTCCGTGGCTGATCTCGATCCCAAGAGCGTCGCGCCCGGCGTGACCATCGAGGCCGGAGACGAGGTCATCCAGGTCGTCACGCCGTAATCGGAGCGCCGCCATCATGCCGCGCATCCGTCTCGATCAGGCGCTCGTGCAGCAAAGCTTGTGCTCATCGCGCGAGCAGGCCAAGCGCCTCATCATCGCCGGCGAAGTCAGCGTCGATGGTCAGCCATCCACGAAACCCGGCACCCTCATCGCTGCGGATGCGACGTTGCATGTCAAAACGCCGCCAAAATTTGTCAGCCGCGGCGGCTTAAAACTTGAAGGCGCTCTCAATCACTTCGTCATCGACGTGACCGACAAAGTCTGTCTCGACATCGGCGCGTCCACCGGCGGTTTTACCGACTGCCTCCTCCAGCGCGGAGCGGCAAAAGTTTTCGCGTTCGATGTGGGCACCAACCAGCTCGTGTG
Organism: Verrucomicrobiaceae bacterium; assembly: GCA_031425215.1. Taxonomy (GTDB): domain Bacteria; phylum Verrucomicrobiota; class Verrucomicrobiia; order Verrucomicrobiales; family Verrucomicrobiaceae; genus JANPIW01. The sequence continues at coordinate 19,254 of JANPIW010000823.1, forward strand.
GAAACTCCGCTCCGATCCCCGCGTCATCGCGCGCGAAAACTTCAACGTCCGCCACATGCAACCCGGCGACGTGCCAGAGCCGGTCGATGTCCTCGTCGCCGATGTCTCCTTCATCTCGCTCACACTCGTGCTCCCGCCCGCCATCGCAGTCATGAAATCTGGAGGCCAATGCATCGTGCTCATCAAGCCACAGTTTGAACTCTCGCGCGAAGAAGTGGGGAAGGGGGGCATCGTCCGCGATCCCGTGCTTCACCAGAAGGCTTGCGACAAAATCAAAACCTTTGTCGCATCTGATCCGCGCCTCGAATGGCGCGGCATCACGGAGTCATCCATCCAGGGCACGGATGGCAATCGCGAATTCCTCGCATGGTGTCGCGTGCTGTGACCCGCTGTCAGAGCAGCTCTTCGACAAATTGCTTCGGATCGAACGCCTGGAAATCCTCCGCGCCCTCGCCGGTGCCGACGTAGCGCGTTGGGATTTTCAATTCCTGCTGGATCGCGACAAGCACACCGCCCTTGCCGCTCCCGTCGAGCTTTGTGACGATGAGGCCCGTGAGCGGGATGGCTTTGTGAAACTCGCGCGCCTGCTGCAACGCGTTTGCGCCCGTCGTCGCATCCACCACGAGCAGCGCTTCGTGCGGCGCGGACTCGTCACGACGGCCAAGAGTGCGGTGTACCTTCTTCAGCTCCTCCATGAGATTGTGCTTGGTGTGCAGACGGCCGGCGGTGTCCACGATTAGGTAGTTCGCGTTTCGTCTTGCAGCCAGCTCGTAGGCATCAAAACACACGGAGGCTGGATCGCAGTTCGGCACGCCTTTGACGAGGGGAATCTGCAGGCGGTGCGACCACACCTCGAGCTGCTCCACCGCCGCCGCGCGGAAAGTGTCCGCCGCTGCGAGCACGACGCTGCGCCCTTTTTTCACGAGATGACTGGCGAGCTTCGCGGTCGAGGTCGTTTTACCCGTGCCGTTCACGCCCACGACGAGAATGACAAACGGCTTCCCCATCGGCGGCATCATCGGCGGTTGCGGCGGAGGAAGAATTTTGCGGACATGCTCCCGCGCGACCTGCACAATTTCCTCGCCCTTGAGCGTGCCACCCATTGCTTTCAGGTCATCGACGATCTCCAAAGCGAGGCGCGGCCCGAGATCACCAGCGATGAGCGCAGCCTCCAGCTCATCCCAATCGACATCGGGTTTGCCACTGAATTTCGCGATCAGGTTCTTAAAAAACCCAGCCACGTTCTAATCCTCCTCCTTCAATGTTGGATGTTCGATGTTCAGTGTTCGATGTTCCCCTTTGATCTTGTCGAGGATGCCGTTCACAAAGCCGCTCGACTCACCGGCGCCATATTTCTTTGCGATCTCGATGGCCTCATTGATCACCACCGCGCGCGGCACGTCAGGGAGATGGATCAGTTCGTAAACGGCGAGCCGCAGAATGTTCCGATCCACGCCGGCGAGGCGCTCCATGCGGTAGTTCTTCACCACAGCTTCGATGCGCGCGTCTATCTCAGGAAGGTGCTCCAGCACGCCCTTGATAAGCTCCTCGGCGTAAGTGCGCGCGTTGGTGCGCGCCATGTGCAGGCTCCAGAACGCATCATTCTCCTCGGCGACGGACTCGCCCCGAAGCTCCTGGGCGAACAAAAACTGCACCGCCGCCTCTCTGCCTTCCCTGCGCTTGCCCATGTCAGTCTTCGCTGAAGCCCTCCGATGGCCGGGCGATGCCGAAGGCTGTGCGCATCTTCCTGAAGAGCTGCACCATGTTCACCGCCGCGCGCGCGGCCTCAGTGCCGCGATTGATCGTCGTGCCCAGGCAGCGTTCCTCCGCTTGCTCCGCGTCATCCAGCAGCAGCACCTCATGAATGACGGGGATGACATGCGTGACCGCCATCTTTTGCAGCGCATCTGTCACGGCTGCGGCGACGAGATCGGCGTGCTCGGTTGCGCCACGGATGATGACACCGAGGCCCATGATGCAGTCCGTGCCCGAGTGCTGCGCGATCATCTCAGCGCAGACGGGAATCTCAAACGCGCCTGGCACGCGATACACTGTGATGGATGCGTTTGGCGCGAGAATCTGGATCTCCTCTCGCGCCGCATCGAGCAGGCCGGTGACGTAAACGTCGTTATACAGACTCGCCACGATGGAGATCGAGATGCGGTCTTGAAGTGTCTTGGGTCTTCCTGGAATGGGGCCGGCCATGGTGGGTAGAATTGGAAATTAGAAATGGGAAACCAGAAATCGGATTCTAGAGCTTGTGCCCGAGCTTCTTCTTCTTGGTTTCGAGGTAGCGCTTGTTGTGCTCGTTGGGCGCGAGCTTGATGGGGATCTGCTCGGTGATTTCGAGTTTGTGTCCGCCCAGGCCCACGACCTTTCTCGGGTTGTTGGTCATCAGGCGGATTTTCTTCACGCCCAGATCGGAGATGATCTGCGCGCCGATGCCGTAGTCGCGCAAATCCATGGGGAAGCCGAGTTTGAGATTCGCCTCCACGGTGTCGAGGCCCTGCTCCTGCAGCTTGTAGGCTTTGATTTTCCCATGCAGGCCGATGCCGCGTCCCTCATGTCCTCGCATATAGACGACGACTCCGCGTCCCTCCTGCGCCACGCGACGCAGCGCGGTGTGGAGCTGGCTGCCGCAATCACAACGACGTGACGCGAACACGTCGCCCGTTAGGCACTCGCTGTGAACGCGCACCATGACGGGCGCGTCGCCTGCCACATCGCCCATCACGAGCGCGACGTGATGCAGGTCGTCTATCATTGAGCGGTACAGGTGCAGCTTGAAGGTGCCAAAGTCGGTGGGCATTTCGACGATCTCGATCTTCTCCACGAGCCGCTCGCGCTGGCGGCGGTGGGCGATGAGCGCGGCGATGCTGCACATCTTGAGCTTGTGCTTTTTGGAAAACTTCCGCAAATCAGGAAGCCGCGCCATCGTGCCGTCCGCATTCATCACCTCGATGAGCACGCCGGCCTCGCGCAACCCGGCTAGGCGCATCATGTCCACCGCCGCCTCCGTGTGTCCCGCTCGACGCAACACACCGCCGGGCTTTGCCACCAGGGGATTGATGTGGCCGGGCTGCACAAAATCATCCGCGCGGCTCTTCGGCTCGGCGAGCAATCGGATGGTGCGCGCCCGGTCCGCCGCGCTGATGCCTGTGCTGATGCCCTTCGCGGCATCCACAGTCACAGTGAAGTCCGTGCGAAACGCCTCGCGATTTTGCGGCACCATGCTTTTCAGCTCCAGGCGCTGCGCGATCTCCGACGAAACCGGCACGCAGAGCATTCCGCGGCCTTCCCGCACCATGAAGTTCACCATCTCCGGCGTGATCTTCTCAGCCGCGCAGATGAGATCGCCCTCGTTTTCGCGATCTTCATCATCCGTCACGATCACCATCCGCCCCTCGCTGAGATCGGCGAGCACGCTTTCGACTGAATCAAATACAGAGGCTTTGGGCATGGTGAAAAGAGCAGTCCGCCAGAAATCCTGGCATCGAGAAAAATGGTGCGCGGTACAGGGTTCGAACCTGTGACCCCTACCATGTCAAGGTAATGCTCTACCACTGAGCTAACCGCGCGGGCCGTGAGTTGTTCCGTTACCCAATCTTCATCGCGACGGCAACCGGTTTTTGTTCGTGAGATCAAATATGACCCGGCCTTCTGAATAGCCACGATGAATTCCGTGTGCAGGCCGGTCTCTGCTTGCTCGAGTGCGCGCGTCTCCCATCGACGCCATGAGACCAATGACGCGTTAACGAGGCATCCGCGCACAAGACTGAAGAGCCGCTGCGTTTGAAAACATGATCTTCTTTTGCCCGACGAACCCCTCAACACCAAACCCGTGACGCGCTACCTATGCCAGCGCTGCGGGAACTGCTGCCGCTGGCCGGGTGATGTGCGGGTCACGGACGCGGAGGTCGGCGCCATCGCGGCATTTCTCGGCCGCGAAGAGAGCGGCTTCATCGGCAGCCACACTCGCGTGAACGCGAACCGCACCGGCCTCTCGCTCATCGACAAACCGGATGGCTCCTGCGTTTTTCTTGAGGGCGTGAATACCTGCCTGATCCAGCCGGTGAAGCCCGCGCAGTGCCGCGGGTTTCCGAACGAATGGCGGTTTCCGGGGTGGAGGGAGATGTGCGAGGCGGTGGAAGCCGAGGCTTGAGTCTTCACCGACATGCCGCACTATCGCCGCGTGTCACCATCTCCTGAAACTACCGCCGCGCCAAAACCTCGCGTCCTCATCGCGGAGGAAAGCCTGCCGCTGCGGCGTGTGATCCGCGAGGCGCTGATGGCGTTCCGGGAATGCGAGGTGGACGACACCCAGGGCGCGGAGCACGCATTCGAGATGGCGCTGCTGCGCGAGTATGCGCTGTTTATCTTCGCCCTGCCGCTGCCGGTGATGAGCGGCGATCTGCTCGACCGCCTCATCGCCAAGGCGTACCCGCTCGCGCATCGCGGCAGCCACACCGCGCCGCCGGTGATTTATCTCGCGCGGCAGCAGGACATGCCGCGCTACAACGAGCTGCAACGCGACGCGCGAGTGCGCGGATGCGTGGAGATGCCCCCAAAACTCGACGCACTGCTCACGCTGACCGAGAGGCTCCTGCCCGTGAAAACACCGTTGCCATGAGCGCCGTCGCGATGATGTCCGGCTTTCCTCCCGCAGATCACGTCGGCGTGAAAATCTGCGGCATCACGCGTGAAGATCAGGCGCATGAGATCGTGGCGGCGGGAGCGGACGCGCTGGGCGTGAATCTCTGGGAGAAATCCAAACGTCACCTGCCGCTGGCCGAGGCGCGTCGCTGGCTGCCTGCGCTGCGCGGGGAAATTTATCTCGTGGCCGTGGTGGTGAATCCGCCAGCCGCGCTGCTCGACGAGATCGTGCGCGCCGAGGTATTTGATGCGATTCAATTTCACGGTGATGAAACGCCGGAGATCGTGATGGGGGCCGCAGCGCGTGGTGTGGATGTGATCAAGGCACTGCAGGTGCGTGACGCGGAGAGCCTGGATGAGATCGCCAAGTTTCCGTGCGAGACGATTCTTCTCGATGCTTACAATCCCGGGCTTTACGGCGGCGGCGGCACGGCGTTTCCGTGGGCGCTGATGAATGCGGCCAGGGAACGCTATCCTGAAAAGCGTTTCATACTCGCCGGCGGTCTCACGCCGGAGAATGTGCGTGAGGCTGTGGAGCAAACGTGCGCTGATGCCGTCGATGTAGCGAGCGGTGTGGAGTCTGCTCCGGGAATCAAAGACATGGAAATGGTGCGCCGCTTCGTGAACGAGGCTCGCGTGTAACGGAACGCATGGGCGTTCTCGGTGCCGGATTCCGCCAGGATTCAGACGAGATGGTTTGACGCTTCGTGCGTGTGATGCCGTGCATCGGAAGTCTGGCGACTTCCGCTACGAGCTTCGCGTTACTCGCCTTCGCGGGGGAAGCGCTTTTTGAAGGGGGGCTTGCCGCCGAAGCCGCCGCCTCCACCACCAAAGCCGCCGCCACCGCCATAGCTGCGGCGTTCTCCTCCGCCACCGCCACCTGCGAAACCGCCGCCGCCTCCACCGTAGCTGCGACGTTCTCCCCCGCCGCCACCGTAGTCACGACGCGGGCCGCCGAAGCCGCCTCCGCCTCCGGCATCATATTTTTTTCTGAAGGGCGGACGGTCACCACCCCCACCGCCGAAGCCGCCACCGCCACCGCCGCCGAAGCCGCCTTCGCGACGCGGTGGTCCGCCAAAGGGACGGCGCGGGCGCTCGCCGCCACCGCCATCCTGACGATCTGCAAAATCCATGCGCACATCGCGACCACGCACGTTTTGACCGGTGACACTGGACATCACAGTCTCGACATGCGCCTCGGGGACTTCGAGGTAGCTGCATTTCTCGAACACATCAATGGTGCCGACGGTGCCTGCGGGAATTTTTGCAGAGTTATAGACGAGGCCCGCGATGTCGCCGGGACGGACGCCGTCCATGGCGCCGAGATTGATGAACAAGCGCACCATGCCGGAACGTGGGCCTTTTTGAACGAAGGATCGCTGGTGACGCGGGCGCTCGTCAGAGTCTGCACCGTCTTCCTGCTCGCGCGACACGCCACGGTCTTCGCGCGGCTCAGGTGCTGGCGCGGGTACGCGTGGGGCTTCGGAACGCGGCTCGGGTTGTGCTTCGGCGGGCGGCGTCTCCTGGGACTGATGAGAGTCCTGCGCGACATGTGACTCATGCGACACTGGCTCTGTCCCCTCGGTTGAATGATGTGTATCTGTCTCATCCTGAGAGATCGCTTCTGTAGTCACCGGAGGCACAGGCGCAGGAGCAGCCACCACTGGCAGCGGCGCGCTCACGCGCGGCTGGCTCGTGGGCAAAGTCCGCGGCGTGAACTCACGCTGCGCGGGCTGGGCTTTGCCTTTCTGCTGGCGGTCTTCCATGATCTGCTCGCCTTCACGGGAGAACTCCTTCATCCAAAGGTCGAGCACGGCGCTGGCAATCTCGGTGGCGGTGAATCCGGCGTCGAGGAGGCGCTGCACAGTGGTCTCATGATTGGTGAAATTGCCGCCTTCGAGCGTGAGCTTGAGTTTCTCAAACACCTTGTCCACGCGCGTGGCCTCCAGCTCCTCCTGCGAGGGCACCTTGGCGCGGTCGATGCGCGCGTTGATGAAGCGCTGGATGCGCTGCATGAGGTAAATCTCGCGGCCAGCCACGAGGCTCACGGCTTTGCCGGAGCGACCCGCGCGACCAGTGCGACCGATCCGGTGGACGTAGTCCTCCTCATCAAAAGGCAGCTCGAGATTCACGATGAGATCGATGTCATTCACATCAAGTCCGCGCGCCGCCACGTCGGTGGCCACGAGCACTTCGATGTTAGCGCTGCGGAAATTCCGCATCACGCGCTCGCGCATCATTTGATTGAGATCGCCATGCAGACGGTCAGCGGCATAACCGCGCGCCACGAGCGCATCCACCGCGTCATCGACGGCTTTCTTGGTGTTGGCGAAGACGATGGCGAGACGCGGGGCGTCCATGTCGAGCACGCGGCAGAGCACTTCGAGCTTGGAGCGGCCATGCACTTCGTAGTAGCGCTGCTCGACGGTGGGTACCGTGAGCGCCTTGTGCTCGATGGTGATCTCCTTGGCGTTCTTTGTGTAGCGGTCGATGAGGTCGCGGATGCGGCGGTCAAAGGTGGCGGAAAAGAAAATGGTCTGGCGCTCATTGGGCACCGCCTTCATCACGGCCTCGATCTCGTCGCGAAATCCCATGTCGAGCATCTCATCGGCCTCGTCGAACACGAGCATCTTGAGTTTATCGACACGCAGCGTGCCGCGCTCCATGAAGTCGAGCACTCGGCCCGGAGTGCCCACAACGATCTGCGCGCCCTGCTGTAGGGCGCGGATCTGGCGGTCATATCCGGCACCACCATAAATCGGCGTGGCACGCACGCCCTCGGTGAAGCCGGCGAGCTTGTGAATCTCCGAGCACACCTGCATGGCCAGCTCGCGCGTGGGGCACAAAATGAGAGCCTGTGTCGAGCGATCCTGCGGATCACAACGCTGCACGACGGGGATGCCGAAGGCGATGGTCTTGCCTGAGCCGGTCTGGCTTTGCCCCACCAGATCGCGCCCCGCCAAACCGACGGGAATGGCCTGCTCCTGGATTGGCGAAGGTTGCTCGAAGCCCAGGGACTCGATGGCTTTAAGTAGCTGCGGCGAGATGCCGAGTTCGGGGAAGGTGAGTTTTTGCATAGTCTGCCCCGGCGGAATTTTGGGGGGGCCATAGTTCCACGATAAAGGGGAATGGCAAGCTGTTTGAGGGAGCGCCGATGGCGTGACAGAAGCGGGATGGAAAGGGTCCGCGCTGGCAAGAGTGACAGATTTACCTTTAACTATTGTGAATTTTATGGTAATTTGATTCAAACCTCTCGACATATGCTCACTCATTCCACTCGCTTTCACGACTCCCGCCCCCTCCGAGGCTGCCTCGCCTTTGCTGTCGCCGTCGGGCTGGCCTGCTGTCAGACGCCCGACAAGGATCAATCAAAGATAGACGATGTCTCCAAGGCGGATGAACCGAAGCCAGTCCTATATGAGGAGGCCACGGTTGCCGACCTGCCGCCCGAGTCCCAGGCGGTCAATGACACCGCGCGGCTGCTCGCCGGACTGCCAGCCTTTGACGGCCAGGACTCGCACGGAAAATGGCGCGGCCAGGATTTCTGGCAGACTTTCCAAAAGGGCGCGGATGCCATGTGGAATGAGTTCTCCGAGAAGCGCGGGAAGAAAGTGCGCGCTTGGGCTGCGGGCGAAGTGGCTGATGTGAATTCGCAGCAGGTTGTGTTTCAGCCCTTTAATGGACCGGACTTTGTTTTCTCTCACTTGCTCTTCCCTGATGTGGAAACATTTGTGCTTTGCGGCAAGGAGCCATGTGTCGATCTGCCAAAGCTGGAGGACATCGATCTGGCGGAGATGGCGGACACCTGCTTCAGCCTGCGCGAGAAGATGGCGGGCGTTCTAGGCGTGGTCCCGGGCGAAATGCCGGAGACACCCCCGGCTGCCGCGCTTCCCGGCGCGTTGCCCATGCTCATGGCCATAGCCGCGCGCACGGGCCATGTCATCGAGTCAGTGGAACTGATGCCCGTCGATGACAAGGAAGCCGCCACCGCCGATGCAACAGCACACCCGACATCGGCTTGTGTGATCCAGTTGCGCGCGCCAGGCGGCAAAGTAAGACGCATGTTTTATTTCCAGCAGGATCTCACCGACGAGGGCATCCCGGATAATTCCGCGCTGCTGAGCTTCCTCAACAAACACGACAAGCTCGTCGTGGTGCTCAACGGCGCAGGTCACGCGTTGCACCAAGCGACAGGGTCAAGGCTACAGCAATACATCCTCAACCATGGCGTGGCCATCGTTCAGGATCCCACCGGGCTGCCGCATCGAGCCTTCGATCTGGCCGCGTGGAATCTCCGCGCTTACGGCAGCTATCCGGGCGCAACGGACGATGCGCCAGATTTTGACCAGCCCGATCTCGCCGCTTTTTACAAGGACGAGGCCAACAAACCGCAGTCGCTGCCTTTCGGACGTGGCATCATCGGAAAGGAGCAGCCTGCGGCCATCATCGTCGCACGACCCTTGGTCACCAGCGCGACAGATCTTCCTATGAACGTGAATGTGACGCCTCTCGATGTGCCGGCAGAGCCGCATGCAACCACGTCAGCGCCTGCGGACGAAAAAGCACTTCCTGTCTTGCCATCCCTGCCCCCCGCGACAAAAGAACAGACCACGGCAAGCGCCGAGACTTTCGCTCCCCCGATCGATATTGAGGCGCTGACGAAGTCGTCACGGTAGCAGTGCACAGTTACGCACCACCATCTCCTACGCCGCCACCACAGCCTCGGGCACGAGCGGTGAGAATCTGCCGTGCCACTCCGCGAGCCGCTCAATGATCTGCAGGCGTTTCTGGCTCGGCGCCAGCTCCCACACGAGCGGGATTCCCCTCGGCACCAGAGGCAGCAGCCGGTCGAAATCCACATCTCCGCCGGTGAACGGGATGCGGTGATCCTTCGTGGGCCAGGCCACATCGTGAACGTGGCAGCCGAGCAATCGTGGAGCGATGCTGGCGAGAAGCTGCGCGTGATCGAGCAGTCCGAGATTCGCCTTGCGCTGCACATGGCCGAAGTCATGCCACGCTCCGATCCAGGGCGTGGTCTTGAAGTCATCGAGCAATTGCAGCATCTCGCGCTCATTGGGCACTTGCTCGAAATGACTGCGCGTCTCGATGGCCAGGGCGACCTGGTTTTTTTCCGCCACGGGCAGCAGCTCGTGCAGCGCGGCCCGCGCGCGGTCCAGATAAAACGTGGACACCTTCTCGCGCGCCGCGACGAACTTGAGCTTCGTCTCGATAAACTTGCGAGAGTACGTCTCTCCTGCCTCGGCCAGCGCCTCCAGCTTGTCGGTGTAATGTTTCATCGGCACGCTGCCCATGTGCATCACGACGCGGTTCACACCAAAGCGCACGGCAAACTCGATCGTCTTCTTCGTCAGCCCGATCGCCCGATCTCGCTCCGCCGCGCGATTCGAGGTGAACTCATAAGCGTCAGGCGCGTCGATGAGCACCTCGATGGGCGAGGGGCAAAAATTATGCAGGCTCGAGACGCGGATTTCGCGCTTCTCAACGGCTTTCAGCAGGCCAGGCAAAAGGGAAATCTTTGTGCCATGGCTCACCTCGATGTACTCAAACCCCATCGACCGCGCCTCGCGCGCAAGATCGAGACCTTCGTCAAAGCGGTGGCTGTTCCAGCATGTCGAGAGCGAAAGCATTCGTCGTCTGCCTCTTGTCTTCAGGTCTTCCGCCGGGCTACACCCCGCGCATCGTCGCGGGCGACACCAGCACCTCCAGCTCAATCTCAGCGGGCGGCGTGGCGCTCTTGTGTTCCCAGGTGAAGACACGCACGCGCGGGCGCGCTTTGTCACCCGTGACGAGCACGGCGTTCACTTCGAGCATGCGTTCCTCGCCCTTGGGCACCTCGGTCGTCTTGATCCTGAGCTTGAGCTTGTTCTTCCCGCGCACCAGTCCGCCGATGATGAGCTGCTGCTCCGCGTCATCCGCCACTGGCGGGTAGTCGAAACCATCCAGCCACGCCCGTGTTTCATAGCCGTAGCTTTGGATCTGCAGCAGCGAGATGTAGTCAGGCACACGGCATTGCGCGGGCGCAACGGGCACGATCCCGTCCGGCTCGAACTCCGGCTCGGTGAGAAATTCCGCCTTTCCATTTTGCAAAGCGGAGCGCACCTCAGGCACGCCCTCCAGGTTCATGAAGCGGTTTGTGTCGAACTTCCACGCGCCTTTTTCGAGGATGAATTTCAGGATGATGACGTTGTCCGGGATCGATTCCGCATCGAGGCCGAGATCCACTTTGCCAAAATAAACAATGTGCGCAGTGCCGCCGTTCTGCTGCACCTCCAGCCTCCGCAGCCGCGTGATCTCGGGTGGCTGGATGGGGATGTCGAAAATGGAATCAGGATACGGCAGGCCGCGGCTAACGATGAGATTGCGCGTGATGATCTGGCGGTG
>JANPIW010000824.1:0-11969 GCA_031425215.1 Verrucomicrobiaceae bacterium
GTCATACAACCTTCGAATCAGTTAGGTGTCGAGCGGCTCATTGCCTGCCTCTGCACTAGAGTGATCGCGTATGCGAAAGCATACAACCGATGCCTCCCTTCAAGCCTTAATTTTTAGTAAAACCTACAACTACTCCTCCCCATCTCAAACCAAGAAAAGCAAAACATCAAAGGCAGGGCAAAGCGATGATCTTCCCATTTCAAAGCAGACGGCAGGAGGCGTCACGGGGGCAATCCTTGGCGGAGTCGTCGGCGGCCCTATAGGAGCAGTCGCTGGTGCGATTGCCGGCGCGGTGATGGGAAACCGGGCTGCATCTGGCAAATCCCTCGTGTCCTCAGGCACCGTCAAGGCGGCCAATTCTGCGGTTAAGGCTGTGAAAGAAAAACTTCCGTCTCTTCCGAGCAAAGGAGAATCCCGAAAGGCCCCAGCCAAGGCGGTGACAGCCGTGAAGAGCAAGGCAACAGCGGTGAAGAAAGTGGTGAAGAAGAAAGCGGCTGGGGTAAAGAAGGCCATCACAGTCGCGCCGCCCAAAACCCAAACTAAGGCTGCGAGGCGAGGCAGATAGTGGGCGCTGCGCCTGAGAAGAGATTCATCGAAGGAACCTTGTATGAACGGCCATGCGGGAAAATCCACTTCAGCTTGGATGGCGACGACAACGTTGCCATCCTTTTCCATCCTTCCCAGTGATCAACATGCTGATGTCTGTGTCGTGGGAGCCGGCATCGCGGGGCTGACAACGGCGTACTTGCTCAGCCGTGAGGGACGGTCGGTGATAGTGTTGGATGACGGGCCTATCGTTTCCGGCGAGACGGAGAGAACGACTGCACACCTCACGGTTGCCCTGAGCGATCGCTATTTCGAGCTTGCGCGGCTGCACGGTGAAAAAGGGGCGAGGCTCATCGCGGAGAGCCACACCTCCGCCATTAATATGATTGAGCGCATCGTGCAGGAGGAAGGCATCGATTGTGATTTTGAGCGAGTGGATGGATATCTTTTCGTTCCGCCTGGCGAGTCCTTTGTTGTTCTTGCAGAGGAACGGGAGGCTTTGCATCAAGCTGGCCTGACGGATGTGGAGACGGTGTCGAGCGCGCCACTTGGTTCATTCGACACGGGACCTGCTCTGCTATTTCCGCAGCAGGCGCAGTTTCATCCGCTGAAATATCTCGCGGCTCTGGCGCTGGCCATCATTCGAAACGGGGGACGCATCTACACTCAATCCCATGCCGCAAAGATTGAGGGCGGCACTCCTGCGCGCATCGAAACAAGCGACGGTTCTTTGGTCAGCGCAGGTGCCGTCGTAGTTGCGACGAACACACCGGTGAACGACCTTCTCGCACTGCACACCAAACAGGCCGCCTACCGGACCTTTGTCATCGGTGCCGAGGTGCCGAGAGGATCGCTCGCCAAGGGGCTCTATTGGGACACCGCAGATCCCTATCACTATGTGCGGCTACATAGCGTCGGTCTGGGTTGGGCCATTGAGAGCGATTTGTTGATCGTGGGTGGCGAGGATCATAAGACGGGACAGGCCGACGATGCGGAGGCGCGCTATGCACAGCTGGAAAAGTGGGCGCGGGAGAGGTTCCCAATGATCGCTAATATCAAGTTCCGCTGGTCGGGACAGGTGGTCGAGCCGGTGGATGGGTTGGCCTTCATCGGTCGCAATCCGATGGACAAATCGAATGTTTACATCGCCACAGGCTTTTCGGGCAATGGCATGACGTATGGCACCAAGGCGGGCCAGATCCTAACGGATTTGATCCAAGGGCGCGACAATGCCTTCGCATCCCTTTATGACCCCGCGCGCAAGACGCTCCGGGCCGCGAGGACCTTCGCTAAGGAGGCACTGAACATGGCAGCTCAGTATGGTGAGTGGTTCACCCAAGGCGATGTCACAGACGCCAGCGAAGTGGCCCGAGGGAACGGTGCGATCCTCCGGCGCGGTTTGCATAAGGTCGCAGTTTATTGTGACGACGCGGGGCAACGGCACGAATGCTCGGCAACATGCCCGCACCTCGGCGGAATAGTTGCGTGGAACCATTCCGAGAAGACATGGGATTGTCCGTGCCACGGTTCGCGATTTGATCGCTTCGGGACCGTACTCAACGGCCCCGCGATCTCCAATCTCCAAGCAAACGGCGCTACCAGCCCGGGCGATTTAGATGTCGATGGCCACGCTGAGAGTGAGACTGTGCTTGTTACAAAGTGATGGACAGAACGGCGGAGGGCTACGATGGCCCCCAGGCAGCACCTCGTCGGCGCGAACATTGTTGCAAGACCTTGGTCTCTAAGGTGCCCATTTGGCCCAAGATTCCGGGAGGAGCAGGAGGATGAATCGAGCCTTCGCAAGAGCTGGCAGCGTATGAATGGAAATGAGTTTTTTGGGGTGGACTGCTTTAGTGGGGATGTTGCTGCTGTTGATGGCGCTTTCATCTGCATACTTGCGGCGTCTTCCGGTAACGGCTTCTGTCATCTATCTGGCGCTGGGATGGGCCGTCAGTCCCGCCTGGCTATACTTGGTTCAAATCGATTTCATCGAGAAAAGCGTCGTCTTCGAACATTTGACAGAAGTTGCAGTGATTATCTCCCTGTTTATCGGCGGGTTGAAGCTCCGGCTGCCGCTGACGAATAAGTCGTGGTCAGCGGCGTTCAGGCTCGCGGGACCTGTCATGCTGATGTCCATCGCCGGAGTGGCCGTGGTGGCACATTTTTTGTTTGGCTTCGGGTGGGGTGCTTCTTGCCTGCTGGGAGCAGTACTGGCTCCCACAGATCCGGTGCTGGCGGGCACGGTGACAGTCAATGATTCCGGTGATCATGATCGGATGCGGTATGGGCTTTCGGGCGAAGCGGGACTCAATGACGGGGCCGCTTTTCCTTTCGTGCTCTTTGCGCTGATGTGGATGGAGCATGACGGAGTGGGCTCCTGGGCAGGTGGCTGGGGGCTGCACCGCCTATTGTGGGCGGTGCCGGCCGGACTTCTCACGGGTTACCTTTTGGGGAAGGGTGTCGGGCGTCTGGCAATCCGGCTCCGCAGCCGCCATCAAGAGACCGGCGCGCCGAATGACTTCCTGGCGCTCGCCTTGATCGCGCTTTCCTACGCCGGTGCCGAGGCCATTGGCGCGTGGGGATTCCTCGCGGCCTTTGCCGCTGGCATCGGGTTTAGAAGGGCGGAAGTCAGCATCGTCGAAAGTGATCCAGCGCCGGAGCACAAGAGCGCCGAGGAGCCACGGGCTGGAGAACTCACCACGCACCCCCCGGCGGAGCAATTGGTGGGAAAGCAAATAGACGAAGAGGAACTGAAGCAGCCCTCGAAAGCAGCCGGGATTGTGGTGGCGGAAATCATCTCTTTTGGCGGCACCGCCGAGCGCCTGCTTGAAGTGATGATGGTGGTGCTCGTGGGCATCTGCCTGCCTGCTTACTGGGATTGGCGTGCCGTGCCATTAGCGTTGACGTTGTTTTGTGTGATCCGTCCTCTTGCCACCATGCTGTCTTTGATAAAGACGCCCACGAATTACATGCAACGTCTGGCAATGGCTTGGTTTGGCATCCGCGGCATCGGCAGCCTGTATTATGTGAGCTACGCCATTAACCACGGCCTGGCTGACAACGCCGCAGACATCGTTGGCCTCACCCTTTCCGTTGTGGCGCTAAGCGTTGGAATTCATGGGATCACCAGCCAGCCCCTGCTGGATTTCTACGCTCGCGTGGTCGCAACCAGGAAACGAGAGCGCGAGCATAGAGCCTAACACTCATTCGTACCCATGAATTCAGCCAGATTGCGTTACTTCATTCGCCACCCCTGGGTGTGGCTGCCGAAAGTCACGGACGGATATCCGTGGGTGGCTCCTCACTAGGAGGATCCGTGGGCGGCACCTCCGTCGGCGGCGTCGAGGCAGCCGCAATGGTGGCGGACGACACCCCCAGCCTCGCCCGGAGCAGATCATCGATGAGCACGGCGTGGCTGTTCGGTACGATTCCAGAACCGAACTTACGCGCGTAGCCTTTGGTGAGTTCCGCCCCAAAGAACAGAATGCAAGACGAGTAATAAATCCAAACCAGCACCACCACGACCGACCCAGCCGCGCCAAAGGTGGATGCCACACTGCTCGTAGCCAGATAGTAGCCGATTAGAAACTTGCCCAGAGTGAAGAGAAAGGCCGTTGCGACGGATCCCAGCCAGACGTCTCGCCAGCGAAGCCTGACGTTGGGCAGCAGCTTAAAGATCGTCGCAAAAAGCCCGCTCACTACCACGAAAGAGAGGACAAAATCCCACGCCTGCCATACCACGGGTGGGAGTTGAATGCGTCCGCTCATATAGATTCCCAAAGCCCCTAGCAGGATGCTGATCACCAGCGAGATCAGAAGGAGAAACCCGACTGCCAGCACGATCGAGAAGGAGAAAAAGCGATCACGCACGAGCGTGAAAAAAGGCCGTCCAGGTTTCACGATCACGCCCCAGACTATGTTCAGTGCATCCTTTAGCTCGGCAAATACCGTCGATGCGCCAAAGAGCAGCACCAATGTGCCCACCACTGTGGCCAGCATCCCGCTGGCTTGGTGCGCCCCGCTCGATTGCACCGCCGTTTGAATCGCTTCTCCTGCGGCCTTCCCCCCCAGAGTGGCGATTTGCTGGGACAGTTCCCCGCGCGCCGCTTCCTCGCCAAAGACGAACCCCGCGATTGAGACCACGATAACGATGAGGGGTGCCAGCGAGAAGATGGCATAATACGCCAAGGATGAGCTCAGACGCATCGCACCATCATCCACCCAGTCATAGGCAGCCTCTTTTACCAACAAAACCATTTCACGCATCCGCATGTCTCTACTACGTCTCGGGTCGCGGCTCCTCCACTCCTCTTTTTTTCACTCTAAAACCACCCTTCATCCGACCGCTGCCCGGTTTCCGCACCATTCTTGATCCGAATCTCGCACTTTTGCCACGATCCGTCCGCCCGACGCCCTCTGATTTGACAGATTGAGGCTGCGGGCAGCCGGTGGTACAACCGGGCCTTGACCCGCACAACGTCCCCGGTTCAATCGGGTGCCCGAGGACACTCACATTCAAACTGCAGTCATAGTACCCAATGAAACTGAAATTTTACGGCACGCGTGGATCCATCCCTATTTGCGACGCGGGCTTTCAACAATTTGGCGGCAATACGTCATGCTTTCAGATCACTTTCCCCGACATCAACCAGATCGCCATTGTTGATGCCGGCACAGGCATCCGGAATTTGGGTCGTGATCTGCGCGCCATGGGTCACAAACAGGAGCAGATCGTCCTCGCTTTCACCCACTTTCATTGGGACCACATCCAAGGATTCCCTTTTTTTTCTCCAGCGTACGATCCGGAGCAAAAGCTCACCATCCTGACTCTGGGCGAAGAACAAAACATCAGCGACCTGCGCGAGGTGTTTGAGACCCAGATGCAATCCACCTATTTCCCCGTGCAACTGGCTCACATGGGGGCGCACTTTCGCTTCGTGCAGATCGAGAGGGCCACGGAGCACTTCAGGGAAATGAACAATGCCTCGACCACGATCACCGCTCAAAAGCTCAATCATCCCGGAGGTGCATACGGGTTCAGAATCGAGCGGCAGGGAAAAGTGCTCGTCATCTGCACCGATGTGGAACATGGGACCGAGATTGATCCTAGTGTCGTCGCGCTCGCAAAGGATGCTGATTTGCTGGTACACGACGCCCAGTACACGGCGGAAGAACTGGAGCGCCGCCGCGGGTGGGGACACAGCAGTTACGACCAGGCCATGCAGGTGGCTGAAATGGCGGGGGTGAAGCGCCTGGCCATGACCCATCACGACCCTGATCATGATGACGATTGTTTGACCCGGCTCGAAAAGCTATGCCAGGAGCGCTTTAAAGAGAGCCTTTTAGCGCGGGAGGGCATGGAGTTGGAGCTTTAGCTCCCGGCTGACCCGCCTCTCGATTTTGCACCTGCCCCGCTCCCGTCAGCTCTTCCCATTCACCTCAGGGATCGCCCACCTTGCTCATGCGCGCGCAACGCATCCTCCAGACCTCCGTTCACTGCAGAATGGAATCTGACGCCAAACAAAGCGCGGCTTTCGATCCCGGGCTTTGCTTACCAACATCGTGTCGGAGTAACTCGGCATAAAAAAGGCCGGTTTACCTTCGTAAACCGGCCTCATTTAAAGTGGTGGAGGCGAGGGGAGTTGAACCCCTGTCCGAATGCCCGTCCTTCGAAGCTTCTACATGCTTAGCTGGTCTTTTAATCTCGACGGGGAGGCTTCGGCCTGCAGAATCCCTCCCGCCCAGCGACACTGTTTGATCTCGCCTTCGACCCGCTCGCGCGGCCATCGGGCCAGCCTGTAAAGGTGCGCCTCAGTGATTAACAGACATCATCATAGAGACGTCGCAGCTTAGGCTGCGAGGGCCAGTTCACTTTCGGTGTTGGCGTTTATGTTTTTTGGCCCGGCTGGATTTTACGGGGCTTGAGCCTTCCCCGGCATGCCACCCCGACCTCTGAGTACCCGTCGAAACCGGGACGCCCCCTTGATCAAAATTGCACGCCACTTCTACCCGATCACGCGCGATGCGCAAGCTCCGCGATGATTGCGCGTGGAATGATCTTGCCGCACTTTTCCGTGTGCCGTAGTCTCACGGCTCCACTCGCCAGGAATTGAAAACTTCATCAACAGAGAAACCAGCAACCGCAAGCCGTGACACGGGTGCGAGGATCGGCCTCGGTCTGGCGCTCGGTGTCATCGCTGGATTGCTCTCGCCGCGCAGACCTGTGGCGGCGGGTCTGGCTGCGGCGGCGGCAGCAGGACTCGCTGCATCCGCGTCATGGCGGCGAGCAAAAGACGGCTGCAATGGAAAAGATGCGGGAGATGGGAATGATGTGATCCAGGTCGAGGCATCTCCTGTCGCACCCATGCCTGCTGTGGCGGACATCACAGATGTTTTGCAAAGCATCAGTGCCGAAGTGGGAGAGGCCGCAGAATTGACACTTCCTGAAATCGACCACACCTCGGCACTGGCACCGGTGCCGGTCCCTGCACCTCTCGCTGATCTGGTGGCGGAGATTCCTGACGTGACGGCTTCTGGAGATGGCGCACCTGCGGCGGTGGTGGTGAGCCGTCTGCCGGCCGCTGAAGAGGGTGGCATCCAACGCGCGAGCATCAAAGTGGTGCCGCGCGCGATTCATCAACCGAGGACGGATGCGGCGGGTGACGCGGCGGCTCCTTCAGATGCTCCAGACGCAAGAGCTGATGAACCAGCGGCGGAGGATGTATCGCGCGCTCGCCGCTCATCATGGCTCACATGGTGGAGATGACACCCGGGCCGTCTGGCCGATGAAGATGGAACGTGTCGAGAGATGGGGACGGCTGGCGGCGTTGAGTGCAGTCCGAATCCAGATTTCACCCATTCTATGATCACCAAACGCTCAGCCGCTCTCGCCCTCGTCGTTTCTCTCCTGACCGCCACCACAACTCTGCGCGCGCACGATGCAGCGCCGCAGATGACAGAGATCGCCAAAACGTTTCTCGGATCGCTCACGGCGGAGCAAAAAACCAAGGCGGCTTTTGCATTCGCCGATGACGAGAGGGAGAACTGGCATTTCGTGCCGATCGAGCGCAAGGGGCTGGCGATGAAGGAGATGTCACCGCAGAGCCGCCTGCTGGCGCACGCCCTGCTGAGCACGGGACTGAGCGCGCGCGGCGTGATGAAGGCCACGACGATCATGAGCCTGGAGGAGGTGCTGTATCAAATCGAGGGCGCGGATGAGACAAAGCGCGCGGCGACGCGTGAGAAGCGTGATCCCGAGAAATACTATGTGTCCGTCTTCGGCGAGCCTGGGCCGAAGGGCGCGTGGGGTTGGCGCATCGAAGGGCATCATCTCTCGCTGAACTTCACCATCAAGGACGGCCAGATCGTGCGCGCCACGCCATCGTTCTTCGGCAGCAATCCAGGCGAGGTGCGCGAGGGTCCGCTGAGCGGCGTGCGCGTGCTCTCACATGAGGAGGAGCTGGGACGCGAGCTGGTCAAGTCGCTCACGCCTGAGCAGTCGAAAAAAGCCGTCGTTCCAGGCGAGGCGCCGAAAGAAATGCTCACCGCGCAGGAGAGAAAAGTGAACGCGCTCTCACCCGATGGTTTGCCTGACAGCGAGTTGAACGAGGATCAAAAGAAACTGCTCAAGCGCATCATGGTCGAGTACCTCGCGCGTGTGCGCCCCGACATCGCCGAGGAGGAGCTTGAGGCCATCAAGAAGAGCGGCACGCCGGTGTATTTCGTCTGGATGGGCGGCACCGAGCGCGGCCAGCCGCACTACTACCGCGTGCAGGGCAAGACCTTTGTGCTCGAGTATGACAATGTGCAAAACGGCGCGAACCACGTTCACAGCGTGTGGCGCAGCTTCGACGGCGACTTTGGCCGCGACATCCTAGGCGCGCACTTGAAGGCCGCGCATTGATCAGCGCCCGCGATAACGCTCATCCGTCAGCGTTTTCAAAAACGCGATCAATGCCTTCCTGTCTTCCGCAGTCAGATGCAGACCGCCGTCTGGATGCTTTGCCAGATTCGGATCGAGCACCGAGCTGCGCCTGATTCCCGTGCTGTAGTGATCCAGCACTTCATGGAGCGTGGCAAAGCGACCATCGTGCATGTAGGGCCCAGTCAGCTCGATGTTGCGCAGGCTCGGAGTGGAAAAGCGGCCACGATCCGTCTCCTTCCCCGTCACCAGAAACCGGCCCGCATCTTTGCTGATGAGGCCATTGCTTCGGAACTGATGGTCCGTGAAGAGCGCGCCGCCGTGACAGTGAAAACAGTCAGCCCCATTCTGCCCCATGCGCGGCTCCCGCTCAGTCATGAACAGCTCAAACCCGCGCTTCTCCAAATCCGAGAGCTGTGCCTCGCCGCGATACGCGCGATCAAAACGCGAATCGTAGCTCGTGAGCGTGAGCACGAAGCTCTCGATCGCCAGCCCGATTTTCTCCGCCGTGATCTCCGCCGTTCCAAACGCGCGCTCAAAGGCTGACTGATAGCCCTTTGACGCTCCGAGCTTCTCCACCACACGCTCAAGCTTCTCATCCATCTCACGATGATCCTGGATCGGCGTCATCACCTGGTTTCGCAAGCCCATAGCGCGACCATCCCAGAAGAACTCATTCTTCCACGCCAGATTAAAGAGCGGCATTCCATTGCGATCACCCGTCCGACCTTCGACACCGATGCTGAACCGACGCGGGTCCGTGAAAGCCCGCACCGCATCGTGACACGAAGCACACGAAATCGAGCCGTCGCGCGAGAGAGAGGCGTCGTGGAAGAGCGCGTCACCCAGCGACACACGCTCCTCGATCAGAGGATTATCGAGTGGCAGCGCAGGCATCGGAAACACCGCGCTCATCGCGAAACGATACGGCGTAAACTTCGCCGGCATGTAAAGCGGCTTGGGCTTCGGCAAGGCTACGGCCTCGTCTTTTTTTCCTGCTTCAGCCGCCAGTCTGAATGCGCCGCGCAAATTGGCCGTGAGAGAAAGAGCCACCGGATCACCATCCTTGGAGTGTGTCGTCGCGCCGTCTTTGCCAAACGACACCGGCTTTGCCTCATCGAACAATACACCCACATCAAACAACAGCGGCACCTCCGCGCCGATCTGCCCACCGATTACCACCTGCGTCCGAAACGGCTCCCGCGCCAGATGATACGCGTAGCCCTTTGGTTCCTCATTCCCGCGCCGATACAATCCTTCCGCCGCGAGAAAAATGTATCCGCCCTGCCACGCCCAATGCAGCCCGTTGAGCGCCGGATTCAACGCATGATCAGCCGCGCGCGTGGCTGGATCAGCCGCATTTTCGTTTTCATCCAGCCCGATTTGAAACCGGATTGCCCGATATTCCTGCCGCGGCACATCCGCGATCTTAAAATCCAGCCGCCGCTTCGCCGCATCGAGCCACACGATTTGATTCGTCGCCTCCAGCCATGCGCCGCCTTGGTCTTGCAGCGCGATGTTCGAGATCAAAAACGAAAGCCGCGTCATCGAGAACGTCTCGCCCGCACCATTTTGATAACGCAGCGAGTCGAGCTTTAGCGGCTCTCCTTTAAACACAGGCGCCACTGTCACGCGCACATCCTCTCCAGACGCCGAGGTCGCGAGCGCGATGAGGGAAATGATGGCGGACAAAAGTCTCATGTGAACGCGGCGAATCTATCCCGTGAATCGCCAGCGGTCATTTGGGAAGCGGCGCTAATTCGTCCGCCCCTCTTCATCAAGGCTTAATCCACTTGTTCAGAACCCCTGCGCCTTCCACCACACCTCGATCTCATCCGCGCCAAAGTCGGCGAGGATTTTCCCATCCACTTCGATGCACGGCGCTTTCGTCTGACCGGTCAGCTCCTGCATCTCGCGCCGCGCCTCAGAGTCGGCCACGACATCGATCACTTCGTAATCCACGTCGCGTGCGTCGAGCCATTCCATGGCCTCGTCGCACCAAGGGCAGCCGGGTTTGATGAAGAGTCGTATCTGTGAAGGTGCGGGCATCGTGAATGTTGGCTCGAGGTTGCGGGATTAAAGCTTGGAGGTTTGTGCCCGGCGTGATACAACAGACAACAATTCATCACAAGGAGGTTCCATGAAATTGAGCAAACTCATTCACCGGGCCGGGCTTCAAGTTGTCCTGCTCCTCGTCGGCACAGCAGTCATTGCCGACTCGACGATCAACTCCACCAACAAGTTCGCCTACAGCGCGAACGCGGGCTGGATCAACTTCCGACACGACCAGCCTTCGTCACCGAACGGCATTGTCTTTGGCGAGTACTTTCTCTCCGGCCATGCCTACGGCGCGAACTTCGGCTGGATTGATTTCGGCGACGGCACACCCGCCAACGGCATCCAGTATCAAAACAACAGCGCCACTGACTCCGGCGTGAACCACGATGGCCTCGGCAATCTAACCGGCTTCGCCTACGGCGCGAACATCGGCTGGATCAACTTCGGCTGGACCGTGATCACTGACGCGAACCGTCCACGCGTGAACCTGCTCACCGGCGCGTTCAGTGGCTTCGCCTATTCAGCGAACATGGGCTGGATCAATCTCGGCACGGGCAACCTCATCACCAACAGCATGGCCATCACCGACACGGATAGCGACGGCATCGCGGACGCGTGGGAGCAGACTTACTTCGCCAATCTCACCACCTCCACGGCGACGAGCGACTCCGACGGCGACGGCGCGAGCGACAAGGATGAATACATCGCCGGCACTGATCCGGAAAACGGCGCTGACTATCTGCGCATCGTCTCCCACAGCTACAACGGCGCCTATACCGAGGCCACCGTGGTCTTCACCACCGATCCCACCCGCCTTTATCGTCTGGAGACGAGCGACAACCTGGGCCTCTCCCCTGATGTGTGGACGAACTCCGCGCACGGCACTTTCGCGCCCGACACGGGCACGAGCACCACCCGGATCATCTCCTGGCCCGGCACGACCAAAAAATTCATCCGAGCCGTCGCGGCGAGGCCGCTGCCGTAATGCTGACTTTGCCAGCACTCAGCACTCAGAAATCAAAATCTATAATCCAAGATCATGAATCCAGCACAACTCCGCATCGCGCTGCTCATCGCGGCATTCGTCATTCTGCATCCGTCATTCGTTATTGCCCAGGGCGGCCCGCTCACACCGCCCGGCGCGCCCGTGCCGACGATGCGCTCGCTCCAGGAGATCTGGGATAAAATCGGGGTGCTGGAAGCGCAGGGTGCCAATCTCCAGGCGCAGGGCCTGTCATTGCAGCAGCAGGTGTCGGGATTGCAGAAAGACAGCAGCGCCTTGAGCCTGCTCCTGGACAACGCTGGCGTCACCCTTCCCTGGAAGATCAGCACTGTCGATAGCGCGGGATTCACGGGCCAATACACCTCGCTGGCCTTCACCCCCGGCGGCCGAACGGCAGAGCGACGTGTAGGGAAAGAGAGTGTGAAGGAGTGTAGATCTCGG
>JANPIW010000825.1:0-2183 GCA_031425215.1 Verrucomicrobiaceae bacterium
CCGGCCTCGGCACCACACTAGGCGACAAAATTCACGACTCATCCTCAGTCGCACGCTTCTACCGCAAGCTTGAATCCACGCCTGATGCTGTCGCCTCCTTCCACTACAACGACGATGAAGGCGCGAGGGTCATGGCCGGCCTCTCTGGCGCGTCGAGAAAACATGGCGGCGCGTTTGGGCTCATCCCTGGCAAACTCGAGGTGGCTGTGGAGCCGCGCTGGGGATCGGAAGCTTACGATCACTATGAAGCTGGCGGCAAGGTTTTCGTCATCGGCACACCAGGGCAGGAGTACAAATTGCGACTGCGCAATCTCACCAGCGACCGCCTTGAGGTCGTTGTCTCCGTCGATGGTCTCGACGTGCTCGACGGCATGCCGGCCTCGGTGCGCAAGCGCGGCTACGTCGTCGCGGCGAAGTCGTCGATCACTATTGAAGGCATGAGGGCCAAGGGCGTGCTCCGCTCGCTCATCTTCAGCAGCGTCGCCAAATCACGCGCAGCGACCGCGTTTGGCGAGGCTGGAGCGCGCAACGTCGGCGTGATCGGCGTGGCCGCGTACTCCGAAGACGAGGCCGCGCGCCGTCGTGCCAATCTGCAAGAGACCTACATCCGCGACGGAGCGCGTGCGTTTGGGAGCTAGCGCCTCGGGGGACGCATGCGCCGGGGTCGCGCAGCTTGACATTCATGCCTCGCAGCCTTCCATGCGCGCCCAAACTTAACCACACAACACGCACCATCATGGCACTCTCCGTAGGCACCAAAGCCCTTGACTTCACCGTAACCACCCTCGGCGCCGCTGGCCCCGAGCTTTTCAAACTCTCCGACCACGTCGGCAAGCAGAACATCCTTCTGCTCTTCGTCCCGATGGCCTTCACGGGCGTCTGTACCAAGGAGTTCTGTGAAATCTCGCAAGGTATCAACGAATACAACGACCTGGGCGCCCAAGTCGTGGGCATCAGCGGCGACAACCCGTTCGCGCAAAAAGCATGGGCCGAGAAAGAAGGCATCACCATCAAGCTGCTCAGCGACTACGATCACAAGATCACCACCGACTATGGCGTGGCTTATGATTCGTTTCTCCCCGCGAAGAACCTCATCATGGGCGGCGTGCCGAAGCGCTCCGCATTCATCGTGGACAAGAGCGGCGTGATCCAGTATGCCGAGTCCAACGACAGCCCCGGCGATCTGCCGAACTTCGAGGCCATCAAAGCCAAACTCAAAGAGCTGGCCTGATTTCTCAGCGCGAAATCATTTGAGAAAGCCGGTGGCGCGTGTCGTCACCGGCTTTTTCATGAGCGCGCTCAGTCATCCCCGGCCCCGGCCTTTGACACACCGGCAAACTCCGATGGGAACCGGCGCTCGAGCGCCTTGGGCGTGATGTAGGCAATGAGCTGAGCCTCGCCCCAGTCAGCCAGGCCCCAGTGCTCGTGCGGCAGGCCTAGCATGGCCACGGCGCACGTCGGCATGCCCGGCACGGTGGTGCGCGCAAGGATGCGATCGATGAAGTCATGCACGCCGGGATTGTGCCCGAACATCACCACATGCCGCCAGTCCTCGTCCAGCTCGCGCGTCACATTCAGGATCGTATCTGGCTCCGCGAGGTAGAGCCGCGAGTCGAGCAGCAGGCTGCGCGTATCCATCTTCAACACCTCACGCATTTTCTGCGCCGTGGTCAGCGCGCGGATCGCCGTGCTGGATAGCAACCGATCCGGACGTGGCAGAAGCGCGCTCTGTCCGTTACCCCCGAAATAAATCTTGTGAAGAAAGCCTGCCATTGCCGGTGCCGCGCGCAGCCCCCGTTCGTTCAAGACACGGTCATGATCATCCGCGCTGGGATCGGCCCAGCTTGATTTGGCGTGTCGTACAATGGTGAGATACTTCACTTCTCGCTTGAGGGGGGATTGCGGGATCGAAGTGTGGTGAGGATGCGAAATGAAAATCGCCGAACTCGCGAATGATGCAAGGCTCGAATCAACGCGACAAAAACAAATGCTTCCAATCCGACAAAAGGTGTTAATCCTGTCGGCCCACCATCGTTTTCATCCGCTCATGAACACCCGCCGCCACTTCATCACCACCTCGCTCAGCGCGCTCGGAGCGTCAACGCTTCCTGCCATCGAACCCATCAAACGCGCTCCTCCCAGCAAGATGGAACTCGGCGTCGCCGCGTACGGCTTCCGCGATT
>JANPIW010000826.1:0-8783 GCA_031425215.1 Verrucomicrobiaceae bacterium
CGAGCAGGACATCGCCGCCAGTGGGATGGAGCTGGAAAACGGTCTGCTGGTTTTCGTAAATGCCGGTGATGTGCGCGAAGGCTTGCATGAATGGCTCCAAGGTGGTGACTTGCTGGCCCGCGCCATCGGTGACGAGGAGGCGCATCATCTGAAGTGAGCCTGCCTGGGAGGTAAGGCTCGACCTGCTGCCGGATGGGAAGGCGATCTGGAACTGATAGCCGCCAGCGCTGGCGGTGTGCGTGTCTGTGATGCCTAGTGGCGCGATGTCTTTGCCGGAGGAGTTGATCTCGGCGGCTGCGTATTCTTGCAGCCCGGTCGTGCAGGGAACGACAGCGGCCCAGAGGCGGTACGATGCGTCGAGCGCGGGTGTGAAAGTGACGGAGTATTCGCCGTCTTTGCCGCCGGGGATGGCGTGAGTGAAATGGTAGTCCGCGAGTTTTTCATCGGCGATGATGACGTGGACGGGATGCATGTGCGTGACGATGAACTCGGAGGGCGGCAGCGGTTTTCCTCCGAGCGATTGGAGCTGGAGCGTGATCATTGATTCATTTCCTTTTGCGAGAGGCGCGGCGGGCTTCGCACTGGCCCTGACAGTGGGGCTGTCTGGCTGGACGTAGATGAAGCTGTACGGGATGCGTCGCGCATGGAGCGCGCGCTTGCAGGTGGAGCAGAGCTGCGCGGCATCCGTGGAGATGACGTCTGGATGCTCGGTGCAGTGGTAGATCTCGGCGTCGAGTGTCTTTTTCTCAAAGCCTTGTGCCAGCTCTTGAAGGGTCTTTTGCAATGCGGCAAAGACGTTCGCGACGCCCTGCGCGTTGCCCGCCATGCTGTCGCGGGCGATGAGATTCACCGCGCGAAAGGCGCGCGAGGTCTGGTCGTCGCGCTTGATTTGATCAATGCCCGGCACAGGCGTGCGCGCGATGAGACGCAGTGCGGCGCTGCAAAGTGAAATCTGATCCGCTACCTCGCCTGAGCGTCCATCGCGGAGGAGCCGCTCAACATTGGCGGTGGCGAGGCGGATGACGTTCCATGCCTCATCGATGGAGTGCGGAGCGAGCACACGCGGAGGCACCGGCACATCCGCGCGGACGCGTGACGCGGCGATGCTGACGAGGCAAAACAACAAGCTGACAAGAATGACGGATGATTTCACGAGCCACAGCGTAACGCCGGCCAGCCCGCTGATGCAACGGGCTTTTCCGAGGCGGAGCGGGACGGCGATTTGTACCCCGCGGACATTGCAGCGGCTTGCGCCACTTTTGAATGCGGCTACTCTCGCGGCCCCATGAAAAAGAAAATCGTTCTCGCTTACTCCGGCGGCCTCGACACGTCCGTGCTGCTCTCCTGGATCAAAGACACTTACGACGCCGAGATGATCGCGTTTTGCGCCAACATCGGCCAGGACGATGAGCTGAAGGGCCTGGAGAAAAAGGCGCGCAAGACGGGCGCGTCGAAAATCTACATCGACGATCTGCAGGATGAGTTCGCGCGCGATTTCATTTATCCGATGATCCAGGCGGGCGCGATTTACGAGGGGCAGTATTTCCTCGGCACGAGCATTGCGCGGCCGCTGATCGCCAAGCGCATGGTGGAGATCGCGAAGGCGGAAAAAGCCACGGCGATCGGTCACGGCGCGACGGGAAAAGGAAATGATCAGGTGCGCTTTGAACTGACGGCGGCGGCGCTGTCGCCGGACCTGGAGATCATCGCGCCGTGGCGGGATGAGCGGTTTCGTACGGAGTTCCCTGGGCGGGCGGAAATGATCGCGTATTGCGAGAAGAAGGGCATCCCGGTGCAGGCGAGCGCGAAGAAGCCGTTCTCGATGGATCGCAACCTGCTGCACATCTCGTATGAGGCCGGCATTTTGGAGGATCCGTGGTTTGACTCGTATGACAAAAAGAACCGGGATTACTTCACGACGCTCTCGGTGCTGCCGGAGGATGCGCCGGACAAGGCGGAGCAGGTGACGCTGGATTTCGTGAAGGGCGACTGCGTGGCGGTTAACGGCAAGGCGATGACGCCGCTGCAAGTGATGCGCGCGCTGAATAAGCTGGGCGGCAAGCATGGCGTAGGCCGCGTGGACATGGTGGAGAACCGATTCGTCGGCATGAAAAGCCGCGGCGTGTATGAGACACCCGGCGGCGCGATCCTGCACTTTGCACACCGCCAGATCGAGAGCCTGACGATGGACCGTGAGGTGATGCATTTGCGCGACGGTTTGATCCCGAAATACGCGGAGCTGGTTTATAACGGCTTCTGGTACGCGCCGGAGCGTCTTGCGCTGCAAGCTCTGGTGACGGAGAGCCAGAAGAACGTGAGCGGCACGGTGCGCGTGAAGCTTTACAAGGGCGGCATCCACGTGACGGGCCGCAAATCTGCGCTCAGCCTCTACAATCCGCACATCGCGACGATGGAGGCCGATCCGACTAAGGCATACAATCAAGATGACGCGACGGGCTTCATCCGCCTGAACGGCCTGCGCCTGCGGGTGAACTCCGGCGTGAACGGGGCGAAGGGACTGATGCGGTGAAAAGCTGAAAGCTTCAACAAATGCCTCCGAGACACTGGCTCATCGCTATCATCCTGCTGGCCACGTTCTGGCTGGCGGGATGGATCGTGTGCGTGCCGGGGATCGAGAGCGCTCTGGAGGAGGCGGCTCATGAGGCGCTGGCGGCGCGCGAGGATGCGCGGCACTGGCGCGATGTGGGCGTGACCTTCATCGGGCAGGAGGCGGTGCTCGGCGGCAAGGTGAGCAAGCCCGAGCATCGTGACGAGGCGCTGCGTGTGGTGCGCGATTCGGTGCGGCTTGCTGGCTCGGGGCTGAATCCGGTGACGGACGTGAGCGACGAGATCGAGGTCGTGCCGTTGCCGCCCGGATGGGCGATGTTGTCACTCGCTGGTGACAAGGTCACCCTGCTCGGCATCGCCGGATCGGAGCCGGAGACCACTGCGATCACGGACGAGGTGCATCGTCTCTTCGCACGACCAGGCATGGCTTTTCAGTCCGCGCTGCATGTGGATGAGGAACGCGCGGCAGACGCGGCGACTTTGGATGTGACGCTGCAGTCCCTGCCTTTGAAACTGAAATCCGCCGAGCGCGATGGCGCGGTTTTTGTGGCGCGCCTCGGCGAGGAATGGCGTTCGTTTCATCCAGCGGCGGCGGGCACACTGGAGGAGGCGCTGATGGCTTGTGGCGCGACGAAGGACGAATGGACGCGCGAAATCAGTCCCGTGGTAGCTGCCGCTGCGACGCGGCGCGCGACGCTGGCGCAGAAGGCGGAGGAACGCGAGCGCCATTCGCGGCTGCCTGCGCCGCATGTGATCCTGTGCATCAACGGAACGCGCGTGCTGCTGCGCGGCGAGGTGGGCACGGCGGCGGCGAAGACGGCGCTGATCGAGGCAGCGGTCAAAAACTACGGCAGCTTGCAGATCATTGACGAGCTGCGCGTCAGCGCGGCACGCAGGCCTGACGTGGACGCGACATCTGCGCTGGAAAATCTCCCCGCGCTCGATGCGGAAGGCGGCACGCGGCTGGCGGCGGTCAGTGTCTCAGGTGGTGAATGGAGGATGGCGAAACTCACGGCCGATGAGAATCGCGCGGCTCTGCTCGCCACGTTGCCGGATGGCTTTGATGTGAAGCTGGCCGGGGCTGACGCGGAGGCGGCGTCGAAGTGGCTCGGCGTTCCAAAGGCGGTGCCGCTGGGCGATCCGCGAATGCAGCCGCATCTCGCGCTCGCGGTTTTCTCAGATCGCGTCTGGCTGCGCGGCGAGGTGGCGCAGGAGTCGGAGCGCTCGCAGATTCTCGCCGCGGCGCGGCGCAGTTATCCCAATCACCTGCTCGTGCAGTTCGTGCGGCTGAACGCGCGATGCCGCCCCGTGGAGCAGGTGCTGCACACAACCGGCAGCTTTCCCATCGCTCCGGACAAAGCCGCGCCGGGCCTCATCGCGTTTGTCGTTCCGGGGGACATCTGGCAGGCGGCGGATGTCACGCCCGATGTCCTCGCGCCTGACGGACTAGCAAAGGCCGGCATTGTCGATGAGGAGTTTCCCGTCGAGCTGGCGCGCGAGGAGTTCTCCGAGGCGCTCGACGCCGTGGCGGCGCATCTCAAAGAAATCAATCGCACACCGGCGAAGTAACGTGAAGGATCGCAACAAATGGAAGGACTGATCTGGCTGCTTTTGAAACTCGGTGTTCTCCTCGCCTTCACGGCGGCGGCGTTTTTTGCGCTCGGCTGGTGGTCGCGAGGCAAGACCGTGACGACCGAGAGCACGGAGACTGAAAACGAGACGGAGCGTTTGCACTCTGCGCTGCGGGCCGCGCAAAGCGAGGTCATGATGAGCCGCGAGCGCCATCAGATCGACGCCGCACGCATCAAAGAGCAGGAAGCACGCATCACCGCGCTGCAAGCCGCGAGCCTCGAAAAGCAGCGCACCGCCGAGCCATCGACGCTCATCCTGGAAACGGGGCAGAGTGCAGCGAAGATCAAGCCGAGAGCAAAGAGGAAAGTGAAGACTTAAGAGTGGATGGGCTACGAGAGATTGGGTGGGCAATGACTACTGCCCCTCAAGTGATCGCCGTTCCGGGCACACTATAAAAAAGCGAGGGAGCGGTTACCCGCTCCCTCGCTGTTTAGATTTCTTGAATGACAACTCAGACCCGGATTAGAACGGGATCTTCACACCAAGGCGAACGATGGTGTGGTCGCTGTCGTCGGACCAGTAGTAGATTCCGTCAGCGAAGACGCCAGCGCAATTCCATGAGTCCAAGCGGACGTCGATGCCGCCACCCGCGTGCCAGGTGCCATTGTTGTTGCTGTTCGTGCTGTAACCACCACCGACGAGGGCGTAGGGGGCGATGCAGAGCGAGCGAATCGGAGCGCGCAGGACAAGGCTGCCATCGAACTGATGATGTTCGCTATTCGTGGCGTAAACGCCATAGCTGCCTTGAATGCCGATGTTCTCGGTGAAGAAATATTCAGCAAGCACACCGCCGCCGCCGGAGTCGTCATCGGCGCTTTGCGGGAAGATGACACCGCCAAACACACCTAGGGTGGTGAGGCCTGGGCCAAAACAATCGCAGCTAGGAGGCGGAGGCGCCATAACAGGGCCTTTGGGGTTTTTCGTCGAGATAGGGCCAGCGATAGCGCTGCCTGCAAAGACGACTGTCGTGAGGAGTGTAGTCAGTAGTTTCATGGTTGTTTGTTTGGTGGATGGATGAATTGCCAGCCTAATTTGTCAGGATGATGATGGCAAGCTCGAAATCGTGATTTTCCGAAAAAATTCAACACTGTAAAGGGTGCGAGATAACCCTGCGGGCTGCTTATTCGTTGAGAAGCACCCGGATCGCACCGTCTTTGATCTCAAACTCGCGGATGCCTGCAATGAATTTCCGCGCCAATGGATCACTCTCCACGTTGGAGGCGAGGAGGTTCACGCCCTTCATGCCTCCGAGCCAGGCATTGGGCACCGATATGCCGCCGAGACTCACATCGGTGAAGCTGAGCGAGCAATTGTGAACGACGTCCATCCTGGCATTGAGCGCCACCCGCACACGCACGGTGGTGCCTCCGATGACGGGCACGTCTTTGTCCACCGGCGCCAGCACCGTCACCGAGGCATCGCCATCGCCGAGGCTGACCTTGAAGCTTTCGCCCACTCCTTGTTTCGCGAGGTAGCTGTTGATCTCTTTCTCGGTGATCGTGAGTGTGCGCTTGGCTGCGGCCGCTTGCTGCTCGGACGTTTTCTCATCGGCCTCGGCTTTTATGACCTGGACCTTCTGGTCAAAAGCCACCTGCTCTTTCTCAGAGAGCTGCACCGG
Organism: Verrucomicrobiaceae bacterium; assembly: GCA_031425215.1. Classification (GTDB taxonomy): domain Bacteria; phylum Verrucomicrobiota; class Verrucomicrobiia; order Verrucomicrobiales; family Verrucomicrobiaceae; genus JANPIW01. Next base: position 5,819 of record JANPIW010000826.1, read on the forward strand.
ATTGAGCGCGGAGGCGTAAATGTTCCGCTTCACCCACCATGCCGTGGCCGCGACACTAAGTCCCGCGACGCCGAGCACGATGGCGCAGATGATGAGCAGTTTCTTTTTCCAAGAGCTAGGCGCGGGCAAAGAACCACCGGCGGAGTATCCGCCGGTCGAGGAGGGTGATGATGTGGTATTCATAATTGGGGCGGGATGTGTCGATGATCAGACAGCGAATGCCATTGCGCGTTTCGACGAATTTTGTAACGCGCGAGTCAGAAGTCAAAACACCAGCGGCCCCAGCAGGTGCATGGCCTTGGCGTACCCGGCGTTGGCCCACAGCAGCCAGAGTGTGACCGCGCCGGTGACGAGGGTGCAGACGACGACCCACGGGTTTTTCAAAAGCTGCTCCGGCTCCAGCCGCGCCGTCTCCGCCTTCATCGCGTGCTGAAAATACGCGATCACGGCGAGCACGATGAGCGGGAACACCAGCACGAGATCATTGAGCCGCGGATACACCGCCATCGCGATGCCGGTGCAAAAGCAAAACAGGTTTGCATATGTGATCATCGCCAGGATCAGGGACTTCTCCGTGTACACCTGGAACGAGCGCCGGTACTTCCCGCTCAGCTCCGCGTCGCCGATGAAACGGAACTCGCTGTACCGTTTCCCCGTCATCAGCAGCGCGCCGAAGAACCACCAAGCCAGCACGATGGAGAGCGGCGGCACAAAATGCGGCTCCACCAGCGCGTAGTAGCCCAGCCAGAGACGGATCGGGTTGTTAAAAGACTCGGCGATCACATCCATGAACGCGCGATCTTTGAGCCGCAGTGGGCGCACATTATAGACGAGGCCGCTCAGCAGCAGCAGCCCGAGCGCTGCGTGATACGCCCAATTAAAATCCCACACCCACGCAAGCGCGAACGCCACGAGGATGAGCACCGCCTTCATCCACCAGAGCACCGGCACCCTCACCTTCCCCGCCGGAATGCCACGATGCTTCTTCGTCGGATGCATCGCATCGAATGGCGCGTCCAGTATTTCGTTAAGGATGTAATTTGCCGACGCGATCAGGCACGCCGGGATCAACGACAGCGCCGCCAGCTTGAAGTGCGTCGGCTCCACCTTGAAATCCAGCACCAGCGCCACCGCCACCACATGGCCGAAAAGGATGAAAACATTCTTCAGCCAGTGATCCGGCCTGCAGATTTTGAGATACTCAATCACCCCGCCCCATAGCATCTCAAATCCCAGCGCTCAACCTCCGAGCGCGCCGCGCCTTTCCAGACCCGTGCTCCAGTGCATATTCGCCCCATGCAGAAAACTCGCCGAGACAACAAGCCCGCGTGGGAGCACGAGCTGCGCTCCATCTACGCCGACATCGAGCGCCGCGCCCTGCCGCGTGACTGCGTCATGCGCACCGGCTGCTGTCACTTCCGGCTCACAGGGAAAACCCCGCTCGTCACCAAAGCCGAGGCGCTCCATGCCGCCAGAGGCGTGCGGGCGTCGGGCAGGAAAAAAATCACACCGCATCCTGACGGCGCCTGCCCTCTCCTTGGTCGCAACGGGCGCTGCACAATCTATGAGCACCGCCCATTCGGCTGCCGCACCCATTTCTGCGATGCCGCGGGCGGCCCGTATCCGCGAAGGCACCTCGCCGATCTCATCCAGCGTCTCGAAGCGCTTGATGAAATCCTCGCTCACCACGACGGCTCACGGCCGTTCGAGCCAGCACTGGCAGATGCCCTCGGCGACCTGGCGTGACGCACCTGACGACATCGCGGCGTCTATTGCTTGAGCGCGACATCGCACGCTGCATCGTGCGCCACCATGAAACTCATCCTCGCCGCCACCGCGCTCCTTCTTTGCACCACGCCCGCCTCCGCGCTCACTGCCGATGGCAGGCACAAGCTCGTGCTCATCGCTGGCAAGCCCTCGCATCCGCCGCTGATGCATGAGTTCCGCGCCGGCTCGATCCTGCTGGAGAAATGCCTGCGCGGCGTGCCCGGCCTCGTCGTTGACCGCCATGAGATGGGCTGGGTCACGGACGAGAAAACCTTCGCCGACGCCGATGCCGTCGTCATTTACGCCGATGGCGGCAAAGGGCATCCCGCTGTGCAGGGCGACCGCCTCGCCACGCTCGATGCTTTGATGAAAAAGGGCGTGGGCTTTGGCGCGATGCACTACGGCGTGGAGGTCGAGCCATCGCTCGGCGGCAAGGAGTTCATCCAATGGATTGGCGGCCATTACGAAGGCGCGTTCTCGTGCAATCCCATGTGGGAGCCGAGCTTCACCACGCTGCCAAAGCATCCCATCACCAGCGGCGTGCAGCCGTTTCAGATCAAGGACGAGTGGTACATCAACATGCGCTTCGCCCCCGCATTTGGCGACGGCACCAAGCCGAACGCAGGCGGCAACACGAGATTCACGCCCATCCTCGTCGCCACCCCACCCGATGCGACGCGCGACGGCCCGTATGTTTACCCACCCGGCCCCTACCCGCACATCCAGGCGGAGAAAGGCCAGCCCGAGAGCATGATGTGGAGCGTGGAGCGCGCCGACGGCGGACGCGGCTTTGGTTTCACCGGCGGTCACTTCCACCTCAACTGGGGCAACGCGCAGTTCCGCAAAACCGTCCTCAACGCCCTCGTCTGGGTGACAAAAATGGCAGTGCCCGCTGGCGGCATCGAATCCAACGTGACCGAGGTGGAACTGCACCAAAACCTCGACCCCAAGCCCGCGTCGAAGAAAAAAACCGCCACCACAGGCAGGACGCCGCAGGTGTTTCAGCGCGTCGCGGTGAAATAGCGGCGCGCAGCCCCGAGAGCGCTCACGAAACATCACGCTAGAAAGAAGGACGGAAGGCCGCCTTCCGTACCCGCCGCCGCAAGGCGGTGGGCAGGAGAGGGTGGTGTGGTTCGCGGGCTTCGTCCCACCCGCTTGCGCGCAGCGCTTTGTACTGCGGCAGCCTGCTGCCGCTTTC
>JANPIW010000827.1:0-19829 GCA_031425215.1 Verrucomicrobiaceae bacterium
CCGCGCCCATCTCGTAGTAGCCCGCATCAGCCGCGCGGCACCACGTCTGATCCGATCTTCGATGGCGTGGCGCGCATCAGTGACACAGCGGCTTTGACGGGCGTCTTCCGTCCGCGTGGCGAGAACAAGCGCACGCTGAGCTTCGCGGCTGATGCGGGCTACTACGAGATGGGCGCGGATTTGAAATTAAATCGCGTCGAGGACGCGCAAGCGCATGAGTTTGTAAAAACGAAGGTCGCCATCCCGAAGAATGTGATCACGCTCGACGGGGCCAGCGTGCTCATCGTCGATGATCGCGGCCGCCGCTGGCGCCTGCCGCGTGCCAGCGATGCGTTCGATGCCGCGACAAACGCGGGCGAGCTGCGCATTTGCCGCGAGGTGGCCACAGAGCGTGACATGCTCAGCGCTTGCGGCACTTTTTACGAGCTGCCCGCTGAGAACGCAGATGGTTTCGCCAAGATCAGGCCCATCGCCTCGCACGATTTGCGCGTGACCGACTTCGGCGGCTACCGCGGCCTCTTCATCATGAGCGGCGTGAAGTCCGATGCACCACCCAGCGAGCACATCATCCGTAGCGATGACGGCAAAGCCGCGCTCTGGGCCGGAGCCATCGATGATCTTTGGAAGCTCGGCAAACCCCGCGGCACAGGCGGCCCGTGGAAGGACGCGAAGATCAAGGCAGACATGAAAAGCGATCCCTATCTGATGTGGGGCTACGACCAGCGCACTCTCACGCTGAGTCACGATCAGAACGTGCCCGTGCGTTTCCACATCGAACTGGATCTCACCGGCACCGGCCTCTGGGTGACGTATCAGCTCCGCGAAGTGTCGCCGGGCGAGGATACCCGCCTGACCTTCGAGCCTTCTGTGCAGGCGAGGTGGTTGCGCGTGAGCACAGATGCGGACTGCACGGCGACAGCGATGCTCGACTTCAAATAGGAGGGAAGTCCGGCCACATCGATTCGGAACACCGGAAGCCCGTAGCGGGTTGTCAGCGGGGCAGGTCTTCGGGGAAAAGCAGACAGAAAAAAAATCGAAAGAGGCATTTGCCAAAGCTCGTTTGGTAATCTAATGAGAACGCGTCTCAGGAACAACAGACCTAATCTTCACCTAACAAAACCATGATCAAATCCAGCCATTCCGTCATCTCCCGCTCCGTTTGGGCCGGGATCGTTGCCATCACCATCCTCGCCAGCAGCCAGCTCCGTGCAGCCGAGCGCCGCTTCACCTACAGCTACGAGACCACCACCTCACCCGCTGGGTCTTGGGAGTATGAGCAGTGGTTCACCTGGAAGGGCTACGATGACAAGAACCGCTTCGAGTTCCGCCACGAACTGGAGTACGGCATCACAGACTCCCTCCAGCTCGGCCTCTATCTGTCCGACTGGCGCATCACCGACCCGGATGACGGCGACTCCGAAACGGAGTGGCGCACCGCTGGCGCGGAGTTGATCTACAGCATGACCGATCCGAACAAAGACTGGCTCGGCTCAGCGCTTTACGGCGAGTTTTTGATCGGCCCGGAGAAGTTCGCGCTCGAAGGCAAGCTGCTGCTCCAGAAAAACTTCGGCCCGCTCGCATTGGTCTATAACGCGGTCATCGAAGCCGAGTGGGAGGGCGAGAGCTACGAGGAGGAGATCGGCGTGTGGGAGAACACCATCGGCCTCAGCTACCAGTTCTCGCCGCAGTTCTTCCTCGGGTTTGAAGGCGTGCATGAAGTCGAGTTTGCCGAATGGAGCGACGCGGGCGGCCATGTGTTCTCGGTGGGTCCCAATCTCTCCTTCCGCAAAGGCAACTTCTTCACCACCGTCACCGCGCTATTCCAGGTCAGCGATGTCGATGGCGAGCCGGAGCAGCAGGTCCGCATGCTGATGGGCTTTCACTTCTAATACACCCCGACATCCATGCATGACGTGATGCCAAAGATAAAGATGACTGCTGCGTTTGCGGCGGTGGCCTTGTGCATCACGGCGTGCCAGTCGCTGGATCAGGCCGCGCCGCAAATGGCAGGCAGCGAGCAGCTCGCGCATGGCCGCACGATCTACGTCACCAAATGCGCAAAATGCCACGCGCCCGAACCGGTGCGAAACTACTCCGTCGCGAGCTGGGAGGAGATCATCCCCGAGATGGCCTTGGAGACAAAACTCAGCGCCGCCGAAACCGCCGCCGTGCATGCCTACGTCATGGCCGTGCTGCGCGCTCCGACATCGTCGTAGCAGAAAAAAGTGGCGAACACCTCGACGTGAAACGCGTAGATGGATCTCCATGCGAAGGCTCGCCTCATTACTCTTCCTCATCCTCGGCGCATCATTGGACGCGCAGACACCCGACCCCGAATGGCCGCGCTGGCGTGGACTGAATGCAGACGGCCGATGGAATCCGCAACCACTCCCGGCTGACTTTGCCAAGCGCGAGCCAAAGCAGCTCTGGCGCGTCAAGATCGGCAGCGGCTTCAGTGGCGTTACCGTCGCCAGCGGCCGCGTGTATGTCATGGACTACACAAAGTCCCCCGAAACCGAAAGCGTCCACTGCCTCGATGCAACGAGCGGCACCGAAGTGTGGCGGCAATCCTGGCCCGTCACCTACGGCAAGATGGACTACGGCACCGGCCCGCGCGCATCCGTTGTCATCGAAAACGGCGTCGCCTACGCCCTCGGCGCCACCGGCATCGCGACGTGCTTCGACGCGGCCACAGGAAAAATCATCTGGCGGCGTGACACGCAGAAAGACTTCGCCGCGCAAATTCCCACTTGGGGCTTCGCCGCTTCGCCGTTCATCCGCAAAGACACCGTCATTCTTCATGTCGCCGCGCAGCCGGGCGGCTGCATCATCGCGCTCGACAAAAAAAACGGCGCGGAAAAATGGCGCGCTGGCGATGATCCCGCCGGCTACTGCACCCCCGAGCTGATCGCGCACGGCGGACACGAGCAGCTCATCGCGTGGGGCCCCGAGCACATCCAGAGCTTTGATCCCGACACCGGCTCAGCCAATTGGAAGCACCCCTACAAAATCACATACGGCGTCAGCATCGCCCAGCCGCTTTTCGCCGACGGCACACTCATCATCTCCGGCTACTGGCATGGCACCAAGGCGCTGCGGCCCGGCGCGTCGCCACGCGACATCTCCCTAGCATGGGAGGAGGAAAAAGAAATCTGCGGCCTCATGTCCGCGCCGCTGCACAAGAACGGCCTCGCCTACATCCTCGACAAACACAACGGTCTCACCGCCTTCGAGATCGCCACCGGCAAAGTCCGCTGGACGGACGGCAACACGCTCACGCCCAAAGATCGCAATCCCCAGATGAGCATCGTCTGGCTCGACGAAAAAAACGACCTCATCGCCGCGCTCAATGCCAGCGGTGAGCTGGTCTATGCGCGCCTCAAAAGCGACGGCGTCGAGGAACTCGCCCGCCACCAGATCATCGGCAAAACCTGGGCGCATCCCGCTTTCACGAAGGATAAAATCTTCGCGCGCTCCGATACCGAGATCGTCGCCTGGCAGTTGTGGTGACGCGGCAGATGCCTCCGTAGCCGAAAGGCAGGGCGCCATGTCCTCACAGCGCCGCGAAGCTCACTGACGCTGACGGCGCGTTGGGGACAATGCGCCCTACCTCCGCAGCGCCAGCACCAGCTCGTTGTACTTCGCGCGCATCAGTTCCATGTCGGCGAGGCTGGCGGGATCGTTGGTGAAAGCGGTGTCCATTGTTGCCACTTCGTTGGTGTTGTTGCTCGTGGTGTCGATGGCCGCCGTCAGTTGCGCCGATGTCACCTCACCGGGCGGGCCTTGGATGCCTTTGCTCTCCCTGCTGACCTTGCTGTCCGGCGGGGATGCCGAATCAAAAGGCATAAAAACAGCCGGCTTCGGTAGATTGATTTGGCCAGCCGCGCCGCGTCCCGCTTGCCAGCGCGCGGCGGCACCCGGCGCAAACTGCATTCCTCCGGAGGCAAAAGGAATTCGTCCCGCCGCATCCGGCACGTCTCCCGCAGCAAAAGGAATTCCTCTCAGCGCGAACCGCATGGCTCTCAGAGCAAACGAGATTCCTCCCGAGACAAAAGGAATTCCCCCTGAAGCAAACCGCATTCCTCTCGCAGCGAACCGAATTCCTCCCGGAGCAAACGAAATTCCTCCCGGAGCAAACGAAATTCCTCCCGGAACAAACGAAATTCCTCCCGGAACAAACGAAATTCCTCCCGGAACAAACGAAATTCCTTTTGAAGCGAGAGGAATTCCGTTTTGCCATAAAACCATTGATACTCAATGAGTTACGGATCGTTGGCTTTGGACGCCGCTGCCACGCAGCACCGCCGTGGCGGCACCCCGAAAGTGCCAAAAACGGTGGAAATCAACCAAAAGCCAAACGCCCGCGCCGCGCGGGGAGATCCATCCCACTCTTTCAACTCCGCCCCCCTCCTGAGCATCACCGCTACTTCAAAACCTTCGGCGGCTCCGACCAGAGGAGAACGGGATCAGGCAACTGATTGACAAACGGGCGGGCATTTCAGTTTTTCGGTTCATCGATTTCCTGCAGGTATGCCTTCCACGCCTCCGGTACCGCCGCCAGCGCTTTCTTCCGCTCCAGCCTCCTCAACTGCTGGCTCACATTCCCCGCCTCATGCCGCCGAGATGCCGTTTGTCACGCAGTTGCCTGACCCCGGTCTCACGCTTCGAGCTGCCCGGGCTTGCTGCCGCCGGCCTGTGGGTTTGCACCATGGGAATGATGGTCGCAGACAATTCTGTGTCTTTTGCCGTTTATTTAAGGTGGTCGCAAACAGGCAAGGAAAAAAATGGATGCAAACCCAACAAGAGTGTCGTCCATAAAGCGCGTTGGGTACAAACCGACAAAACTGTCACCGACAAAACTGTTCGCCCTCAACATCAGAGCCACTAGCCATGCCAGAAGCCAAATGGACAGTATCCGAAGAGCCGTTAGCGGGTCGCACCACCAAGCTGAGCTTCCATGCTCAGCAGGTTTTGTCTTACGCGGACGTGATTTCTCTTCTCGCTGATGATGCTGGCTTCCGATCACTACTTGCCCGGACTCTCGCAGGCAGCTCATACTCGGCGTTCTTTTGGGAGGCACCGCCTGTCACATCGCAGTCTGTGGACCGACCGTTCGAGTGCGTTCTTGTCGAGGGGGCCGCTTTGGCCCAGCTTCGTCCAGATCCTTCGCCCTTTTCATCGCATTTCAGAGATCATCGTGACCAGCCAGCCATTGGCTTCCCTAACCTCAGTGGAGATGCATTTTTAATAGTCCCGACTCCCTTGGCTGCCATGACCTGCTACACGCACCTTGCTTGCTTCATCCGCGCAGCACCTGCTACTCAGGTAGATGCCTTCTGGAGACTTGTTGGCAGTTCTATGAGACAGCGTTTATCGAGTTCGCCACTTTGGTTGAGCACTGCTGGCATGGGCGTATCATGGCTACATCTCAGACTCGATTCACGCCCCAAGTATTACCGGCATGCACCCTACACCAAACCATAGAAGGGCGAACAAGGCGCGGCTGGACAACCGCTGGGGCTGCTCTGTCGGCCATGCTTTCCGTAACTTTAACCCGCCCTCCCGTCTCGACGCTCACCCCCGCCCCAGCGGTGCCAGCGCTTGAACGTTCGGCTAACTAACGGAGTGTCATGACGAAACTCTACTTCATGCATCGTGAGTTTAGCGGCCACTCTTGGGCCGTGTGTGAAATGCTAGAAGACGATGCGTTCAGGAAGTCGCTCATTTTCGAGGACTCATATTATTTCCTTCATTATCGATTCTTCGGCCGGGACTGTGTATGCAGCGAGACATCTTCCGCAGTGCAGACGCATCTCTACAACTTGGCTGCAGTGCTTTATCGGGACTTTGAGACGTTGGTGGGTGACGACACTTCCCGTTCTGGGCATTTTCTGGCCATCATCACCGAGCTTGTGGAACTCGCGGAGTATAGCTCTACCTTCCCTGTGTGCCTCTGGGGTTACGGGGATGAGACTACTCGTGAGTTTTTGGATGGGTGGTTGGCTCCACTGCCCAGCCCTGAGCAGATGGCTCATGTTCTGAAGTTGCCTCACATGACTCAGCATGAGCTAGAGCGGAAGCCCTATCGCTACAGTGAGCCCAAGTTGTCATTGAAGCGTTACAGGAATGAGTTGGCGGATTACAACCGTCGTTGCAAACTGGCCGCCAAGAACGAACAAAGAGCAAGAACCACGGCATGAAGCAGGCACTACAACCAACCACCAAGTCCGAACGGATGCAGGCAACGGCTCGTATGGCATCTGTCGTGTCATCGACGCTTCCAGCTCGCCGTCGACTGATCCGAAGCGCTCGCCCAACATCACAGTCCATCGTCAAATTATGAATAAGCTCGCCTGCCTGCTGATTATCCTGAACCTGACTTTGCTTTCGGGTTTTGCTGCTGACCCGAAAATAGCAGTCGGGGACATCGCCATTTCCCACCTTAAAGCGACTGATGCATATCACGTACTCAAGAACGAATATCCTGAGATCGCTGACATCGTGAGGAGCATCCAGATCGACAAGAACTCGGTTTCAATTAACGGAGACCATCCGAAGACTGCCGCTTTTCGGCAGTCGCTCGCTGAGTTAGATCTATCACCAAAATACATTGTACTCGATGCGGTGATAACTGAAGTCACGAAGAGCACAGGAAAGGTTCGAGTCGTGTCACGTCCAACGCTTTACACGCTGGAGCACAAACCAGCTATATTCGCACTGCCCTCATCTTCCGACGATAAAGAACAGAAGATTAGCGTCATCCCTCGCTTGGTCCCTCGAGGTGCGAAGTAGTAGCCCTGAAGCTCAATGACGGAAGCCGATGACAACCAAAGACGAACAGATGCAGGCAACGGCTCGAATGGCATCTGTCGTGTCATCGACGCTTCCCGCTCGCCGTCGCCTGATCCGAAGCGGGCAATCGTCAAGACAGAATCCCTCCCCACATGAGGGTGCTTTATGATGTTCCCTCTAGCAGCATTCTTCATATCAACCAACCCACCACCATGAACACACTATCCACAGCCCGCTCCCTTCTTTTCCTCCTCATCTGCCTCCCTTGCCAGCTCAGCCTCGCCGCTGACTGGGACGCCATTGCCAAAGCGCCCCCTGAGATCGCCGTCCTGCAAATGCAGTCGAAGCCCTTGGCGGTGAGTGCGGAGAAAAATGGCTGGGCACGCATTCCCGCGATGCTTGCTCAGCGCGGCGCGGTCATCTACATGCCTGACAAAGAGCATCTCGGCGTGGCAGACATCCAGGTGATCTCCGATGGCTACCTCTTCATTGCCTGCAACTGGGACTACCAGGGCAATCAATCTGGCGACTGGGATAAAGACGCCTGGGACGAGCGGAAGTTCAAATCCAAGGGCTGGGATAAACTGACGAAAGGCGAACTCGGCGGCGAACTCATCTGTAACAACAACCGGGTGCAGACCATCTTCGTCAAACGCGTCAAGAAAGGCGACACCTTCCGCCTGCGCTGCAACAAATACGACCCGCCATACCCAATCCTGCTGAACAGCAAACCCTGAATCAATCTCGCAAGAACCGGATCAGGTGGCAACTGCATGACCGCATGCGGGTTTGTCCGGCCCTTGATCCGTGGTCTTTTTTGACTGCGTGATTATTCCCAACAAGGCGATGAGCACGCTTAAAACCATCGGCAAGATCGCAGGTTTCCTGTTCGAGTCCTGTTCACGCATTCGTCCTCTCGTCTGATTGACGCCTCGCCACCTCTCGCCATTGCTTTGCGCCGATGCCCGCCAACCGCTTCTACTCGCGCTTTGACTCCGAGACGCTCGATCCGCGCCCCACACACTCGGGCGAGTATCGCAGCGCATTCCAAATCGACCGCGACCGCATCATCCACAGCTCCGCCTTCCGCCGCCTGCAAAGCAAGACGCAGGTCTTCCTCTCTGGCGAGTACGATTTTTATCGCACGCGCCTCACACACTCCATCGAGGTGGCGCAGATCGGGCGCAGCATCTGCGGCTGGCTCCAGCAGCAGGGCGGCGCGCTCGCTGACGATTGCTCCATCGACGCCGACCTCGTCGAGAGCGCCTGCCTCGCGCATGATCTCGGCCATCCGCCCTTCGGCCACGCTGGCGAGCGCACGCTGCACAAACTCATGGAGCCATACGGCGGCTTCGAGGGCAATGCGCAGACGCTCCGCATCCTCACGCAGACACTTTTCTCCGAAGGCCGCGAAGGCATGAACCCCACGCGCGCCCTGCTCGACGCCGTGCTCAAATACAAAACCCTGCGCTCCGAGACACCCGGCGCAAAGAACCACTACCTTTTCGACGACCAGAAAAAGCACCTCGATTTCGCGATGGGAGGCCACGCATTCCCCGCCGCGCTCACACCGGGAAAAACGCGCAACGCCTTCCGCAGCATCGAGTGCCAGATCATGGACTGGGCGGACGACACCGCGTACTCGCTCAACGACATCGCCGACGGCATCCACGCCAAATTCATCACCACATCGACGCTCGAAGCCTGGGCCGCCGCGCGCACCTTTGACGCCGCCGAGAAAGAGCACTTCGATTTCCTCATCAAAGCCATCCGCGACAACCGCGTCGAAGGCCGCCTCAACCGCTGCATCGGCAGCTACATCCGCGGCACACGCCTCGTGCCCGATGAAAACTTCCTCAGCGCCCAGACCATGCGCCACCAGTTCCGCCTCGAGATCGATCCCGCCGTGCAGGCCCAGGCGCGGCTGCACAAACGCCTCGCCCTCGACCTCGTCTTCCTCCATCCGGCACTCCAGCAGCTCGATCACAAAGCCGACCTCATCCTCTCCCGCATCTTCGACGTGCTGCGCGACCGCTACATCGAGCCAGGAAAATCTTCCGGCCTCCATCTCCTCCCCGCCACACTCGAGGCAGAGATCACCGCCGCGCCCGACTCCACCACCCGCGCCCGCCGCGTCTGCGACTGGATCGCCAACATGACCGACCACTTCGCCACCCGCACCTACCGCCGGCTCTTCGAGGCGGACTTTGGTTCGATCACGGATTTTGTTTGAGCCATCGGCTTCCCCAACGCCACCGTGCAGGGCGTGGAGCCAAAGTTCACCAGCGGTCGCGTCAGCAGCCTCACCGGCATGAGGGACGACGTCGGCACCTGCCAGACTTCCGTCCCGGTCGGCCCCGGCAATTCCGGCGGCGCGCTCGTCGCTGCCACCAAAGGCACCGTCGTTGGAGTCATCGCCGCCAAGCTCAACCGCAACCTCAACACCGACAGCGTGAGCTACGCCATCAAGAGCAACGCCATCCACACCTTGCTCAAATCCGTGCCCGCGACCGCATCACTCACCACACAAGGTCAGGGCGCAGCATCGGTGAATGACGAAACCGCGCTAATCGAGCGTGCAAAAGCGGCCACCTACCTTGTCCTCACAAAGTGAGCCACCTGCCTTCGCGCGTGTCCGCGAGTTCCTGCTCAGCGCGTTTGGCGACCCGAAGTAAGCCGCCCGTTTGCACTCCGCGTCCACCGTGCTAACCTCGCGACCCGCCCGGAATTCCGCGCGGTTTTTCCATCGCACACACCACATCATCATGGGCAAGACACTCTTTGAAAAAGTCTGGGATTCGCACGTCGTCGGCACGCTCTCGAACGGGCACGCGCAGCTCCTCATCGACACGCATCTCGTTCACGAGGTCACCAGCCCGCAGGCGTTCGGGATGCTTCGTGATCTGGGGCTGAAGGTCGCTTATCCGACCCGCACCTTCGCGACGGTCGATCACATCGTGCCGACGGACAACCAGGTCTCGCCTTTCGCTGATCCGCTCGCGGAGGCGATGATCCAGGAGCTGAACAAGAACGCGAAGGACTTTGGCATCACTTACTTCAGCCTCAGCAGCGGCAAGCAGGGCATCGTGCATGTCGTCGGCCCCGAGCAAGGCATCACGCAGCCGGGCACGACCATCGCATGCGGTGACAGCCACACCGCGACGCACGGCGCGTTCGGCGCGATCGCTTTCGGCATTGGCACCACGCAGGTGCGCGACATCCTCGCCACGCAGACGATGGCGCTGAGCAAAATGAAAGTGCGCCGCATCAATGTGGACGGCAAGCTGCGCCCCGGCGTTTATGCAAAGGACGTGATCCTGCACATCATCCGCCTGCTCGGCGCGGGCGGCGGCAAAGGCTACGCTTATGAGTACGGCGGCAGCGTGCTCGACGGCTTCTCGATGGAGGAGCGCATGACGGTGTGCAACATGAGCATCGAAGGCGGCGCGCGCTGCGGCTATGTGAATCCCGATGAGAAAACCTTCGAATACCTCAAAGGCCGCCCTTACTCGCCGAAGGACGCCGACTGGGATAAGACCGTCGCCGCCTGGCGCGCCTCCGCGTCCGACGCCGACGCGAAGTACGACGACATCGTGAACATCCGCGCCGAGGACGTGCCGCCGACGGTGACCTGGGGCGTCAGCCCGGATCAAGCGATCGCCGTCACCGAGAACGTGCCCACCGAGTCCAGCGGCACGACCGACGCGCAGCGCGAGTCTATTAAAGAGGCGCTCGAATACATGAAGCTTCCCGCCGGCCAGCCGATCAAGGGCAACAAGATCGACGTGGCATTCGTCGGCTCATGCACCAATGGCCGCCTCTCCGACTTCCGCGAGGTCGCGCGCTACATCAAAGGCAAGCACGTCGCCAAACACGTCAAAGCCATCGCCGTGCCCGGCAGCCAGATCGTCGATGTCATGGCGCGCAAAGAAGGACTCGACGTGATCTTCACCGAGGCCGGATTCGAGTGGCGCGGCGCCGGCTGCTCCATGTGCCTCGCGATGAACCCCGACAAACTCATCGGCGACCAGCTCTGCGCCTCCTCCTCGAACCGCAACTTCAAAGGCCGCCAAGGCAGCCCCACCGGCCGCACCATCCTCATGTCTCCGCTAATGGTAGCCGCCGCCGCCGTCACCGGCGAGATCGCGGACGCGCGCGAGGTGTTTGATTTGTCCGCGTGATTCCAAATCTGAAATCATAAATCCAAAATCATAAATTTCCCCATGCCTCTCGCCAAAGTCACCCAAGTCACCGGCACCGCCGTCCACGTCCCAGGCTCCGACATCGACACGGACCGCATCATCCCCGCGCGCTTCATGAAGTGCGTCACCTTTGACGGCCTCGGCGAGTTCGCTTTTTACGACGTGCGCAAAAACGCCGATGGCACCGACCGCGCGCACCCTCTCAACGACCCGCGCTTCACCGGCGCCAGCATCCTGCTCTCCGGCGTGAACTTCGGCTGCGGCAGCTCTCGCGAGCACGCCCCGCAGGCCCTGAGCAAGTTCGGCTTCAAGGCCGTCATCGCCGGCAGCTTCGCCGAGATTTTCTTCGGCAACTGCACCACCCTCGGCATCCCCTGCGCCGTCGCCAGCGAGCAGGACATCCAGATGCTCGCCAAGGAGATCGAAAAGAACCCCAAGCTCGAAGTCACCATCGATCTCACCGCAGAGCGCGTGTACTTCGAGGATCAAGAAATCCCCATCACCGTCCCGCACAGCGCGCGCGAAGCCCTCACCACCGGCCAGTGGGACCCCATCGCCGAGCTGCTGGAAAACAAAGCCGCCGTGCATCAGCGCATGACCGCGCTGGGGTGGGTGTGATCTGCGCTTTCACTTCCCAAACACCGCCGCGAGCGCGAACTCGAAACGCTCACCTTCATCCGCCGGAGCGCAGAGGCCGGTACTGGCATCGACGAGGTGGGTCCCGAGACGCAGGCGGATGATCTCGTTCGCGGGCGCAGGCAGCTCGTCAGCGCTTACGGTGGTCACGGTGAGGTGATCGGTGAAATCTGCGCGCGCGCCGAGGCTGGCTGCGAGGAGCGGACTCAAGCCGTGGCCTTCAATGATGAGCGAACCCTCCGCGCCTTCGCGGATTTCGTAAAACGCGGACTTCCTCCACCAGCGGCCTTCATGACCACGCAGCGTGAAGGTCTGCGGCGTGGCGGCGCTTTCGTCGCAGAGCGAGAGCACACGACGACTGAGCCAGAGCAGACGCAGCATCGTCGCGGTCGCGCGCGTCATCGGTCGCGTGCGATCAAGAAACTCGGAGGCGAGCGATGACGACGGGCCGCGCACCAGCACATCGTCGAGCAAGTTACGCAGCACCTCAGGCGGCAGCACACGCAGATCCTCGTCTGGTACCTCGACGAAGGCTTTGCTCGTGCGCGACGCGGCGGCGGTTATGCGCGCTTTCTCCGTCGCCACGAGCGAGTCCTCCGCTCGGTCAAGCTGGCGGCGCAATCCTGTGATCTCGTCGCGAAGCAGAAAATACCACGCGCGCAGCGGCGTGAGGTCGTCATCGAGCTTCCATGCGTCGAGTCGCGCGCCCGCCTCGTCGAGCGTGACGTGCGCGTCATCGAGAGCGTCGAGCAGCTCCTCGCGCGAAAGCATCGCTGGCACGACAACGACCTGATCCGCCATCCGGTGCGTCTCCGGTGTGAAACGCAGCGCGGCATCGTCCGCGACCGACACGCGCACTCGCGACGCCTTGGCCGACGGCATCGCGAGCAGCGCCGCAGCCAGCGGCTCCACGAGATGACTCTCCACCGCGCGTCGCAGCGCCCGCGCGCCGTTTTCACGATCATAGCCATGCCGTGCCAGAAAGCGCGTGCTCTCCGCGTTGAGCACCACCTCCACGCGACGATCTCGCAAGCCTTGCCGCGCCAGAGCCTTCTCCGCGAGCACGCTCGCCAGGCGCTCCACGTCCTCGCGCCGCAGCTCGTGAAACGGGATCACGCGATCCAGCCGGTTAAAAAACTCCGGCCTGAAAAACTTCTCCGCCGCCTCGCGATACACCGCGCGATCATCCACCTCCGCGTCGTCAAAGCCGAGTCTGCGCCGCGCATTTTGCGCGCCCACGTTCGAGGTCAGGATCACGATGCAATTGCAAAAATCCGCCGTGCGCCCCTGCGCGTCCGTGAGCCGGCCCTCACCGAGCACTTGCAGCAGCAGGTCCAGCACATCCGGGTGCGCCTTCTCCACTTCGTCAAAAAGCAGCAAGCTGAACGGCTGCCGTCGCACACGCGAGGTCAGCAGCCCCGCCTGGCCCCCGCCGCCGATGAGCCGTGCCGTCGCATCGCCGCCCGTGAACTCATTCAGATCAAAGCGTAGCATCCGCTCATCGCTGCCGAAGACGAACTCCGCCAGCGCCCGCGCGCACTCCGTTTTTCCCACGCCCGTCGGCCCGAGAAACAGCAGCGTGCCCAACGGACGCCGCGCATCCTGCGCCTCCGCGCGCGCGATCAGGACCGTGTCGATCATCGCGCGCACAGCCTCGCGCTGGCCCATGATGCGCGCCGCGAAGAACGTCTCGAGCGACGACGCCGTCAGCGCGCGCGTCGCGTCGATCATCGTGAGGCGGATGCCATTGCGCCGCGCGAACCACTCCAGCACCTGCCCCGCCTCCACGCGCTCCCAGCGCGGCTTCGCGTCCACTGCAAAACGATCCGCAAACGAAGCCGCCAGCGCTTGCAACATCTCCACGCCCTTGCCCGGAAACGCGCGCGCTCTTGCAAAGCGACGCTGCAGCCGCATCACCAGCGGCAGCACCTCCGGCGCAAAGCACACGCCCGTCGTCGTCTCCAGCGTCTGCATTACGCGGATCATCACGCGCAGCGTCGCGTCATCGCCCGTCTCGCGCACATGGATCACCTGAAACTGGCTCGCAAACGCGCGGTCCGTCTCGCGCACCCGACCCCATGCCTCGGGTGTCGCCTCCGCCAGCACCGCCAGCGGCTCGTGCTCCTGCCGCGCCTTGAGCAGATGGCCCAGCGTCAGATCGCTCCCGCTTGATTTGCCCGCTTCAAAAAGCCCCGGCAGATCATCGAGCACCAGCACATGCCGCCGCGCGCGCAGCTCCGCCAGCATCGCCGTCCAGCGCTCCTCCCATTGCCCGAGGTACATCATGCCGCTGATGACACGCTGCGGTGCCACGAGCCAGAACTGCCCGCGCCGCACCGTCGCCGGCGGAGCCTCGATCAGCCGCCGCACACACTCGTGAATCAGCGCCGTCTTGCCCACCTTTGACGGCCCCACCAGCACCACCATCGCCGGTTGCGCGCCCTTGCGGCCAAAGCAAGCCGTCAGCTCCTGCGCCTCATCCTCGCGTAGCAGCGCGCGTTGCAAATCATGCGGATGCAGCCGGTTCAGGCACCGTCCCGCCTTCTGCAATTCCTCAGCGCCATCCATCGGCTCATCCTGCCCGAGCGCGACCAGCCCCGGCTTCTTCCTCGCGATGCGCTGGGCCCCCGGCAGCGTCAGCGCCAGATGCGCGATGTGCGGTTGGGATCCGCACATCCATTCATCAGGCTTCAGATCATCATCTTTTTCCAAACGTCGCAGATGCTCCGTGAGCACGCGCCGCGTCTCGCCCTCAAGCTGCGCGCCCTGCGGCCACTCGAACGACAGCCCGCCGCACGGCAGCAACACCACGCGACGACCCGCGCCCTCGAAACTCACGACGAAAAAACTCCCCTCCATCGAACTGTGCCGCAGCTCCACGCGCAGCCGCATCGTGTGCGCGCGCAGCTCTGGCGCGAAAGTCCACGGCAGCAGCTCACGATGATCCGGCGCGGTCACATGCTCTTGCAAATGCCGCCGCAACCGGTCGCCCAGACGCGTGAGCGCGCGATCCTCGCGCGCATCGCCCTCCTCGATGTCGCAGTCCGTGACAAACAACGGCCTCACACGAAAGCGCGACTTGCCGCCCCCACCACGCTGATGATCCACATAGACGGGAATGGCCAGGCGCAGGCTCATTGCAGCACCTCCTTCATCAAAGCGTCGCGCAGCGCGCGCAACAGCCAGCCCTTCTCGAATGAACCTGCTACTCGCTCCCCGCTCCCGCCATCGCGCACCATCATCCGAGTCGGATCGTACTGCCGCCGCAGCGCCCCGCTCTCCAGATCTGGCAAGGCTGCCAGCACTGATAGCGGCAGCCGCACATCCGCGAGCGAGCGCATTTTGCCCTCGGGAATCTGCACCTCGACGCGGCACTGCCAGTCCTTCGCGGCGAGGATTTTCTTTTTCTCCGAAGCCTTCGCGGGCCGGTCGATGTCATCCTCGTCATCGCCATGCCGGCTCGCGCGCGAGTGATGCAACCCGCCCTCGTCCTTCAAAAACAACGCAGCCTGCCCGCCCGTGATCCACAGCGCGACGGCCCCGATCTTCCCCGGCTCCACACGCCACAGCTCCGCCTGCGCGCTCTCGCTCTCCGGCGCGTCCGCGAGCGCGTGAGCCAGATCGCGCGCGATGAGACGCGGCGGCATTTGCTTGTAAAAGAGACCCGTCGTTACGCGGCCATCCAGCTCACGCGCGAGATCACGATACATCGCGGCAAAATCCACGAGCCGCACCGCAGGCAGCCCTTGCATCACGAGCACGACGCTCTCCGGCGGCGGCTGCCAGAGCGCCAGAGCATCAAGCGCCGCCTCCTCGAGCTGCGTGCGTGTGAGTGGATCGCGCTCCTTCATCAGCATATGACCCTCACCTTGCAGCGCGAGCATCAGCGCCTCCTCATGCGCGAGCTGCCGCTCCGCGTCGCGCTCGATCCGCGTCACGCGCAGCCGCAGCGCTTGCAAAACGGGATCATGCTCCTGCCATTGAATCGCCTCGCGTGCTCTCGGCTGTTTGCCACGAGCACGCAGCTCCATCATCCGCAACCGGCTCGCGAGACCGTTCATCATCGTGCCGCCGCGCAGCTTCTCGTAATCCTGCCGCAGCCGCGACGCGCATCGCAGCCTGTCGTTCAGACTGATGAAAGCCTCGCGCTCTCCGGCCAGCGACTCGATCTTCGTCACGCGCAGTTCCACGCGCGCCGCGTCATCCAGCTCCGCATGAACCGCGCACTTGTCCGGCAATCCCTCCGCGAGCCGCGCGGCCAGCGGCGCGAGCAGCTCCTCCGACACGCGGCGCTTCAATGGTCGCGCGCCATAGAGCGGATCGTAGCCGCGCCGCGCGAGATGTTCTATTAAAGCCTCGCTCACCGTGAGCCGGATGCCTTTGCCAGCGATGCCAGGTCTCTGCGCCGCCAGCTCGATCTCGCGCCGCGTGAGCGCAGTCACCACCTCCTCGCCCAGCGGCTCGAAGGGCACGATCTGATCGATGCGGTTGAACATCTCAGGCCGCAGCGCCGCCTGCACTGCGTTAGAAAAATGCTCCGCCGCGTCGTGATGCGCCTCGCCCGCCTGCACGAAGCCCGCGCGACCGCGCGAGAATGATTGCGCGCCGAGGTTCGAGGTCATGATGACGACGCAGTTGCTGAAATCCGCGAGCCGTCCCGCCGCGTCCGTGAGCCGCGCCTCGCCGAGCACTTGGAGCAGCAGATCATGCACGGCGCCGTCCGCCTTCTCGAACTCATCGAGCAGCAGCACGCAGAATGGCTGCTCGCGCACCGCCGCCGTGAGCAGCCCCTCGCGACCGTCGTGACTGCCGCTCACCAGCCGCCCCGCGCTCCACGGCTGCGCGTACTCGCTCATGTCCAGCCGGATCATGCGCTCGTCGCTTTGAAATAGAAAACCCGCCAGCGCTTTTGCCATTTCTGTTTTGCCCGTGCCCGTCGGGCCGATGAAGAGCAGCGATGCCAGCGGTCGGCCCGGACGCGTGAGGCCCGCCTTGATGCGCGCGATGAGCGCCACCATCACCGCCACCGCCGCGCGCTGTCCTTGCACACGCCCCGCGAACCAGCGCTCCGCCGCGTCGAGATCGAGCGGCGCCGCCGGATCGAGCAGCGCGCGCGGCATCCCCGTCTCGCGCGAGAACGCCGCGTGAACTTCCGCTTCCTCGATCAGCACGTCCTTCTCCGCGCCCTCGTGCATCCGCCGCATGAAACGCAACGGCGCGCCCGGAAACGCCGCGTGTCCCGCATGACGCCGGTGCAGCGCCGCTACCCGCTCCAGCGCGGGCCGCGTGAAGCGCCCGCGATCTTTTCCCATCGCGATGGATGCCGCCAGCAGCACCGCCGCCGCGCGCTCCGCTGACGGCTCCTCCACGCGCAGCACGCGGAACGCGTCGCCGAGACGCGGATCATTCTTCTCGATGATCGCGAGCTGGTCCGGCGTGCATTCCACGATCACCTGCACCTCGCGCCTCGTCAGATGCGGGCGGAAAAAACCCGCGATGCTCTCGCTCCCCGCCGCGCTCTGGCCCGTGTTCATCAGCTCGAAAAGACTGCCGAGAAACAGCACCGTCGGCCTCGCCCGCGCCGCCTCGATCAATTCGCGGCAACGCTGCTGCCACATCCCGAGACCACACGCGCCTGCGATCAGCCGCGCGCCGCTGCTGCGATGAAACGCGTGCCGCGCCATCCCATGATCCGAGCGGCATCGCGCCAGCTCCGCCACGAGCGCCGTCTTCCCCGCGCCCGCCGCGCCCACGAGCAGCACGCTCGGCTTGTCCGGCAGAGTGAGCAGCCGCGCGAGAGCTTTCAGCGGCTCGTGCATCTCAAAGGCGCGCGGCAGAAACGCGCCCTCCATCTTCGTCGTCAGCGTCGCCAGCGCGTCCGGTCCGCGCTCGTCGCGATGCTGCTCCTTCCAGCGCTCCACCAGCGGTTTCACTTTCGGCGACCACGCATGGCTTTGCACTGTCACCTCACCGCGTGCCAGCATCGCCAGCCGCAGCAGCGATGCGTTCCATCCATCGCGCTTCACCGCCGCCAGCGCGTGCTCCTTCATCAAACGCGGCAGCTTCTCGCGATCCGGCGCGATCACCGCGATGCCCAGCGCCGGCACGCCCGCCACCACATGCGCGCCCTGCTCCCACACCACCGCGTCCAGCACGATCTCCACCGCCTCACGCCATGCCTCCGTCCGTTTCGCCGGCTCCACACTGAAATGCACCTTCACGATCTCCGGCTTTCCGCGCACCACATGCCGCGTGATTTCATCCAGCTCCTGTTTTGCCAGCCATTCCTCCGCTAGCTCCAGCACCGCCGCCCTCGCCCCGCGCTCCCGATTCCCCAGCGTCGCCAGCCCCGGAAACATCAGCACCTCGATCAGCACACGCGCCTCTCCCTCCGCCCCGCTCTCCAGCGCGCGGCTCACCAGATGCGCATTGATGTCCACCCCAGCCATGAGCGCCCACGGTGCGTGAGCCGCGCTGAGGTGCAAGACGGAGGATGGGCCACTCTCTGCGAGGGTTGTTCAGAGGCGTTGAATAACTCCGCGTTGCATCAGACCTTTTTGAAGCAAGTAGTGCGGCGTGGCGAAGCCAGACAAGCACGAGGTTAAGATCGAGCTGCTCCAAGAGCAGGCGCGGCAGCATTGTTGGGCTGACTCCTACTCCGTTGAGAAGGACGCTGACCGGGCAATCATCCACTTCGGTGTCGGAAGGCAAATGACGCATTCGATCTGCATCTCAAAAGACTCGGTCGATAATCAGCGGAAGCCGTTGGAGGAGTTTATTGAGAGGCTGGGGTTGCCTGTGGGCAAGACCGCCGAGCAGACTGATTTTCGCAACGATTCACTGATCCTGCCTGCCGATGCGATGCAGGTCAGTCGCAGAGGCCCCGAAGGTGAATTTCAGTTCTTCTGCTTCTCTCTTCATGAATTGGTCTCTCCCAAAAAGGGAGGCGACGGCAAGGCCATCCCGGCACATCCGCTCCTCTTGGTGCGGTGCCCTGCGACCATGATGACCGAAGTCATGTTCCGCCTGCTTGATCCAGAAATTCCATGAACCTGACGGTCTCGAAAAAAAGTGTTCAGGCGGCAGTCCCCTTGCTCGCGATTGCAGTCGGGGATGGTGACACGCCCAACCAGCCGGCGGAGTCGGTAGTCTTCCGCTCCGGCGCGCAAGAACAGGCAGCCACTCCAAAGGAAGCGGTGCTAAGTTCCTTCGATGATGTTGCGAGCCGGGCATCATACAAAATCACCGTTTCAACAGGGGCTGAGTGGAATGACTCACTGGAAGAGGAGTTTCTAGGGCTTGCCGAGCAGGCTGCGTTGCAAGAGATCGACGACGCTGGCAAAGCTCGTTTGAATGATCTAAGCCAATTGCGCTCTTGCTTGAAGCACAGGCGCAGCTTCGCGGATTTGCTGTTTTATGCCAAAAAGGAAAAAGCGCGTGCCGAGTTCTTCGACGCCATGCGAAAGTTCCTCCTCGCAAACGATCCGGCCGGCCGCTGGCAGGGTGCGAAGAGGAACAAATAGGCCGAGCTTCACCAGGCACGGTTATCGCAAAGCTCTTCCTTTTCTGCTGGAGGACTTCGACTCGCGTTGTGCCTACTCGCTTCTTCACCACGAGGAGGAGTCACACGGCTTGGAGGTCGATCACTTCGATCCGAGGAAGAAGAAGGACGCCATTCAGAAGTATTCGAATCTCATGCCAAGCGCACGGCTGTGCAATTCGATGAAAGGCAACAAGTGGCCAACCCCTCATCAGCGCCGGGTCAAGGGCCTGCGCTTTTTGAATCCAACGGAGGAGCTGGATTACGATCATGTCATTTTTGAAAACCCGGACACCCATGAGCTGGTGGGAACTACTCCCGCAGCGAGGTATCACATCATCGTGCTCCATTTGAACGATGACTTTTTCATCAACCAAAGGCGGGATCGAACTCTCTTTTGGCAAATGATGAGTTTGCCCGGTGTTCTCCACGGCAATGAGCTCGTTGAAGAAACGAAGGCATCCTTCGCAAAGCTGATCCCGCCAATCAGGCCGCCTCCGTTTAGAGCCTCCACTTAGCCCGAACGCCGCGATTGAAGAGGGTCGTTTTGCGCGGCGGAGTCGGTGCGATGGGTGTTTGTGAACACAACCCCTACTCCGCCCACCGCACAAAACGATGCCGTTGATTTTGCACCCCTTGCCGGTGCTCGCCAGTTACTT
>JANPIW010000828.1:0-2941 GCA_031425215.1 Verrucomicrobiaceae bacterium
ACCCCCCCCCCCCGCACCAGCTCCCCCACCTCCCCCAAGCGGGCACGCAGACCACGCTCATGGGCGCACGATGCAGGAGGCCACGCGAGACGGAGACTTCGCCCAGCCGGCTGAGCCCGTGCCGCTGATGCGTGCCGACGACTACGAGGTCGGCCTGTGCTTCCGCCGCCATCCCGACAAGCTGCGCATCGGTGCGCCCCCAGCCGCCTTGCACGACGACGCGCACGTTTTCCTCGCCAAGCACCGCGGTCACTTTCGCTTTCACATCCCGCTCCAGGATGCGCTGCACGACGAGCGGGTTGCCGACCAATCCGACCGGCCCATGCACACCGAGCCGCGACGCTTCTTCCGGTGTCCAATCCGCGTAGCCCGCCGTCACTTCGCACGGGCCGAGCTTTTGCAACTCCGCGACCCAGCGCAGCGCGGCTTCGGCGCTGGCGGTGAAATCCGTGCCGACGAAGACCTTCAACGCACGCTCGCCACGCGCCCACGCCTGGAACGGCGCGGCATCGCGCACGATCAACGTCGGCACCGGTGCGGACTCGGCGGTGCGCTCCGCGACGCTGCCGACGAGCCAGCGCGAGGGCGCGCGTCGGCCAAGCGAGGCGACGACGATCAGCTGCGCCGCATCCTGCTTCGCGAGACGCACGAGCACTTCATCCGCGCTGCCTTCGATGACCTCGGCGGTCAGGTCTGCGCCGGCGTCGTGCAGGCGTTTCGCTTCGGTTTGCAAATGCTCCTGCGTGAACGGTGAGGCGGCGATCTCGGAAGCGTGGACGAGCCGCAACGCCGCGCCGAACCGCGCGCCGAGCGCGACGGCGGCATCCGCGGCGGCACGAGCGGGTTCGGAGAAATCGGTGCCGCAGATGATGGTTTTTTGGTCAGTATTTTTCATGGCGAGTGGAGGATAGGCTTTTTTAGCGCTCGTGATTGTGTTTGTCGCCATCGGAGAAGGACGTCATGAGGCAGAGCGTGAGGATGGATTCGGTTTCGGGTGTGGGGAGTGCAGTCATGTGGATGGAGGCAGTGGGGCTTTGGAGACGGGCAGAACTTATCGAGCGTGCGGCGCGACGGTGTCCGCGGGGAGGAGGTTGTAGACGATGGCGATTTCCCTGGTGGATGAGTGGCCAGATTTTCTTGGACTCAGGACTTGGCGATTGCCGCGGCCTTCCCTCTCAGCGCGCGCGCAGCAATCACGAGCATGGCAACAGAGGCCAATCCCATCGCCGTGATCAGCAGTGCCGCGGTCAGCTTCTCGCTCTGCCCGCTGGTCACCGCCGTCCAACTCACACTCGCCCGCCAAATAAACACCCCGCTCAGCAACGTTGAAAGCACGAGACCGGCACCGCGGGTCCAAGTGAACCCGCGCTGCGCGAGAAGACCAAGGATTACGGCGATGCCTCCGAAGGTCCCCCCGGACATGAGAGCTGTCCTAGCCTTCTCAGGGTTCGAGAGATAGCCCGCGAGGCCCATTGCGCAAAGGAAAAGACCGTAAGCGATCATCCATTTACCGAAGTTACTTTTCATCGTCGAGACACTGGTTTCGGCTGCGGTGAGTGCGTTCATATTGATGGAGGCTACGTGGCTTTGGATGCGGGGAAAAATTTCTGGATCGTGGCTCGCGAAGGCGGGGGAGTGAACAGGCTCACGAGCGCAATCCAGAACGCGGAGCCGATGCTCATGAACATCACGGGCATGTAGCCGAAGATCGTCACGTTCATTGGCGTGCGGAGGAAGAGGCTGCCGAGTTCCGCGAAGATGGGCACGGGAGGCTGACCGGGCTTTGGTGCGAGAGCGTTGGAGTGGAGTTGCAGCCACCAGAGCAAAGCCATGGTGAAGACGACCCACAGCACGGCGGCCAGCGCTCCCCATTTGTTGCTCCGCCGCCAGAAGAGCGCGGCGAGCATCACCGGGGCGAGCGCGGCAAAGCCGGAGAAGCCGAAGCGGATGGCGAGATCGAAGATGGATTTCTGTCCCTCCAGCGCGAGCGCGAGGACGTAGCTGACGATGGCGATGACGATGACGAACGCGCGGCCCATCCAGACCTGCGCCGTCTCGCCATACTTCTTCGCACCGCCGTAGTGCGCGAAGACGTCCTGACTGAACATGGTGCTCAGCGCCATGATCTGCGAGTCGGTGGCCATGACGCAGGCCATGATCGCCGCGCCGAGGATGCCGGCGACCACGACATCTGTGTTGTCGCTGAGCAGGCGCAGGATCACGTCGTCGGATTCGCCGAGCTTGAGGCCGGGAAACTGATGCGCGGCGACGATGCCGAGGTAAACGCTGGGCAGCCAGATGAGCAGGATGCAGATGGGATACCAGACGACGGTGCGCTTGAAGGACGTCACCTTTTCCGCCGTGAGGCACATGATGGCCATGTGCGGAAACATCATCGCGGAAAGCGGAATGAAACTGTAGCTGAAGAACTCCTGCGGCGAGATGCGCGCGCGCGTGAGCAGCGCGGAGTCCTTTGGGTCGGCGGCGATCTCGGCCATAATCCGGTCGTAGCCGCCGAGGTTGCGCGAGATGAGGTAGAAGGCGATCGCGCCGAAGCACAGGAAGAGCACGGTTTGCAGTGCATTCACCCAGGCTACGCCGCGCATTCCGCCAAAGAAAACGTAGAGCATCACCACGACAGCGACGATCGCGCCGCCGAGCCAGTAAGGCACCCATCCGCCGCTAAGACTATCGAGCGTGTGGCCGCCGCCCATCATGCCGATGACGACATACGGGATCATCATCAGCGCGGTCACGGCGAAGATGAGCGTGCCGATGCCGTCGCACTCCCAGCGGTCGCGGAAATACTGCACCTGCGTCATGTATCCGTGCTTCTTCCCGAGCGCCCACAGCCGCGTGCCGATGAGAAAGATGGTAAGCGGAATGATGAGCCCCGAAGACGAAGCCATAAGCCCATAGACCCCGATGCCGCGCTGATAAG
>JANPIW010000829.1:0-3114 GCA_031425215.1 Verrucomicrobiaceae bacterium
CGACGGATGCGACTGCCTCTGGCAAACCGATGCCGAGATTCACCACCTCGCCCGCCTTGATCTCCGCCAGCGCGCGGCGGCCGATGATCTTGCGCTCGCTGAACCCCATCGGCTCCACCTCGGGCAGCTCCGTGGCGCTGACCACGAATGCCTCGTCAAAGGTCTCGCCAAACGTCTGGTCATGCATTACCCCGCCTGACGTGACGATGTAATCCACGAGCACACCCGGCACGCGCACCGACTTCGGATCAGCGATCTGATCCGTCACCGTCTCCACCTGCGCGATGACGATGCCGCCGTGGTTCCGCGCCGCCTGCGCCATCGGCAGCACCTCGCCGATCAGCCCTTCGTAATCCATCGAGAGATTCCCGCGCGCATCCGCCAGCGTCGCGCGGATCAGCGCCACATGGACGGGCACGGACTTGTAGCGCAGCCATTCCTCGCCATCGAGCGTCATCAGCTCCACCAGCGGCTCGGTCGTGAGCGCATTCATCCTGCCGCCCGTCTGACGCGGGTCGATGAAAGTGTTCATCCCCACCTTCGTGATGATGCCGGGCCTCTTTGCCGCGATCTCGCGCAGCAGCACGCTGAGCACGCCTTGCGGCAGATTGTATGCCTCGATCTCATTGGCCAGAGCCATCGCACCCAGCTTCGGTGCGAGATTCCAATGCCCGCCGATCACGCGTCGCACCAGGCCGCGATGCGCGAGATGATTCAGCCCGCGCCCGGCGCGATCCCCCTGGCCCGCGCAGTAGTAGAGCGTGAGATCGCGCGGTCCGCCTGCATGGAGAAAGCGCTGCTCCAGCGCATGAGTGAGCAGCTCCGGGTGCGCCGCGCCGACGAAGCCGCCGATGGCAACAGTCGCTCCATCGGGAATGGCGGCGACGGCGTGCTCTGCGGTGGTGATCTGTGCGGCGGCGCGCATGGAGGGCGCGCATCGTCGTGAGGTCGCGGTGGAATGCAACCGCGCCTTCTCGCTTGCATCAAGGCGACGCGGCGGGACATCAAGAAGGCGTCAGCTCTTTTTGAAGCAGGCGTTGTAGTCCTGCTCCAACTGCGCGAAACGGGCCTTGAGATCGGCGGATGACATCATGTTCAAGGTTTCCTCCGCCGTGCGCTCCTTGTTGAGCAACTGTTCGAGCATCTGAATCTTGCCAATCCATGCGCCCTCGACTTTCCCACGGGCTTCTCCACGGGCTTCTCCACGGGCGATGAGTCTTTCGGCGAGTGACATGATGTTCTCCTTCAGGTTTGGATTGCTCTCCAAGCTATGAGCGATCTGCTTTTCGTCAATCTGCGTGTCCACGTTCATCGCGTAGAGATAGCTCAGGAGCAGGAGCGGCTCGGGCACGTCCCAGCCTTGCCGCCGCATTTCATCGGCGATCCATACCAAAAACTCCGCCAGACGCTTCTCCCGCGCGAGCTTCATCAATTGCAGCACCACACGCAACTGGTCGTGATGCTCGTCTTTGCCTGGATCAAGCTGCGTGAGATCAAGCAGCGCGTGACGAAACTTTGGCAGGTAAGGCAGCAGTGCGCGGGCTTGCGCATCGGACAGCTCAAACATGTCCTCAAAACACGGCGACACCGTCCAGCGTTCCGGCCCTTGATGCAGCACGAAGGCCAGCACGGGCGGCAGCGGCAGACCGTGGCGTTTGAAATGCCCCTGCATGATCTCCAGCTCATAGCCCAGCACACGCAGCGGCATCCCGGCAGCGACCGTGGTCTGATGCTCGAACAACAAGTACAGCTTCACTTCGCGCCCGCCGAGCCGCGCAGTGAAGAGCAGGTCGGAGTGGGTCTGTTGCAGTGATTGTTTCACATACGATCCCGGTTCCAGCCTCAGCGATGCCCAGTCGATCTGCGCCACCAGTCCGGCGTCGAGGTGACTCTGGAAAAACAGCGCCGCACGGTGCGGGTCCGAGAACACCCGCTTGAAGTAAGCGTCGTTGGGTTGCGATGAGAAATCGAGGTCGTCCACCCCGCCACGCTGTCGAGGCACGGACAGGCCGCAACTCTTCCATGACCCTGTCCTGCCGAGCCGACGACCCGACCCCTGAAACGGTCGCACGTTGAGCGTGACAGCGCTGGGCAGATTGAATAGCATGAGCGCATGGACGACGGCTTTCTCTACCAACCGGCTCCCAATCCACGCGGCGGATTCACTTCGCGCGCCGTGAAGGGAGAGCAGATCACTGAGGCGGAGCTGGACTCCGCCGTGGCCGCCGAGACGGGCGTGCCGCCGGAGCAATGCGCGCAGGTGCTCAAGGCCTACCTCCGCCAGATGCTGGAGCAGGGCACGCGCAGCCGGTGGTCGCCGGGGCTGTATGGCCTCATCGGTCTCTATCCGACGGCGGGTGGCAGCAAGCCGCACCACGACGGCTTCCACACGGCGGAGGACGTGAAAGCGGGCATGAGCATCGCCTTTGGCCTCGAAACCATCCGCGCATGGCGGCAGAGGCTCCATCTGGTGAGCCAGGGCTTTGCGGGGCTGGTCACGCCGGGGCTGGCCAATGTGATGTGCTGCTCCACTAACCAGCCCGATGTGTATGTGTCATTGGGGCTGGTCACCGTGCGCGGGCAGCACCTGAAGCTGGACCGGCATGATCCGGCCCAAGGCATCTTTTGCCTCTTGGAGGATGGGACGGAGGTGCGCTGTGAGCAGTATGGCCGCGTCAGCCGCCTCCAAGCCACGGCGCTGATACCTGGGGACGTCACCGGACCCATCCGGCTGCGTATGGCGACCCTCATCAATGGCAGCGTGCGCAGCTCCGTCTATCCCGTCACCCTCCAGCAGGTGTCAGCGCCGGTGATCGGGTAAAGAGGCGAGTCGCGCCGGCTATTGGATGCATGGTCGCAATGGTGTAGTGTTGCGTTCCAGCGAGGTTGATGGGTTGAATTCCATGCCGGAGGCATGACGGCTGGTAGCCGGTGGTGGAGCGAGGCTTTGCGAGCGGGAACCACCGGTTTTGAATCGAGTGCGCGCGTCGTGCACAGCATGCGTCCCGGCAGGGACGCCGGAAACATGCGCACACTTCCAGCGTCCCTGCCGGGACGCTCCCTCGAACTGGGATCGAACCGGTGTTCGCAGTCCGGTGGTTCCGCTCGGTGACT
>JANPIW010000830.1:0-3881 GCA_031425215.1 Verrucomicrobiaceae bacterium
AAGGGCGGTCAAGGCCGCGCGGGCGACATCGTAGCCACCAGCCAGGTAGGACAAAAAATAGAACCCGAGCGCGATAGACGGCGACAGGCCAAGGAATTTCTCGCCGAAGAATCCGACCACCAGCGCCAGTCCTGCGACAGCCACCGTCAACACGCTCCAGCGCTCCTGCATCCAATGTGGCAGGAAGTGCGGCGCAAAGCCGTGATCATGGTCTGGTTCGTGGACTGCTGGATTCACGCGAGCACCGGTTGAATGTTCGAGGATGCCAGATGGGCGAGAGCATCCGGGCCGATGGGTTCCTCCGGCTGCCAGGGGAGCCAGGCGGTTCGCCTGGCCTGCTTCTCAACGACCTCACGCAAGTAGCGATGCCCGGAAGCTTCGCGGCGTTGCAGCAGGTGGTCATGGAACTGGTTGGATTTCATTTTGGGGCGATGGTTGAATTCGGAATGGCGGAGGTCTGCTTCTGTGGCTTCAACAGCCGGGAGAAGATGCGGGAGTAAGGATGCACGCGCTGCGTGGGTTGCCCGTCGCGTTCGACCGGCAGGTTCGCGTTCGCCCAGGCGAAGATGCCGCCTGCGAGATTCCACACATCACGGCGGCCTGCGTTCTGGAGACGCCGGGCTAGAGTCGCACCACGATAGCCCGCCGCGCAGTAGATGACGATGGGGCGCTCTGGATCGAGTGCGGACAGCGCGGCGGCTGCGGTGGATTCAGGATCAATGCGTCGGGCGCTGGCGAGATGACTCAGTGCGAACTCTTCTTCCGAGCGGGCGTCCACGAGTTGAGGTGCGGGCCGTTGCGGGTCGTGCAGCCAGGCGTCGAGAGCGGCCGCGGACAGGTGGGATACGTCCGGAAAACGAGCGCGAACGACTGCAACCGCCCATGCGATGCCGCGCCGATGGTCCGCAAACCACCACAGTGCAAGGCTGGCGAGTCCGATGCAGCCCAGAGCGGCGATGGTGGTCTCTGTGGCGGTTTTCATTCCAGTGTTGCGGCGGTGATGTGACGAAAGGTGGTGTAGCCGCCGGAGAGGTTCGCAGCGTTGAAGCCATGCTGGCGCAGGAGCCGCACGGCGTTGTGCGCGCGGGCACCGACGGCGCAATAGACGGCGAGTGGACGTTCTTTGGACAGCTCGCCGAGCGTGCTGCGCAACGCATTGAGCGGGAGATTGCGCGCGCCCGGTGCATGGCCTTCGGCGAATTCGTCAGGGGCGCGCACGTCGAGCAGATCGAGGCCCGCGAGCTGCGGGCTTTGCCAATGGATGATCGGATCATCACCGCGCAGAAGATTGGCGGCGATCATGCCCGCGAAGTTGATCGGATCTTTGGCCGAGCCGAACTGCGGCGCGTAGCAGAGTTCCGCTTCTTCGAGATCATAAACGGTCGCGCCCTGCTGGATCGCCATCGCGATCACGTCGATGCGCTTGTCCACGCCCGCCATGCCGACGGCCTGCGCGCCGAGGATGCGGCCGTCCGAGCTGCGGAAGATGAGCTTGAGATGAATCTTTTCCGCACCGGGATAATAACCGGCGTGGTGTCCGGCGTGCAGATAGATCTTCTCGTAGTCCATGATGCCAGCGTGTTGCAGCACCTTCTCGCTAGCGCCGGTGGAGGCGATGGCGAGGCCGAAGACGCCGCAGATCGAGGTGCCTTGCGTGCCGTGAAAGGCCGCTGGCCGTCCGCAGATGGCATCAGCGGCGATGCGGCCCTGGCGGTTCGCGGGACCGGCGAGGGCGAGCAATGTCCACGCGCCGGTGATGCGGTCGCGCACTTCCACGGCATCACCCACGGCCCAGATGCGCGGGTCGCTGGTGCGCATCTGCTCGTCCACGCGGATGCCGCCGCGTTCGCCGAGCGTGAGTCCGGCGGCTTTGGCGAGCGCCGTCTCTGGACGCACACCGATGGCGAGGATCACGACATCGGCGAGGTGCGTCGCCCCGTCTTTTGTCAGCACTTCCAGGCGGTCATCCTTTGCCGCAAAACCCATGGCAGTCGAGTCGAGGACCAGTTTCACGCCATGCGCGGCGAGATGTTCATGTGCCGGGGCGACCATCTCGGCATCCAGCGGCGTGAGCACCTGCGGGCCGTTCTGCAACACGGTCACGTCGAGTCCGAGATGCTTGAGATTCTCCGCCATCTCCAAGCCGATGAAGCCGCCGCCGACAATCACCGCAGACTTTGCGTGGCGTTGCTTGATCCATTCCTTGATGGCGCGTGTGTCCGGGATGCTCCGCAGCGTGAAGATGCCCGGCAACTCAATTCCCGGTAGCGCTGGACGAAGAGGCACAGCGCCTGGTGCGAGCATCAGCGCATCGTAATTCTGACGGCAACTTTGGCCTGATACGAGATCGCGCACCTCCACTTCGTGCGCTTCGCGATCAATCGTCACGACTTCGTGCTGCGTGCGCAGGTCAATGGCGAAGCGATCTTTGAGAAGAGGCACTTTCGCGACGAGCAGATCATTCTCGTCCTTGATGATGCCGCCGATGTGATAAGGCAGTCCGCAGTTCGCGAAGGAGGCATACGGTCCGCGCTCCAGGACGATGATCTCCGCGCTTTCATCCATTCGGCGCAGCCGCGCGGCACACGAGGCACCGCCCGCGACTCCGCCGACGATGACGATGGTTTTTGGTGAAGAAGTTATCATATGCGGATGTGCACGAGATTTTCTCGAAGGCTTAGTTTGGTTGCGAGCACGAACCCGACGCACACGACGACTGACCTGACACACGATTCCAAGGCATCTTGGACATCAGAATCGCCAGCCCGCACCAGCCTGTGCTGCCTGCAAACACCAGCCCCGCGCCGAAGAAGGCGCTGAGATAAACCCAGTATGGATGCACGGTGAGTGAAAGGGCCACGCCCGTCAGCACGCCCAGGCCGATGATGATCTGCACCTGCTGCATGAGCGGGAACACTTTCTTCGCCGCCCGGCCCACGGGCTGTCCCGCTTCTTTCCATGCGAGGATGCCGCCTTCGAGATTCCGCACATTGGAGAAACCCTGCGCCTGAAGTTTTGCCACAGCCTGCCCGCCGCGCTTGCCGCTGCGGCACATGATGACCAGCGGCTGGTCGCGGGTGATCTCATGGGAGCGCTTGTCGATCTCACCGAGAGGGATCAAACGCGCGCCGACAACATGCTCCTCGGCATGTTCGACAGGCTCCCGAACATCAACGAGGTGGCAATCTCCTTGGGCGAGCAGGGATTTGAGTTCATCAGGAGAAATAGCGTCAGGTGTCATGGTTTTCATTGCTGGGGAAGAGTTCGTGGTTAATGTTGATTTGCAACGATACAATACATATCGCTATATGACGATATAGCAAAAAGTTCCGCTTCATGTCACAGAAGAAATCGACCACGCCCGCCAAACAGCTCAGTGATGCCGCGCTGGAGCTCATCGCCACGCGCTTCCGCGCGCTCTCGGAACCGATGCGCCTGCGCCTGCTCAACCTGCTCATGCTAGGGGAGAAAACCGTCGGCCAGCTCGTCGAAGCCACCGGCTCCGGCCAAGCCAACGTCTCCAAGCATCTCGCTTTGCTGCGCGATGCCGGCATGGTCGGCGTGCGCAAAGAGGGCCTGACCTCCGTGTGCTTCATCGCCGACCCCATCGTCAATGAACTCTGTGACATGATGTGCCGTAGGCTGCGCGAGGAGATGGAAGGCAAGGCCAAGTCCCTGGCTTCCGGCCTGAGATGATCGGCGGTTACGAATGGTCTTTTTTGTCTGCCGCTAATGGCGTGGACGTGGTGGGCGAGCGGTTCACCGCCTCGCGCAGGGAGATGCCGCCGCCGAGCGCGGGATTGAGCGTGCCGTTGTCCGTGTTCGCCGTGGTGGTGACGACGGTGCCGAGGAGCCGATGCTGATGAACGAAGGCAGCGTGG
>JANPIW010000831.1:0-20974 GCA_031425215.1 Verrucomicrobiaceae bacterium
TTCGAGCTCGGCGAGGATGACACGGAATACCGGTTACTGACCCAGGAACACGTCAGTGTGAAGTCATTCAACGGCCAGGACGTGCTTTGCGTCGATCCGGAAGCGCTGACGTTGCTCGCGAACCAGGCTTTCCACGACATCAACTTCTTCCTCCGCCCGAAGCACCTCAAACAAGTCGCCGCCATTCTCGATGATCCCGAGGCGAGCGAGAATGATCGCATGGTCGCGCTCACGATGCTAAAGAACGCCGATGTCGCCTCCGCAGGCTTGCTGCCGTTTTGCCAGGACACCGGCACTTCCATCATCATGGGCAAAAAAGGCCAGCAAGTCTGGACCGGCGGCGGTGACGAGGCCGCGCTCTCGAAAGGCGTCTTCCTCGCCTACACCGAGAACAACCTCCGCTACTCGCAGAACGCCGCGCTCGACATGTTCACGGAGAAGAACACCGGCACAAACCTTCCCGCGCAGCTCGACATCGCTGCCGTGGATGGCGACGCCTACAAGTTCCTCTTCATCGCCAAAGGCGGCGGCTCAGCGAACAAATCATTCCTTTATCAAGAGACACGCGCCGTGCTCAATCCCAAGAGCATCGTCGAGTTCCTCACGCAAAAGATGATCACGCTCGGCACTGCCGCATGCCCGCCTTACCACCTCACCTTCGTCATCGGCGGCCTCAGCGCAGAGCACACGATGAAGGTCGTGAAGATGGCATCGACAAAATACCTCGACTCGCTCCCCACCACTGGCAACGAGCATGGCCGCGCCTTCCGCGATCTTGCGCTTGAGGAGCAGATGCTCCATGCCGCGCGCACCTGCGGCATTGGCGCGCAGTTCGGCGGCAAGTACTTCGCGCTCGATGCCCGCGTCGTCCGCCTTCCGCGTCACGGCGCATCGCTGCCCATCGGCATCGGCGTCTCATGTTCCGCCGACAGGCAGGCCAAAGCGAAGATCACCCGCGACGGCGTCTTCATCGAGAAACTCGAAACCAATCCGCTGCCATACATCCCCGAGGCGCTGCGTCACCGCAAAGACACCACGGCGGTGAAGCTCGATCTCAACCGTCCCATGAAGGACATCCTCGCCGATCTCTCGCAGTATCCCGTCACCACACGTCTGCTCATGAGCGGCCCCATCATCGTCGCGCGCGACATCGCCCACGCGAAAATCAAAGACATGCTCGACGCCGGCCAGCCGCTGCCCGCTTACATCAAAGACCACCCGATCTACTACGCCGGCCCCGCCAAGACACCGCCCGGCATGCCCAGCGGCAGCTTCGGCCCCACCACCGCAGGGCGCATGGACGCCTATGTCGATCTCTTCCAGTCCCACGGCGGCAGCATGATCATGATCGCCAAAGGCAACCGCGGCCAGAAAGTCATCGACGCCTGTAAAAAGCACGGCGGCTTTTATCTCGGCAGCATCGGCGGACCCGCCGCCATCCTCGCGAAAGAGAACATCAAAAAAGTCGATGTCGTTGAGTTCCCCGAACTCGGCATGGAAGCCGTGTGGAAGATCGAGGTGCAAGACTTCCCCGCCTTTATCCTCATCGACGACAAAGGCCACGACTTCTTCCAGACCGTCGCGCCGGGCTGCCAGATGACGCATTGATCCGCGCGACTGCGCAACCGTATGGAGAACAATTGCCCGAAGTGTGGTTCGATCATCTACAGTCGGCGCAATGTGTTATGCGGGGTGTGCGGCGAACGGTTGCCCCCTGCGCTACTTTTCTCTGGCAAGGTTCGCAAAGCCGTGGAGCGCGATCTGGCTGACACCAAGCGACGGGCGAAGGAGGCGGCGGCTGAAGCTGATGCTGGCGGCGGCGGAACGGCAGATTCCTTCTAAGAGCCTGTCCGGCAAATGATTGCGCCACTATGATTTCGAGAGTGCGCGGAGTTTGAGGTTGATCATGGTGAGATAGACGCAGGATTCGTGATGGCGGGGATTGCGCTCGTGATCGCGGTTGAGGCGGCGGCATTTCATCAGCCAGCCAAAGGTGCGCTCGACCACCCAGCGCCTGGCCAGCAGCACAAAACCTTTGGCCTGCTCGCTGCGCTTGACGATCTCCAGGCGCAGCCCCCGCTCATGGCCCCAGACTTTCCCGGCCTGCGCAATGAAGCCTTCGAGTTTCCCGGCATAACCGCCGTCGGCGACATGTGGCTGCTAGCTGATCTCTCCGGCGGCGGCAGCATCACCGGCACATTCACACTGGATGTCTCATCCCTCAATCTCGGGGGCCTCATCGCGAGCTTTGACAACAGCTCCGGCATCCTGAGCATCGCCCCCGAACCCAGCCGCGCGCTGTTGTTGATGCTCGGATTGTGCGGAGCGCTGATGCGGAGACGGAGGATGGGCTTTCAGCCTCAGACATCCTGGGATGGGAAGAAAGCGCTGAGCCGCGGAAGTACTGAGGGCGACTCGCCTTCAATCCGCAGCGCGACTGAGGGCGGGTCGCCCTCACGCTCCCGCTTTGGCGAGTTTCGCAACCGTTGCCGGGGTGCGTCGCCGCTTTGATGTAGGGCGGGTTTGTTCGGCGAGAGTGGTGAACGAAAGCGGTGAAAGCGTGGACGCCGAATAACCCGCCTGGTTGGGTTTGCGGAAGCGGAGTGGTGATTCGATGGCGTGAGAGCGTTCGGACCCAGGCGGGTAGTTCCGCGAGAGGGCTGCTCGTGTTATCCACACTGGTGGCGCGGAACATACCCGCCCTACAGTAGTGTGGCGACGCGCCCAAGTTGCCGTGTGCTCCACGGACGTGCGATCGGGTGAATACATTGGCGGGGTGATGTGCGTTTAATGCAACCTCGCCTTTCGTCATCCATGCCTCGCCCTTCTCCATTTGCAGCCATACTCTTCTCCACTCTTATCTTCGAGCCGACCTGGTCGGATGCGGCGGAGAAATTGCAGTTCAACCGCGACATCCGCCCGATCCTCTCGGACAAATGTTTTCACTGCCACGGTCCTGATCCCAAGAAGCGTGAGGCTGATCTGCGGCTGGATGTGCGCGAGGCGGCGGTGGAAGCGAAGGCCATCGCGCCGGGCAAGCCGGAGCTGAGCGAGATGATCGCGCGCATCGTAACGGAGGATGCGGATGACCACATGCCGCCGGCAAAGGCGA
Organism: Verrucomicrobiaceae bacterium; assembly: GCA_031425215.1. Lineage (GTDB taxonomy): Bacteria > Verrucomicrobiota > Verrucomicrobiia > Verrucomicrobiales > Verrucomicrobiaceae > JANPIW01. The sequence goes on from JANPIW010000831.1 coordinate 3,113, forward strand.
AGCTGGGGAAACTGAGCGCGACTGAGATCGCGACGCTGCGGCAGTGGGTGGCGGAGGGGGCGGAGTATGAGGCGCATTGGAGTTTTGTGCCTTTGAAGGCGGCAGTTGGTCAGGCGAGCATTGATGGGATCGTGGAACGCGATCTGGCGGAACGGGGTTTGAAAATGCAGCCTGAGGCGGATGCGGGGACTCTTTTGAGGCGGGTGAGTTTTGATATCACGGGCCTGCCACCGACAGCGGACGATGTGGAGGCATTCACGAATAGGTCCCATACGACCTATGAAGCTGCGGTGGACCGCCTCCTCGCCTCACCCGCCTACGGAGAACGCATGGCCGTGGATTGGCTGGATGTGGCGCGGTATGCGGACAGCTATGGATTTCAGGTGGACCGGGCGCGGGATGTTTGGGTGTGGCGGGATTGGGTGGTGCGGGCGTTCAATGAGAACCTGCCGTATGATAAGTTCGTGACCTGGCAGCTTGCGGGTGATTTGTTGCCGGAGGCGACCGATGACCAGGTGCTGGCGACGGCTTTCAATCGTCTGCATCAGCAGGAGAACGAGGGTGGGTCGGTGGAGGAAGAGTATCGCGTGGAGTATGTGTGCGACCGGGTGCAGACGGTTGCGACGGCGTTTCTGGGGCTGACGTTTGAGTGCTCGCGCTGCCACGATCATAAGTTTGATCCTATCACGCAAAGGGATTATTATGGGTTGTTCGCGATGTTCCAGAACATTGACGAAGCGGGGTTGTATTCGTTCTTCACGCCCTCGCCGCCGACTCCGGCGCTGATGCTGATGGACGCGGGCGCGAAGGAGAAGATGAAGGCGTTGGAAAAGGCGGCGGGGAGAAAAGCAGAAATGGGAAAGCGGAGATTGGAAATGCTGAGTGGTGAGGTCGCGCATTACACTTTTGATGAGTTGAAGGGCGGGAAGCTGGCGGATGCGCTGAGTGTGGATGCAAAGAAGAGCGCGACGTTGAAGGGCGAGAACAAGCTGGTGGCAGGGAAGGTGGGCAATGCTGTTGAGTTCACAGGAGATGACCCGGTGGACACGCCGGTGGGGAATTTTAAGCGGGAGGATGCTTTCTCGGTGTCGCTGTGGATGTGGACGCCGGATGTGAAGGAGCGGGCGGTGGTGTTTCATCGGTCGCGGGCTTGGACGGATGCGGCGAGCCGGGGGTATGAGCTGCTGATTGAGGAGGGTAAGTTGAAGTGGTCGTTGATTCATTTCTGGCCGGGAAATGCTATCTCGGTTCGGACTAAGGACGCGCTTGCTGTGAAGGAATGGAAGCAAGTGGTGGTGACTTATGACGGGAGCAGCAGCGCGGAGGGTTTGAGCATTTATGTTGATGGCAAGCTGGCTGAGCTGGAGATCGTGAAGGATGCTTTGACCAAGACGATCCAGGGCGGGGGAGGGGATAACATCAGCTTGGGGGAGAGATTCCGGGATCGCGGCTTCAAGGGCGGCAGGATTGATGATTTCATGGTCTTTGACCGGGATGTCTCAGGCGAGAGTTATGATGCGGCTCTGAAGAAGGCGCGGGCGGAACTTTATGCGCATCAGGACGCACAGACAGAAATCATGGTAATGCGGGAGCTGGCGCAACCTAAGACGAGCTATGTATTGTTTCGCGGTGAGTATGACAAGCGCCGGGAGCCGGTGCCGCCGCAGACGCCGGAGGTGCTTGGTTTGCTGCCGCCGGATGCGCGCAAGGACAGGCTGGGGCTGGCGCGGTGGCTGACGAGTGAGAGGCATCCGCTGTTCGCGCGGGTGACGGTGAACCGGGTGTGGCAGTCGATTTTTGGCCGGGGATTGGTGAAGACGGCGGAAGATTTTGGAAGCCAGGGGGCGCGTCCTACTCATCCTGAGTTGCTGGACTATCTCGCGGCTAAGTTCATGCAGAGCGGCTGGGATATGAAGGCGCTGGTGAAGGAGATCGTGATGAGCCGGACTTACCGGCAGCGCAGTGTGGCGGATGCGCGAGTTATGACGGATGATCCCGACAACGAATGGCTGGCGCGCGGGCCGCGCTTTCGATTATCTGCGGAGATGATCCGCGATAATGCGCTGGCTGCGGCAGGCTTGCTGAAGGTGAAGCTGGGCGGGCCGTCGGTGCTGCCTTATGAACTGACGGAGGGTTTTAAACCTGCCGGTCCGAGCGCGGGCGATGACGTGTGGCGGCGGAGTCTTTACACGAACTGGCGTCGCACCAGTCCGCCGCCCGCGATGGGCGCTTTTGACGCGCCGAAGCGCAGTGTGTGCGTGGCCAAACGAGAGCGCACGGACAGCCCGCTGCAGGCGCTGGTGCTACTGAACGGAGTGCAATACGTCGAGGCGGCGCGGGTGCTGGGTGAGAAGCTGCACGCGGAGAGCGGTGGCGCGGTGGATAAGATGATCGAGCTGGGTTTTCTGCGCTGTTTGTCACGCAGGCCGGACGCGAAGGAGATCGAGATTCTGCGCCGGCTTTATGACGAGCAGCTCGCGCATTTCAAAAGCTCGCCGAAGGAAGCGGAGGAGCTTTTGAAGATAGGCACGGCGAAGCGCGATACGAAAATCGGCGCGGCTGAGGCAGCGGCAGCGACGGTGCTGGCGCAGGCGCTATTGAACCACGATGCTTGCGTCGTAAAACGTTAATAAGTAATAAGGAACCTCCATGAACGCATTGCCTGTCATGATAGATCGTCGCACTCTGCTCAATCGCTTTGGAATGGGCCTTGGTGGCATTGCTTTGAATGAAATGCTCGCGCGTGATGGTTTCGGGGCTTCGTCGGCGGCGGTAGATCACGGTGTCATGGGCGCGGCGCATCATTTTGCGAAGGCAAAGCGGATTATTTATTTGTTCATGTCGGGCGGGCCGTCGCATTTGGATTTGTTGGATTACAAGCCGGTGCTGAATCAGCGGCACGGGCAGCAGCTCCCGGATTCAGTGCGCGGGGGACAGCGACTTACCGGGATGAGCGGGAACCAGTCGTCGATCCCGCTTGTTGGTTCGCCGTTCAAGTTTGCGCGGCATGGAGAGGCGGGCGGCTGGTTTAGCGATCTGCTGCCGCATACGGCTAGCATCGCCGACGAGATTTGCGTGGTGCGCTCGATGTTTACGGAGTCGATCAATCACGGGCCGGGGGTGACGTTTTTCCAGACGGGATCACAGATCGCGGGGCGGCCGAGTTTTGGGGCATGGCTGAGCTATGGGCTGGGGGCGGAGAATGCGAATCTGCCGTCGTTCACGGTGCTGGTGACGAAGGGGAAGAGCGGGCAGCCGTTGGGGGCGCATTTGTGGGGGAGCGGGTTTTTGCCCTCGAAACATCAGGGTGTGATGTTCCGGGCGGCGAAGGATCCGGTTCTGTATTTGCGGAATCCGGACGGGGTGAGCGAGGGGAGTCGGCGGATGATGCTGGATCGGCTTCGGGAGCTGCATGAGCATCAGCTTTCGCTGACGGCGGATGCGGAGATTCAAAACCGGATTGATCACTACGAAATGGCGTTTCGGATGCAGAGCAGCATCCCGGAGGTGACGGATTTTTCGGATGAGCCGGAGCATGTGCTGGCATCGTATGGGCCGGATGTGAAGAGTCCTGGCACATTCGCAGCAAACTGCTTGCAGTCGCGTCGGCTTGCGGAGCGTGGGGTGCGATTCATCCAGCTTTATCACCAGGATTGGGATCATCACGGCGGGCTGCCTGGGGCGCTGCCGAAACTGTGCCAGGAGACGGACCAGCCGGCTGCGGCGCTGGTGAAGGATTTGAAACAGCGCGGAATGCTGGACGACACGCTGGTGGTGTGGGGCGGGGAGTTTGGGCGGACGGCGTATTGCCAGGGGAAGATTCAGGCGAACTTTGGGCGTGATCATCATCCTCGTTGTTTCAGCGCGTGGTTTGCCGGTGGCGGGATCAAGGCGGGGGCTGTGTATGGCGAGACGGACGAGTTCGGCTACAACACGGTGAAGGACGGGCTGCATATCCATGATTTTCACGCGACGCTGATGCATCTGCTGGGCGTCGATCATGAGCGGCTGACGTACAAATTTCAGGGGCGTCGATACCGGCTCACGGATGTGCATGGACATGTGGTGAAAGGGTTGCTGGCATAGGGGCTGATCCGTAGCGGAAATGGGGGCGAGCTGCTGCTTTGGCGGATGATTGAACCGCGCGGAATCTCGCGCTGTCTGTTTCCGACATGTTGCCTCTGCAAACGAAGTGGTTCCGCGAGAGAAAAAGTATTGCTTTGCAAGGACGCTTTGTGTTTACATGGCAATCTGCGGAAATTCGCGCGCGCGCGATTTTTTTGCGCTTGTTTTCAGCCTCCCATTCACCACGCCAATTCACGTTCACATGAATCTGCTCAGACCCCTCAGAAAACTCCGCCGGGCACTCGCCTGTGTGATGCTCGCCACGATGCTGCATTGGAGCACGACAGGATACGCCATTGACCTCTTTTGGGATGGCACAGGCACGGACTGGGGGCCTGCAGCCAGTTGGTCCACCGTGGTGAACGGAGACGTTGATCCGGGCGCGGCTCCTGGTGCGGCGGACATCGCGAAGTTTTCGATCAACAGCATCACGGCGACGCCGCAGACGATCAATCTGCTGGGCACCCGGGCGGCTGCGGGCTTGGTTTTCCTGGGGACAAACAGTTCCGCGACCGCGCTGATAGGCGGCGACATCGACAGCACGCTGAACCTCGGGACGAGCGGCATCTTGATGGAATCTGGAGCCGGGCCTGTGACGATCGGCCTGCAAACAGCGGGGCAGAATGTGGCGATCCGACTGGCGAATACTTCGGCCACGTTAGCGAACAATTCCGCCAGCACCCTGACGCTCAACAGCGCTCTTTCTGCGACCTTGGCCGGGACAACACTCACTCTCGCTGGAACGGGCCTGGGACAGAGCAGCATCACGGGCGTGATCTCGAATGGGACCGGGACGCTTGGGCTGACGAAAGCTGGATCCGGGGCGTGGAGTCTCTCGGGAACTAACACCTACACGGGTGCGACGGCGGTGAATGCTGGTGTGCTTCGCGCGGGAGCGGCCGCGGGCGGGCAGGTGTTTGGCAGTCTTTCGGCGGTGACGTTGGCGAACTTGGCGGGAGCGGCACTTGATTTGAACAGCTTCAACCAGACGATTGGCTCGCTCGCAGGCGGCGGCGCGGCGGGGGGTAATGTCACGCTGGGGAGCGCGACACTGACCACCGGCGGCAACAATACCACCACTTCATTCAGCGGAGTGATCAGCGGCACAGGCGGGCTGACGAAGGTGGGAACGGGAGTGATGACGCTTTCGGGCACGAACATCTACACCGGACCCACGACCATCAATGCCGGGACATTGACTGCGGGCGCGGCTCCGGGGGCATTTGGCAACCTGTCGAATGTGACTTTGGCAAACGTGGCCGGGGTGACTCTGAATCTGGCCGGATTTAACCAGACCATCGGCACACTGAACGGCGGCGGTGCGACGGGCGGCATCGTCACGCTGGGCGCCGGCACCTTGACGATGGGGGGCAGCGGTATCGCGGGAGCGTTCGGGGGCATCATCTCGGGCACCGGCGGACTGATCAAAAACGGCCCCGGCAACCAGACGCTCTCCGGCGCGAACACGTTTAGCGGCGGTGTGGTGCTGAACTCCGGTGTGCTGAGCATCAACATCAGCAGCCTGCCGGCCTCTGGCGTGCCGACCTCGGGCGCGCTGGGCACGGGCACCTTCACGATCAATGGCGGCTCCATCGACAACACATCTGGATCAGCGAAGTCGGCGACGAACGCGGTGGTGATCAACGGGAATTTTGGCTTCAACGGCGGCACCGCAGCCACGCATGATTTGTCCATCGGCCTCAACGGCATCACGCTCGGCACTGCTGCCGGCACCTCGCGCACGATCACCACCAACGCGGGCAAGCTCAGTCTTGATGGCATCATCGTCAACGGCTCGACGGCCACCAGCCTCATCAAGGCCGGCGGGGGCACGCTGACGTTGGGAGGCAATGCCAACACTTACACTGGCACGACCACCGTGAACGCGGGCACTTTGCAGCTCAACTACGCGACGAATAACAACTCCAAGCTGGCTGACGGTGCCGCGCTCATCCTGGGCGGCGGCACAGTCGATCTCACTGGTGGCACCCACGAGGAGATTGTTTTCTCGACTACGCTGACGGCGAACACGGCCTCTTCCATCTCACGGAGCGGCGCCGCTGTGCTGCAATTAAACGCGATCACGCCGGGCGCGGGAGCTTTCCTGCGCTTCACAGCCGGGAGCATCGCGAAGACAACCAACCTGCTCACCAACAACATTCTGGGCAACTGGGCCACGGTGGGCAATGACTGGGCCACCAAAGACGGCAGCAATTTTGTGATCGCATTGCAGGCCGTGAACTACACAGACATCACGCGGCTGGGACCGAGCGTGGTGCCAAACAACCCCGTCCAGAACGTCAGGATTACCAATGGCGGCACCGCTGGAAACATCACCCTGGCCGCGCCCTCCACGGTAATCAATACTCTGAACATGAGCGCGAGCGCGGGACCAGCCATCATCGATCCTGGAGCCGGCGAATCATTGACCATCGGTGGCGCGTCAGGCGGCGGCATTCTTCAAGGGAGCGGCGCAAGCGCTTTGACCATCGGCACGGCACCGAACGACGGAACCCTGACCACTGGCGGAGGCGCGAGCCTGGCCTTCATCAATGAGGGCACGACCAACGTGCTCACTTTGAACTCCACCATCGCCAACAACGTGGGAAGCGTGGGCGTGTCGAAGTCGGGCGCGGGCGTGGTGGTGCTCAGCGGCACCAACACCTACACAGGGCCGACGGCGGTGACTCAGGGGATATTGCGCGCGGGCGGGGCTGCGGGCGGCCAGGCATTTGGCATCGGATCTGCTGTGACGCTGGGCAATGTGCTGGGCGTCGCCTTGGATTTGAACAACACGGCCCAGACCATTGGCTCGCTCTCTGGTGGTGGCACAGAAGGAGGCAATGTCACCCTAGGCACCGGCACTCTCACGGTCGGTGACAGCACGAGCACCACGTTCAGCGGCATCATCAGCGGCGTGGGCGGATCGCTGGTGAAAGTCGGAGCCGGTGTGCTGACGCTCGCCGGGCGCAACAACTACAGTGGCTCCACGACCATCAATGCAGGCATTCTGCGCGTGGATGCCGCGGCGACGACCAGCCGGCTTTCGGATCTCACTGCGGTGACGCTCGCGAATGTGGCGGGCGCGGCACTCGACATCAACGGCAAGATCGAGACCATCGGCTCGCTCTCAGGCGGCGGCAGCACAGGCGGCAATGTCACGCTGGGAACCAATGGATCGCTCACGATCGGCAGACTCAACACGAGCACCACCTTTGGGGGCGCCATCACCGCAACGAGCGGCGGCACGGTAACCAAGGTAGGCACCGGCACGCTGACGCTCACGGGTGTGAGCACGTTCGGAACGTTGGATGTGAACGCAGGCGGTATCACGCTCAACAACGCGGGCGGCAACGCGCTCAGCAACACCGCCGTGGTGCAGCTTAATGGCATCACCTCGGTGCTCACGCTGCAGACGAGCGAGACCATTGGCTCGATCAACACGGTGCGTGGCAGCACCATCGCCCTCGGCACCAGCACCCTGACCACCACCAGCCCGGTTTTCGCGGGGTCCACGCGCTCCAGCACCACGGGCGGCGCGGGATCGCGTTATATCACGCTGCCGGGCGGCACGGCGGGATTGGTCGAGGGGATGTTCGTTTCCGGCACCGGCATCGTGTCAGGCACACGCATCGCCCAGATCACGGGCGGCAACACCATTCTCATCGACCAAGTCACCAACTCGGCAGGCACCAACGACCTCATTTACACCAACTCCAGCGTCATCGCCGGCAATGTCACCGGCACCACGGGCGGCATCGTCAAAAATGGTGTCGGAGAGCTTCGCGTGACCGGCAGCATGACCCAGTCAGGCACATTCACCATCACTGACGGCCCTGACGCTGTGTTTCCTCCCACGCCCGTGAATGAAAGTTCCCTGCTCATCGGCAGCGTGGCCAAGCCCAGCAACGTGCTCAGCGACACCTCCACCCTTGTCGTCGGCACACCGGTCGCCCCGCGCAGCATCGACTTTGTGCAGAACGGCACCAACCTAGCCACCTTCGAGCGCTTCGGTGGAATTTCCGGCGGTAATGCGAATGTGGATTTTAATCTCGTGAACGGGGCCAACGTAGCCATGGTGGCCGTGGGCGGCGGTGTCTCCAGCCCCACCAACCTCACATGGGCAGGGTCATTCGTCGGCGACAACGTCAATGCATGGGTGATCAAAGAAGGAACCGGCACGCTGACGCTCGCCGGCCAGAACTCCAACGATGGCAACTGGTGGATCGATGCTGGAACGCTAGCCACATCCGTGTCCGGTGCGATCGACGACGCGAGCATCGTGGTGCTCTCGAACAAGTCCGGCGCCACCTTCCAGCTCGGCGCATCCGACCAGATTCAGGGATTGGTCGGCGGCGGGGGCGGTGCCACGCGGCTCTTCGGCCAAAACAGCGCACCGACTGGATTCCTCAGCGGCCAGTATTTGACCGGCACAGGAACGGGCAGCGTGGCGATCAACTCAGGCACGCTCACGCTGAGCAACGACTCGGCTGCCAACACCTATGTCTTCGGCGGCGTGATCTCGGGCGTGGGCGCGCTCACCAAACTGGAGCGCAGCACGCTCGAAGTGCGAGGCGTGAACACCTACACCGGCAACACCACCATCTCCGCGCCGTCTGTGAACTCTACCACCAACACCATCCGCCTCGGCGCGTATGGCGCTGCGTCAGGTGTGGGGGCGCCGACGGTGGGAGGCCAGGGCACCATCGGCACCGGAGCGCTGCTCATGTCGTCAGGGCCGACGGATCGTATCTCGGTGTTCGACATCAATGGCGGGAGCCAGACCCTCAGATCGCTACAATCGACCGGTGGTGGTCTGGTGTCAGTCAGGCTGGCCAATGGAAGTCTCACCATCAACACGAATACAGGCTCATCAGGAAGCTTTGACGGCAGCATCTCAGGCACTGGAGACGTGAATGTCATCTCCACCAATGGTGGCATCTGGAGCCTCAACGGCGACAGCACCTTCACGGGAAATCTCAATGTCAGCGGTAACAGCATTGTGCGGCCCAACAGTTTTGCCGGCGGCTCGCTAGCGGACTCCGTGCGCGTCAATATTGCAGCCGGAGCCGAGGTGCGATTTAATGCAGAGGATGTGATCGGGTCCATCTCTGGTGCGGGCTTGCTGAGCATCCGCGACGGTGGCTCCAACGGCAAAGATCTCCTCATCGGAGCCGGCGCTAGTGGTGCGCTTTCCGCCACGCCTTTTTCCGGTGAGATCGCAGACGATGGATTTGGTGGGGGCAATTTTATGTTGATAGGCGGCGGTTTGCGTCTTGCAGGTAATAACACCATCACTGGCGGCTTCCAGATCGGCGGACAAGGGCCGTTTGCCACACTCGGCGGCACGGCGCTGTCCGTGGGCAAGGCTTCGTTGGTTCTCGATTATTCCCTCGGCGCGACTGACATCGTGCCCGGCGCATGGACACTCTCGGGGGCTGACATCTGGCTCAAAGGTGGAACGGCGACATCGGAATCTGCCACACCCATCGGCATTACCACGCTCAATCCGGGATCGAACACCATCGCCGCTTACCCGCTGGACACCACGCGCATCGCCCTCGGAGATCTGATCCGCAATCCGGGATCCACCCTGCACATCAAGGGCACCGCTGCTTCCACCATTGAGACGAATACGAGCGGCATCATCGGCGGCTATGCCACTTTCAGCGACGGCACCTCCGCGTATCGGGCCACGACATGGGCTGTGGCCCAGCCTGCGGGCGCAGCCATCACTGGTCTGGCTGCTTTCACGAACAACACTTGGACTGCGGGCACGAACACCAACGTCGCCTCCAGTTTCTCCGCCCCCGCCTCGGGCACCACGAACACGGTGCGTTTCCACACAGCGGTCGCCGCGACCGTGACATTGTCCGGAGCCTCCACGATCACGAGTGGCGGCATCCTGGTCACGCCGCTAGTCATCGGCAACACTTCGACGATTACCAGCGTTGCTGGCACGCTCACTTCACCCGCTGGAGATTTGATCATCCACCAGCACAACCCGCTGGGATCACTGGTGATGGACGTGAACATCTCGGGAGCGATAGGCCTGACCAAGACTGGACAGGGCGACGCGATCCTGGCCAAAAACAACACCTTCAGTGGTGAAATCACCATCGGCGCAGGCCGCTTGCAGGTGGGCAATGGCGGGATCACGGGCAATGTCGGCACAGGCACAGGCACGATCATCAATCATGGCGTGCTGGCCTTCAACCGCTCGGACGCGTACAACATGGGCATCAGCATCGACGGCACCGGCTGGGTGCGGCATGAGGGGAGCGGCATCCTGCGCTTGAGCGGCAGCAACAGCCTATTCACTGGTCTGGTTTCTGTCGGGGCGGGCAGGACGCTCGAGATCACCAGCTCGGGCGTCTCCGGCATCACTTCAACCGGCGGTGATCAAACCGGCGGCTTGGGCAACAACCGCGGAGCCACCTCCGTGGAGGCTGGCGGCACGCTCGACTTGGGCGCTGCCTTAACATCTGCCTTGCAGATCAATGAGATCATCTTCCTCAAGGGCGCGACGCTCAGAGACAACACCTCGTCGGGCGGATTCTCGTTGTTCGCCCCCGGAGGAAGCATCTCGCTGATCGGCCAGACGGCCGCCAACAGCTCGGTGACCAGCACGATTTCGAGCATCGCGGCGGGCGATGAATTCAACATCCAGGTGCCGATATTTGGCTCGCCAGACACCAGCACATTTGCGGGCAGGCAGGCGGCCAATCTGATCATCGGCGGCTCAGGATTGATCTCGCTGGAGAGCGCGCAGAACCAGCTCTTTGGCACCATCACGATCAGCAGCCCCGCGACGCTGCGCATCGGTAACAACTCGGTGGGCACGCTGGGATCTTCCAACAATGTGATCAACAACGGCACGCTCACCACCAACTCCAACGACGGGTTCCTGCGACTGAGCAACAGCATCAGCGGCAGCGGCAATTTCGTTCAAGTGCGCAACACCGTCTATCTCACCGGCAACAACACGTTTGCAGGCACGACCACGGTTGGTGATGCCACGCAGAATGCCGTGATCCGCGTCGGAGACGAAACCTTCCAGGGTGCGCTCGGTCTTGCTGATGTCACGCTGACCTCGTCCACCGCAGGCAACAGCCAGATCCGCTACATCCGCGTCGATAACATCTCCATCCCCAACAATTTCTTCCTCAATCCCAACGGCAACGGCACCACCACCGCGCGCAATGCCGATCTGGTCAAGGAAGCCCAGGGCACGCTCACCATCAACGGCCTCATCACTGCCGGCCCGTCAGACTCGGCTCTTCCAGGCAGCCAGCGCGCCCTCATTACCGTCAATGGCGGCAAGCTCATTCTCAAAGGCGGCATCAGCGATGGCTCGACGAACAAGCTGCAGATCAACAACAACACCATCACCGAGTTTGCCGGCACGAACGACTTGCACTTTGACGGCCTGCTCAATGGCGGCGGCACTTACATCATGAATCTCTCGGCGCAGACCAAGACCATCACGCTCACCGAGCGCGCCGCCCCGCTGAACGCGCCCATCGTCCCCATCGCCTCCACCTCGAACGGCAATTTCTACCTCAACAAAGGCACACTCATAGCCGCCAACGCCGATGGCAGCGCCATCAATGATGACATGGATCTGCACCTTGCGCCTGGCGCCACACTGACCATCGACGCGGTCACAGGCGCGAACGACGAGACCGTCGGCATGATCAGCGCTGCAAAGGGATCATTCATCAAGATCAACCACACTGGTGCGCTGCGCGTCGATGACGCGAACATCGGTGGCACGACCGGCGCGGGCCTCATCAACGCCGTCGTGTCTGGCACAGGCGGATTCACCGCCGCGAGCACCGGACTGGTGAGTCTCTACGGCACGGCCAGCAGCTACACCGGCGCCACATCCGTCGCCAACGGCACCCTGCAACTGCGCAACGTGGCAAACTCCGGCGTAAACAGCGCGGCTGGAGCGGGCACAGCATTCAATCTCGGCCTCTCCGCCACCAGCGTCCTCGAGTATTACGGTGCCACGCTCGCCGGACACAGCACGAATCGCGTGGTGAATCTCGCCGGCGGTTTCAACGCGACCTTGCGTGCCAACGGCCAAGGCCCCGTTACATACTCCGGCGCGGTTTCCGCCACCGTCACGGGCGACAAGACGCTCATCCTTGACGGCGACAATCAGGCTGACAATAAAATCTCCGGCGTGATTTCAGATGGAGCCGATACGATCACTGTGACCAAGGCCGGCACAGGCAAGTGGGTGCTCACCGGCGCGAACACATTCACCGGCCCGCTCAACGTGAATCAGGGCACGCTCGAGGTCGGCCAGATCGGCTCTCTCGGCTCGCTCGTCAGCGCGCGCACCGTCAACGTCTCCACAGGCTCCGCCGGGCTGCTGATCTTTAACAACCCTGCCGCCATCACCGAGACGATTCCCGCCAACATCACCTTCAACGCTGGGGCGGGAGCGGGGGTGCCTGACCTTCGCAATGATGGTGCGAGCACCATTGTCATCCAGGGCAATCTCACGTCCGCAGCGAGCGCCAAGACCTGGAACTTGAGCGGATCGAACACCACGGACAATACGATCACGGGAAACATCCTCACGGGCGCTGGAGTGACCACGTCGCTGACCAAAACCGGCGTCGGCACCTGGCGCCTCACGGGTGCGAACACGATCACGGGCACTTTCACAGTCGCCAATGGCACGCTCAAGCTTTCGGGCGGCGCTTCTGTCGGTGACGCGGCCACGGTTTCGGTCACCAATGCCAACGGCCTCGGCGCGACTGCGGAATTCCAGAGCAGTGAGACGATTGGCCGTCTGTCGGGCGCCATCGGCAGCAGCGTCATTATCAACGCAGGGCAGACGCTGACGGTCGGCGCGGGCGCAAGCGACACCTTCAGCGGGGTGGTGAGCGGAGCGGGCAATTTCAACAAGAGCATCAGCGGCACGGCGGGGGGCACCGAGACCTTCTCGAACAAAAACACCTATACCGGCGTCACCACCATCGCCTCCGTGGGCACAGCCACTGCGAGTGCGGGCATCACCGTGCTGCACCTTGCCAATGGCGGACTGCCCAGCGGTCTCGGAGCCTCCACGAATGCCGCAGGCAATCTCGTCTTTGCCAGCAACACCGCGCTGAACCAGGGCGGCATCCTGACCTGGACCGGATTCACCAATCAAAGCACCGACCGTCTCTTCACCATGGGCGCGGGCACACTCGCGGCCACCATCGCGGCGAGCGGCACAATCGTCGGCGACAACGCGCCGCGTGTGCAGTTCACCAACACGGGCGCCATCGCCTTCTCCGCCGCCGCTGGCAGCACGCAGACGCTCGTGCTCAGCGGCACGACGATCTCGGACAACGAGTTCGCACCCCAGATCACCAACAACGGCGCCGGGGCCACATCGCTCTCCAAGACGGGAGCGGGCATGTGGGTGCTCACGAACAACAACACCTACAGCGGCAACACCAGCGTAACAGCGGGCACGCTCGCTGCCACGAATGGCGGCGCGTTTGGATCGGGAACCGTCGCCATTGCAGGCGCTGCAGGCATCGGTGTCCAGCTTCGCGGCGGCATCACCGTCGCCAACGCATTCACCAACGCCACCGCCTTCGGCACGATTGGCGCATCCGGTGGAGCCAATCTGATCACTGGCACGATCGGCCTCGCGGCGGTTGAGGCGCGCTTTGAGGTGAAGAGCGGAACATCGTTGGAATTGAGCAACGTGGTGAGCGGCACGTCAGCAGTTGGCAGCATCGCGCTCAACAAAATCGGCCAGGGCGCACTGATCCTCTCGGGAAGCAACTCCTACGCCGGCGTGACGCAGGTGGGTGGTGGTGAGTTGAAGCTCAATTACAGCCTGAACAACAACTCCAAGCTCGCTGACGCGGCTCAGCTCCGTCTCGGCTGGTCGGGCAATGGCGACATCACCGGCTTGGGCGCGGATAACAACGTGGCCGGGCAGACGAGCATCTTTGGACTCAGCGGCGGCAAAGTCACGCTCTCTGGCTTGGCAGGCACTCACACTGAGCTGGTCGCCTCCACTCTCATCAATCCCGGCGCGAACTCCGTAACCCGCGAGAGCGGTGCAGCCAAGCTGCGCATGGGCACGCTCACCCGCGCCGTCGGCGGCACGCTCAACGTCAACAATGGCGACCTCGTCGCGGAGGCGACATTCACCAACGTCAACAGCATCATCGGCGGTTGGGCCACCAGTTCGCAGTTGAGCTGGGCGGTCAATCAGTCCAGTCCGGCCAGTGGCAATGTCATCGCGCTCACAACCTTTGCCAACGACACCTATGCCGCGGGGAACAACACCGATGTCGTCGCCTTCACCCCCGTGGTCGGGGGCGCGACGACCAACAGCATGCGCTTCAACCAGGCTGGGGACGGCACGCTCAACCTCCTCGGCACACTCAGCCTGCAATCCTCCGGCCTCTTGCTCTCATTCAATTCGGGCGATGTCACCATCAACGGCGGCGCGATCCAGAACGCGCTTGGAACCGCGGGCCTCGAAGCAATGATCATCCATCAGTTTGCAGGCAATCAAACCTTGCAGATCAACTCCGTGATTCAGAACAACACGCTCGCCAACGCGCAGGGGATCACCAAGGTCGGCCAGGGCAAGGTCATCCTCGGCGGCCTCAACACCTACAGCGGCGTCATCAACCTTCACGAGGGCGAGCTGCAAGTGGGCGCGAACGGCGGGAGTGTCGCATTCCTCGGTGGCAGCGGACTCGCCCCGGGCGTGAGCAACAACAGCGGCATCGACATTAGCGAAGGTGCCTTTCTGAGCTTCAGCTCCACAAGTCCCACGGTTTACAACACGGGACTGATTCGCGGCGGCGGCACCATCCGGTCCGTGGCGGCCAACACGCAGCCAATCCTCCTCGACGAAAACAACACCAACTATCAAGGCGAGATCATCATCAGCGGCAACACCACGCTCCAGGTGGCGGGCAACAACAACGCCCTCGGCTCCACCCGCGGTCGCACCACGCTGAACAACGGCGCGACGCTGCTCTTTACGGACTCAGGCCGCTCCATCGCCGAGCTGATCACCATGAACGGTGGCTCTACCATCGCGACGAGCGCCGCCGCTCTTGCCGCCACGCTTTCGGGCAAGCTCACCCTGAGCACGGGTGCGACCTTTGACACCGCCGTCGGAACCACGCTGACCCTCACTGGCGTGGTGCAGACCAGCAACGGCTTCACCAAGACAGGCGATGGCATCCTCCAGCTCAACGCCAACCAGTTCAGCGACGTAATCGACGGATTCACCACGGCCAACGCCGCGCCACTGCTCGTCGGACAGATCAATGTGAACGCGGGCCGGCTCTTTGTCGGCGGTGCCCGCTCCCTCGGCGCCACCGGCGCGGGGAATGCAACCGTCATTGCGAATGGAGCGGTGCTCGACCTGCGCGGCATCGCGCTGAACTACGGCGACGACAGCGACCCGGCGCGCGAGATCATCCGCATCAGCGGCAGCGGCATCGGCGGCACAGGCGCGCTGATCAACACCAGTGGAGCGGCTGGCAGTGGCGTTGTCACCACACTAGAGCTTGCTGCCAATGCCACCATCGGCGGCAGCGTGCGCTGGGATTTGCAGTCCGCCGACAAATCCATTCTGCCTGGTGCCACCATCCCTGGCGTGGATTACATCTCGGCCAGCATCACCGGCATCGGTGGCGCGCGGAATCTCGACAAGGTCGGCCTCAACGACATCTCGTTCCGCAATGCGAACTTCTCCAGCATCGGCACGATCACAGTTAAAGAAGGCGAGCTGCGCTTCGAGCGGGACTTGCCTCCGCTCGGAACCGTGGTTGGAGCCAACAACTCCGCGCTCAAGGTCGCCGACGTCTCAGGCGTGACCGTCGGCTACGCAGGCCCCACGGCATCTGATCCGAACGACATCGCGTCGGCTTTGAATCCCATCCTTGGCGCGCACCTCGAGTTCTTCCGCCAGTATGACATTCACCACACCACGCCCATCACCCTTAATGGCGTGACTGCTGCCGCCAACAGCGGCACGAACTACATTGATCTGAACAGCGACGTGACTGCGAACGCTGCCTTGGTGCGCACCTACGTTGACGGCGCGATCACAGTAACCGGCACGGCGGGGCGCAACCTCTTCAACCTCGAAGGCGGCAGCACGAACGCCGTTGCGGCCCAAGGAAATCAGACCGTCGATGTGCCCGCCAAGCTCGTGGTCAGCGGCGCAATCACCGGCGCGGGCGGCTTCACGAAAGTGGGCAGCCGCGAGCTGCGTCTCACGGCCAACAACACTTACACGGGCGACACCATCCTCACGCGCTTCGGCACCGTTGATCGTGAATTCCGCACGGACACCTACCAGATCAACGGCGTTGATTTCACCAGTCTGGGAGAGGCGGAGAGCTACCGCGAATGGGGCACGACCCTGACCGGACCGAACGGCGCGATCTCCGGCAGTGCCAACATCATTCTGGAGCGCCAGGGTTTCCTCGCGCTGGACAACACCAACAAGCTCGACGCCACCTCGCTCGTCACCACCACCAACAACAACAACCGCATCAACGACGCCGCGAATTTGAACATGCGCGGCGGCATCCTGCGCATCTACGGCGACAACGCGGTGGCCAACACGGAGGAGCTGGCCACCGTCGGCGGCGCCAAGTTGCGCTCCCAGTTTGGCACGAACATGATCCAGCTCGTCCCGTCCCATGACGATGAGAAAAACATGACGCTCACCATCGGTGAGATCGAGCGCTCCGCCGGATCGGTGCTGCGCTTCCAGGACATGGACTCGACCTCGACCTTCAGCGCGGCCACCTCCGTCACAGTGGACAGTGTGCGGGTGAAATTGAACAACATCGGCACACTCACCGAAGTGGGCGCGGGGACAGTGGCAACGGACAAGAGAATCGTCATCGGCCTCTTCGGCGGCATCGCCCCGCATCCCGAGGATCAAGACCTGCGCGCAGTCGATATCGGCACGCAGGATCGCAACCGCCAGTTCTTCACCGGCAGTCACTTCATGACCATCGAGGATGTGTCCGGTACTAAGTACCTGCGCCCGCTCGATGACAGCGAGTACGCGCAGCCTGGCACGGAGTTCGACGCGACGCTGGCGGGTAAAAACGTGGCAGTCACCGTCGATCCCTTCACAGCGGTGCGCACCAGCCTGAGCGTGAATGCGCTGCGCATCGGCACGCTGAATGACAACAAGGACTTCGGCTCCGGCTCGAGCACGAACCTCAACGACCAGACCACGCTCACCGGTTACACGAACAACACGGTCGCGCAGATCACCATCCAGGACAACGCGGTGCTGACCATCGCCTCGGGCATGATTTCCTCCGCGACGTTTGGCCTAGGCAACATGGGCACGTCCACCATCATCCAGGGCGGCACGGTCAATTTCGGAACGCGCGAGGGCATCATCAACAATCAAAACGCATTCCTGCGCATGAACGACGGGGTATATGCCGCGCAGAATCTTGAGTTCCGCTCCTCGATCACCGGCTCTGGCGGTGTGACAAAGACGGGCATCTCGAACGTCGTCTTTGATGCCGCGAGCACTTACACGGGCCTGACCACGGTGACCGAGGGCATTCTCTTCGCCCGCAATGGCAAGGCGGCCTTCGGCGCAGGCGGCGCGGGCAACGGTCTCGTGCTGCGCGGCTCGGGCGATATTCGCGGCACCAATGGCGTGGTCATCGGTACTGCGCTCGCACCCGAGGACATTTTCGTGGGCGTCAT
>JANPIW010000832.1:0-3432 GCA_031425215.1 Verrucomicrobiaceae bacterium
CCAGATCGAGGTGGTTCGTCGGCTCATCGAGCAGCAGCAAATCCGGCTCCTGCACCAGCAACCGCGCGAGATGCGCGCGCATCACCCAGCCACCGCTCAGAGTGCGCGCAGGCCGGTCGAAGTCACTCTCACGAAACGCCAGGCCGCGCAGGATGCGCTTCGCCTTCGGCTCATTCTCCCAGCGCCCGGCCTCGGATGTGTGCGAGAGCGCCAACGAAAGAATCGTCTCATCCCCCACCGGCGCGCTCTCCTGTGGCAGATAGCCCACCGTCGATCCCTTCTGCCACATCACCTGCCCATCGTCCGGCGTGGTCTCCCCGAGGATGAGCGAGAACAACGTGGTTTTCCCCGCGCCATTAGGCCCCACGAGGCCGATGCACTCGCCCCCGGTGATGTGAAATGACACGTTGGCGAAGAGCACGCGACCTGCGTAAGTTTTGCTGAGATTGGAGACGGAAAGCATTCGGAAAAATGGGGAGCGCCGATGCTAGCACGGAACCTCCAAAGATGAACATCGAACATCCATGCCCGGCAATTTTTGTAGCTCACATCATCGGCAGATCAAAGAGAACGAGCGCGGGATCCCCCGCGCACCCGATTTATAGTTCGGCACCAGAAGCCGTCCTGCGCCCTGCGGTGGTATCTCGCGCTGGCGCTCGCTTTGAAACGCGCTACTCTCGCGGTCCCCATGATCAAAGTCGGCCTCGTTTCTCTCGGTTGCGCGAAAAACCTCATCGACTCGGAGATCATGATCGGCCACCTGCAGCAGGCTGGCATGGTCATGACACCCGAGGCCGATCTGGCCGACGTGCTCATCGTGAACACCTGCTCCTTCATCGACATGGCCAAGAAGGAAAGCATCGGCGCCATCCACGATGCCGTCGATGCGCGCGACGGCTCAGCGAAACGCGAGCGTCAGAAAATCATCGTTGCCGGCTGTCTTTCGCAACGCTTTGCCCAGGAGCTGCCCACGCTCATGCCGGACGTGGATGCGTTCATCGGCCTCGATCAGATCACGCAGGTCGCGCCTATCATCGAGCGGCTCTGCGGCAAGAAGGCCGCGCCCGAAAAGGAACAAGAGAACCTCGTCACCGAAAAGCCGCGGTACATTCCGGACTACGACACGCCGCGCTTCCGGCTCACGCCGAAACACTTTGCTTACATCAAGATAGCCGAGGGTTGCAATCATCCGTGCTCCTTCTGCATCATCCCGAAGATTCGCGGCCAACACCGCAGTCGTACGCAGGAGAGCATCGTGCTCGAAGCGCGTGCGCTCGTCGCCAGCGGCGTGAAGGAGATCAATCTCATCTCGCAGGACACGACTTACTTTGGCATGGACAAATGGGAAGGGAAGCGGCCGAGTCCGCGCAGCGGCGTGGATTCCACGCGCGGCGAGTCCCTCGCCTCGCTCATCCGCGAGCTGAATGCCATCGAGGGAGATTTCTGGATCCGCCTGCTCTACACCCACCCCGCGCACTGGAGCGATGACCTCATCGCCGCCATCGCCGAGTCTCCGAAAGTGGCCCGCTACATTGACATGCCGCTCCAGCACATCAGCGATCACATGCTCGCGCTGATGAAGCGCGAAACCGATGGCGCGTACATCCGCGACCTCGTAAAACGCATCCGCGCCGGCATCCCCGACATCGCCATCCGCACCACCTTCATCGTCGGCTTTCCCGGCGAGACGGAGGAGGATTTTCAGGAGCTGATCCAGTTCATCAAAGAGACGCGATTCGAGCGAGCGGGCGTTTTCAATTACTCGCAAGAGGAAGGCACTCGCGCCGCGAAGATGGAAGGCCAGATCCATCACGCCACCCGCAAGCGCCGCTGGAACGAAGCCATGCACGCCATCCAGCAGGGCGTCGAGAGCTTCAACAAAAGCGTCATCGGAAAACAAATCCGCGTCCTCATCGAAGAACCCGGCACCGCCCGCAGCGAGATGGACGCGCCCGACATCGACACCACGGTCTTTGTGAACAAAAAGCTCCCCGTCGGCAGCTTCGCTGATGTGACCATCAAAGACTGGCGCGGATACGATCTCATCGCATGACACACATCGACATACCAGCAGTCGCCGCGCGCATCCGCCAGACCATGGGTTACGGCAAGGACCTGGCGGAGGACTACGCGCGCGGCATCAGTTCACCGCCCGAAATTGTTCACGACCGCGTCCTGGTGCGCAACGAGGACGGCCGCATCATCGCTCGTGTGCCCGTGAGCGTTCTGGGTGATCCGGCGGCTTGATTTCACACGTGGATTCGGCACGCTCGCAGTCATGCCAGACGATCCCGCCGCCAACCGCCGCCCCCTAACCACGCGCGACAAAGCGTGGGCGAAATCCCTCGCGGTCGCTGTCGCAAAGACCGGCATCTCGCCAAACGCGATCTCGGTGCTGAGCATCTTCGTCGCCGCTGGCTCGCTGGTTTGCTTTCTCATCGTGCCCGAGATGAATACGAGGATGTCAGGCACGCTGTGCTGGTTCGGCGCGGCGCTCGGCATCCAGCTCCGCCTGCTGTGCAACATGATCGACGGCATGGTCGCTGTGGAATGCGGCAAGCGCTCGCCCGTCGGCGGTCTCTACAATGAGGTGCCGGATCGCATCGCCGACACGCTCATCTTTGTCGGCGCGGGATACGCGACGAGCGTCGAGCCGGGCGTGATCAAGCTCTTTGACATGCTGCCGCTCGGCTGGAGCTGCGCCGTGGTCGCGCTTATCTGCGCTTACATCCGCTCGCTCGGCGCGGAGCTAACAGGCCGGCAGTTCTTCCTCGGGCCGCAGGCGAAGCAGCACCGGATGTTTGTCCTCACCCTCGGCTGCCTGACATGCATCGTCGCTCTCTTTGTGAAAGGCGGCGGCACACATCAGATCATGCTCGGCGTTTTGTCCGTGATCTTTTTCGGCACCATCATCACCTGCGGGCGCAGGCTGGTGGCGATCAGCGCCGCGTTGCGAGGATGATCCGCTGTATTGAACTCCTGTTTTCCTTCGGCATTTAATTCGGCTGCAGATTCTTGCCGGCGAACGCTGGATGGTCCGCGTCATATCGAACAGCACGGAACATGGCTTTCGTATCCCGGTTCATATCTGGACCAGGCAGCCGGTTCCCCGAGGCGATTCCAGATGGTACCGGGGCCGGACCACTCTTACCACCTGAAAGGCCTTCTGGCATCCCAGAGGCCCACTCCCATTTCGTGGCACCAAAACTGTCCACCTCGAACACATGCCCCTTCATTCCATCACAGATGAGCGTGTTGCCATTCGAGAGCCGTTGCGCTCCGGATAGGAATCGCGAATAGAAGGCGTCCTTGGGATCGCTTACATATCGCCAACTGCTGTCGGCAGGACCATAGGATTGTCCTTCGACGATGTCGTATGACCCTGCTGGAGTCACAGGTGGAGTGAGTTCCTCTACCGAAGAATAAGCCCCG
>JANPIW010000833.1:0-3643 GCA_031425215.1 Verrucomicrobiaceae bacterium
CCACCGGATTCTGCGTGGCGATGACGAGGAAGGGCGTGGGCAGTTTGAGGTTCTGTCCGCCGATGGTGACCTTACGTTCCTGCATCGCTTCGAGCATCGCGCCCTGCACCTTCGGGGCCGCGCGATTGATCTCATCCGCGAGCAACAGGTTCGTGAACACCGGCCCGCGATGAATGCGGAACTCGCCGCTCTTTTGCTCGATGATCTCCGATCCGATGATGTCGGACGCAAGCATGTCGATGGTGAACTGGATGCGCTTGAAGTCGAGGTTGATGGCCTTGGCGATGGTGTTGACGAGCAGCGTCTTCGCGAGACCCGGCAAGCCTTGCAGAAGCAAATGCCCGCCCGTGAGCAGCGCGATCATCACGCGCTCCACGACGACGTCCTGGCCGACAACGATCTTCGCGACACGCTCACGAACTCCGGCGACAAACTGCTGTGGGCTTTGGGGACTGGCGCTGGAATTTTCATCGGTGGGCATGGGAGGTTCAACGAACGGGAGCGGCATCCCTCTCGTTGCAAAGAATCAGGCCGCTTCTCATTTAGTGGCACATGCCATTCCTGTCCCGCGATCAATCGCCGTGACACCAACTTCCGTGTCACGTTTCTCCTCCAAAACGTCATGGACCTGTGGCAGCATGACCAGCAGGATGACAACAGCACCTTCTCCCACTCTCCCCGCAGCGCCGTTTCACACCACGCGCTGGACACGTGTCTCGCTGGCGAAGGCGGATTCGGAGGATGGTTGCAGGGCCTTGGCGGATTTGTGTGATGCGTATTATGAGCCGGTCGTTGCTTACCTCCGACGCGTGTTTCGGGATGCGGACGCAGCGCGGGAAATGAGTCACTCGTTTTTTGCCGAGATGCTCGGTGGCGGCACGATCCATACGGCGGATCGCGGACGCGGGCGCTTTCGCTCCTATTTGCTTGGAGCGGTGAAGCACTTCGTCGCCCGTCATCGCGAGGCGGCGCGGCGCGTGAAACGAGGCGGCGGGGCCGAGGTGCTGCCTCTCGATGACCCGGAGGCGGCGGATGTGCCGGACGCGCGGCAGTTGTCGCCTGACGCGGAGTTTGACCGGCAATGGGCCGTCACCGTGCTCGCGCGCGGCATGGAGGCGCTGCGTGTGGTGTGCGTGGCCGAGGGGCGCGAGGCGTTCTTTGAGAATGTGAAAGCGCTGCTCAGTGGCGATGCGGATCGTGGAGATCAGATGGCGCTGGCCGCGGTGTGCGGCATGAATCCCGACGCGTTGCGCATGGCCGTCCATCGCATGAAAAAACGCCTCCGCCAGTGTGTGAAGAACGAGGTGGCAGGCACACTCGATGATCCGGCCAGCGTGCAGGATGAGATGCGTAGTTTGTTCGCGGCGCTGGGGAGTTGAAAAAAGTCTGTTCGGTTTCTCCGCCGACACATCAGGATAGGACATGAGCGATTCATCCACTGCCAGACAATGCCCCGACTGCGGTGCCCGCCTCCCCGCCGACGCGCCCGGGGGGCAGTGCCCGCGTTGCCTCATGGCGCAGATCATCGAGCCGACCCAGGCCGGTGATCCAGCCGCCGTCATACCATCCCTCACGCCCGAAGAACTCGCCCCGCACTTTCCGCAGCTCGAAATCCTCGAATGCCTCGGTCGTGGCGGCATGGGTGTGGTTTACAAGGCGCGGCAGAAGTCGCTGAATCGGCTCGTAGCGTTGAAGCTGCTCGCACCAGAGCGGGCGGATGATCCGCAGTTCGCGGCACGCTTTGAAAAGGAAGCGCACGCGCTCGCCGCGCTGAATCACCCGAACATCGTCGGCGTGTATGACTTCGGACAAGCGGGTGGTTTCTACTTCCTGCTCATGGAGTTCCTGGATGGCGTGAATCTCCGCCAGCTCATGCAGGCGAAGAAACTCACGCCCAAAGAAGCGCTCAGCATCGTGCCGCCGGTGTGTGAGGCGCTACAATGCGCCCACGATCACGGCATCGTGCATCGCGACATCAAGCCGGAGAACCTGCTCATCGACAAGGCGGGCGTGGTGAAGATCGCCGACTTCGGCGTCGCGAAGATCGTCGAGAGTGATGCAGAAATTCCTTTCTGCTCTAAGGACGGGCAGACAGGAATGTCTGCCTCACACCCCATGGGCACACCCGACTACGCCGCCCCCGAGCAAACCAATGGCACCGCCGATCACCGCGCGGACATCTACAGCCTCGGCGTGGTGCTCTACGAGATGCTCACTGGCGAGCGTCCGATGGAAAACATCACCCCACCTTCGAAACGCGTGCAGGTGGATATTCGCATTGATGAGATCGTTCTGCGTGCGCTGGAGAGAATGCCAGAGATGCGTTTCGCCACGGCGACGGAGTTCCGCACACAACTTGAGGCCGCTGCGTCGCCTCCTGCTGGCGACCGGACACCTCGTGTCCTTGAGACTGCTCAGGGCTTTCTTTTTGAACCGAACCAGTTTGCAACGCATCAGGGGCAATTCTTCGCTTACCGTCGTCGTGGGCTATTGATTTTGGATGAGCAACGGCTGGTCTATTCGCACGCGGCCGTTAAAACCGTCATCCCACTGGAGTCGATTCGGGATCTCAGCATCGGGCAGTATCCCCGTTCGGTGAGTCCGCTGAGTTCCGATCTCATCAGCCTGACTTATCAGGACGGCGGCGGACTCAAGCAGGTGGTGATTTCGCCCATGGAAGGCTGGATTGGGACTCCATCCATGCGCAATGCGTTTTGCGCTCAATGGTTCGTCGCTATACAAGAGGCCGTAATCGAGGCTACTGGCAAAGCACCGAGCACCACGCCACCGGATCAACTCGGTATCGCTAAAGGCTCGGTGTGGCCGCATGTGGCAATGATTGCGACGCCGCTACTGGTGGCGGCGTTATTTCTGGCCGTCATATTCTGGCGCATCTCAGGTGGATGGGAGAATCTAGCAATTGGCATCGCCTTCTTCATCTTGTTCACGCTCGGGCCGTTGGCGTTCCGGTGGGTGTTCCGCCGACCAATGGATAAGCCGCCGTCACCTGCGCATCTTACAGGTGTTGCGGAGCCTGACATTAAATCAGCACAGCAACCCCGCTGGCAAGGCTGGGACGTATGGGTCATCGGCCTTTGCTTGGCAATCTTTGGAGCCCTGTGGCTGCTGCGCTTATCTGAGGGGACAATGCTCAATCGGTCCCTCTTCGCCGGTGCCGGAGTGGGTTCAAACATCGTGCTGCCCATCGCACTCGCCACGTCCATCCTTCTCGCCGGTGCCGCATTCCTTTACATGCTGGCGAGGAACATCAATACGGCTGCGCCCACACGCACCGAGTCTTGGAAACGCAAGATAGGGCGCTCGGTGGTGCCGATGATCGCGGTGATCCTATTGCTGCGGGTCTTTTTCCTGACCCCATTTAGAGCGGTCACAGATGCTACCGCGCCAGAGGTTCCGAAAGGTAGCCATGTGCTCGTTTGGAAGCTCACCCGCACCTTCGTTGCTGGAGACCTCATTGCCTACGCTGACGAGAGTGGACGCCATGTGAGTCTCGGACGTATTCATGAAGTGAGCCAAGATGCCGTTCTGGTGAGTCGCAATGGAAAGCCGCCAGCCCGGAATGGCACTTACTTAACATCTTAGGCGGCCTTTCTTCTGTGTTTGGGCGGGGCTGGCATCCGGC
>JANPIW010000834.1:0-4309 GCA_031425215.1 Verrucomicrobiaceae bacterium
CGGTGATCGTGGTGCTGATCTTGATCAGCGCGGCCGTTCCCACTTTCAATATCGTCACCGCACAATCGAACCGAGCCGCATCATCTAACCACTGCCGTTGCATTATCGCAGCGCTCAAACTCTATGCAGCCGACAACGACGCCAAGTATTCCGACGCGCACTCAACCGAACCCACCACCTCGAACGATGCCTTCCGCTTGCTCATCCAGGAAGGGGTGCTGGATGACGAGCGTGTGTTCGGAGCGAAAATCAGCCCCTTCCAATCGGACAATGACATCGGCAAAGCGCCGGATTTCCCGAAGGCGCTTGAAGCTGGCGAGAATCATTGGGCGATGACCAAAGGGGTCACCATTAAAAGCAATCCGCTCATGCCGCTTGTCTTGGAAAACCCTGTGTCACCCGGCTGGCCGCCGATGTGGAATGCTGATGCAGTCGGAAGAATGGTGCGTGGCCGTGCCTGGCGCGGCGGGAAGATCATCGTTGGATTCAACGACAGTAGCGTTCAGGCCATCCAACTTGAATCCGCGCGCGGAACGAAGGTCGGACCAAAGACGGATTCAAACGGCAAGGACATCTTCACCCGCGCCGCCGAGAAAGGCGAGATGCTAGATGTACTGGATTAAGCTGTAGCCGCTGGCGTAACAGCCTGCGGAGGTGCGGAGTTTGGGGTGTCTTCCGCGAGGCGGTTCCATGCGGTCGAATGGTTCCCTGACTGAACGCTCATGCGATCAGCTACAGCTCCGGCACATCCAGCCCCCCTGCGCTGTTCCCAGCTTTTCAGACCAGCTCCGCGAGCTGCACCCTTCGGCGCCGTCTTCCCTCCCTGGCTCTCATCCCTGTCGGCTCTCATCCCTTGCATTGCGCCTCCGGCTGGCGGATAGCTGGCGGCGCTCAATCCAATCGTCCCTACCAAGTGTCCGAATCATCCAAGTCTCGAAAGCCCTCGCTGCTGCATCGCATCAAGTCAGGCATCAAAAAAATCGTCGGTATCGCACCGAAGAAACCGCAGGCGGACAAACCGCATCCGGCGAAGCAACATGACGACAAGCCGCGAGAGCCGCGCGGAGGAGGCAAGCATGAGTTCAGGCCGCTCTCGCATGGCAAGGACGTGCCGCCGCAACGCATAGCGCCCGCGCCGCATCCACAAGGAGAGCGTCCCCGCCGAGACGACAGGCCGCGCCGTGAAGGTGGTGAGCATCGTGGAGAGCGCCCGCGTCGAGAGGGCGAGCATCGCGCAGAACGTCCGCGCCGCGAAGGGGGTGAGCGTCCGCGTCGCGAAGGCGGGCGTCCCGAGCGTGGTGGCAGGCCCGCACGCGGAGGTCCGCATCGCGAGGATGATGAACCGCGCGCGCCGAAGGTGAATTACGATGCGCAACCCGCGCCGCCGCCGCCACCCGTCCCCGAGGGGCCGTATCCCGAGGCATTTGAAGCGCTCGGTTTTTCCAACGCCATCCTCGCCGCCGTGCGCGATTTTGGCTACACGCAGCCCACGGAAATCCAGGTCAAGGCCGCGCCCATCGTGCTCGCGGGCAAGGATCTCGTCGGTGCCTCGCAGACTGGCACTGGCAAAACCGCCGCCTTTGGAATGCCCGCGCTCACACGCCTCGGCGCTCCGGGCAAACTGCGCTGCCTCATCCTCGAACCCACGCGTGAGCTGGCCGCGCAGGTCGTCGAGGCGTTTGAAAAACTCGGCAAACACACGGGCTTGCGCACCCTCCTCGTGCATGGCGGCGTGGGTTACGACAAACAGCGCAAGGGCTTGCAGCAAGGCGTCGATGTCATCGTTGCCACGCCAGGCCGTCTGCTCGATTTCATGGAGGATCGCACCGTGAATCTCGACACAATCGAAGTGCTCATCCTCGACGAAGTGGACCGCATGCTGGACATGGGCTTCCTCCCCGACGTGCGCCGCATCGTGGATAAAACTCCGCGCTCGCGCCAGACACTTTTCTTCTCCGCCACCATGCCCGCGCAGATTAAGGGCCTGGCCGATTGGGCGCTGAAGGAACCCGAGAGCGTCGAGGTCGGCATCCGCTTCTCGCCATCCGAGACAGTGAGCCACTACCTTTATCCCGTCGCCAGCAATCAGCGCGAGCAGTTGCTCCTGGAGCTGCTGCGCCGCACAGACTTCCACAGCGTCATGATCTTCACCCGCACGAAGATGGACGCCGACCGCCTCTTCTCCGCCATCGAAGGCGATGCCGAGGGACACAAGGTCGCCGTCATGCATGGCGATATCTCGCAAAAAGATCGCGAGCGAGCGCTTTCCGATTTCCGCGAAGGCAAAGTCGAAGTCATCGTCGCCACCGACGTGGCCGCGCGCGGCCTGGACATCAGCGGCGTCACCCACGTCATCAACTACATGGTGCCCGAGCACTCCGAGGACTACGTCCACCGCATCGGCAGAACCGGCCGCGCGCAAAAAGAAGGCGATGCTTTCACGCTCTTCTCCGCCGAGGAGATCGGCTACGTCCAGAACATCGAGCGCCTCATCAATCAGAAGATCGAGCGCCGCAAGCTCGACAACTTCAACTACACCTTCACCACGGTGCTCGACGACGAGAAACGCGCTCTCGACATCATGCGCGGACGGAAGAAGAAGCGGAGGTAGCCTCCGTGCCTCACACCTGCCCTAGCACCGTGTCCATCCGCTGCGCGACTTCGGCGAGGTAGCCCCAATCGCCGCCTTTCACCTCGGCGGCGGCCCAGCCGGTGAAGTTGATCTTCTCCAGCTCGGCTCGCACGTTCTTCCAGTTGATGCTGCCGCTGCCTATAGATTGATCGAAGCCCTTCATCATCCCTTCCTTCATCGCTTTGTCGATGCTGTATTCTTTGATGTCGAGCTTGCCGATGCGTTTGCCGAGCACCTCGATCCAGTGCTCCGCCACGCCCCAGCGCATCACATTGCCCACGTCGAAATGCACGCCCACAGACGGATGCGCGATCTCATCGACGTAGCGCTGCATGTCGAGCGGGCTGATGAGGAAGCTGGCCCACACATTCTCGATCAGCAGCCTGATGCCGCGCTCCTCGGCGTGCGGTGCGGCGGCTTTGATCGCTGCCTGCGTCTCACTCCAGTTCGCGTTGAAGCTTTTGTCTTTGTCCAGCCGCGCGACGATGAGCACGCTGTCGCCGCCGAGCTGTTTGCAAAGATCGACCGCCTTGTCGATGCCGTCCGTGCTGGGGCTGACGACGCAGTCGATGATGAGGCCCGTCTCCTTGCTAGCCGCGAGCCATTCGGCTGTGTCTTTCACTTGGCTGACATTCGGCTCCACGCCCGCGAAACCGCAGCGTTTGAGTTTTGCAAAGCGCTCGACCAGCGTGCCTGTGTCGTCCTTCACCATGCCCCATTTGAGGCTTTTGCGGATTTTCCCCTTCAGTGTGGGAGGATCTGGAGTGTCAGGGTCTGCGGCGATCGCATGTGACGCGGCTGCGGTGGCGATGGCGGACTGGAGAAAAGCGCGGCGGTGCATGGCAGTGATGAGGACGAATGGCGCGTGACTGATCTTGCCACAAGCACGAACCGAGGAGCCGAAGATCAACCGCGTGGGGGTTCAGTCCGTGAGGGTTCAGTCAGGCTGGGGAAATTATTGTAGCGCAACGCTCCACAACCGACGACTCACGCCATAACTACGCTCACGCGATCAGCCATGACTGGACGAGTCGAAGACCCCTGCCGCCGGCGGCTGTTCCCGACCAAAAGTTCAGCGCGACGGCCAGGCAGGAGTCCTCACAACTCTACTTACCCTTTTCTCTTGGTTCGTTACGCAAATAATAAAAAATAACTTCAGATTCGTGGCCGCCCGCTCCCTGGCAGGCAAAAGAAAATGGAAGATGCTTGCCGAAAAGCCCCTCCCGTTGTCATTCTAGCCCATGATCCTGGCCATGCACGGTGCGACTGTCACCACGAGCAGCGATCCGGCCATCGTGCCGGCCTCCGATGCGTTCGTGCTTTCCACACTCGTGTGCCTGTGGTTCCTCATCGCCTGCTTCGTGATCGGCGCATGGGTGCTATGGTGCAGAAGCACAAGACCGCAACCGCATCAGCGACTCATGATCGAGATGGAAGACGACGCCAATCCGGCAGACGCTCAGGCTTCCACCATCGGCGGTGCCGAGGAGAAAACGCCGCCGCCTTGGGAGAAACCGGCTGATTGGTGGAAAAACTAATGACCTTGTGGCATTGAGCGTCACGTCATGTCCGCCTCACCCGCCTTCATCCTGTCCGCCGATACCATCCCGCTCGATTGCGCCCCGTTCGAGCCGGGCGAGGGCGCGGAGGCACGCTTCCTCGGCGTGGTGCGTGGCG
>JANPIW010000835.1:0-6078 GCA_031425215.1 Verrucomicrobiaceae bacterium
ACGGACTCTTCGCCGTGAATCCCTTCGGTCTGCACGATTTCGAGCCCGACAAACCCGCAGGCGCTGGCGACTACACCATCAAGAAAGGCGACAGCCTCACCCTGCGCTATCGCTTCTACTTCGCGAAAGACCAGCCGAAGCCCGAGGCGCTGGACGCGAGATTTCAAAACTACGCCCACGGGAAATAACCATTCTATGAAGCACTCTCTCCCCCTCTGCATTCGGTTGCCCATCCAGACACCATGTCCCATGAGTCGATCCTTCACCCTCCTGTGTTCAGCCCTCCTTTTTCCTTTCGGAAATCTCATCGCCGCTGACCCACCGCAGACGCTCACGGAACTCTGGGCTGACTTTGACCCGCGCAAAGACCCGCTCGAAATTGAGGTGCTCAAGGAGTGGGAGCGGGATGGGGTGGTCTGCCGGATTGTCCGCTATCAGGTCGGTATTTTCAAAGGAGTGCCGTCGCGGGTCGCGGCGTTTTACGCCTTTCCGAAAAGAGGAACGAAACTGCCGGCGCTCGTCGAGATGCACGGCGGTGGGCAGTCGGCTTCGCTCAACAGCGTGGTGACTTACGCCAAGCGCGGTTATGCGGGCATTTCGATCAATTGGGGCGGCAACAAGATGAATGTCGGCAAGGAGACCTGGAGCGGGCCGCAAACCGATTGGGGCAAGCTCGACGCCACGCACCCGCCTCAGCGCAACAAGGCGAACCATTTTGCCGGCGCTCTCACGCCGGATGAATACACGCTCGACGCGGTGGAGTCGCCGCGGAACAGCAATTGGTTTCTCGTGCTGATGGCCTCACGCCGCGCCATCACCTTTCTGGAACAGCAGCCGGAAGTGGATGCGACGCGTATCGGTGCGCATGGGCATTCGATGGGGGGCAAGCTCACGACCAATCTCGCGGGAATCGACAAGCGCATCAAAGCAGCGGTGCCATCCTGCGGAGGCTCGGGCGATGTTTTGGAAAGTGAAGACGTGGTGCCTGGAGGCAGCAGAACCAAGCGCTCAGCCATGGAACTCGCGTGCATTTCCGACAACGCCTACATCCCGCTCATCACTTGTCCGGTGCTGTGGCTGTCGCCCACCAACGACTTCCACGCGCACATCGACAACATGGCTTGGAACTGGCGCAACCTGCCCGAAGTCCGGACCCGCTTCAGCATTTCTCCGCACCTGAATCACCGCCACACGGACGAGCACGCCATCACCGAATACCTGTGGTTTGAGGAGCACTTGAAAGGCGCGACATTCAATATGCCGCAGACGCCAATGCTGGTGCTGGAACTCAAGACCGCCGACGGCGTGCCGCGCGTCATCGTCACGCCGGACGACTCGAAGCCCGTGCAGCGCGTGGACATTTACTACTCGGTCGATCCGCATGCGCTCACCCGCTTCTGGCGCGATGCGAAGGCGGTGAAGTCTGGTAGGCAATGGAAGGCCGAATGCCCAGTGATGAATCTTGAGCAGCCGATCTTCGCCTGCGCAAATGTCGTCTATGAAACACCGACTCAATATCGGACCGGGGCGCAGACAGCGGGGCAGGGGAGCAGCGGCACCTTTGCCATCAGCTCGCGCGTGCTCTCCGCCGGGTCCGCTCAATTGCAGGCGGCCAAGGTGAAGGCCACGGACAAACCGGTTCGCGCAATCGACGACGGCACGCGGGGCTGGCACGACTGGTATCTGCTGAGCTGGGACCATGCGCCCCTGTGGACGGCCACGACGCGCAAGTTGAAGGACGCCAAATGGCGCGGCCCGGACGGTGCCACGCTTCACTTTGAAGTGATCTGCCAGACCGACAACAAACTGGTGCTCACCTTTAACTGCAACGCCTGGGGTGCCATGATGCCAGGCAAGCCCGCAGTGGACTACACGACGGTGAAGACGCTCAAAGGATCACCGGACTGGCAGACTGTGTCCGTAAGTCTGAACGAACTCTTTGCCACCGATCCTAAAGTCACCGCTTCACTCGCGAACTGGCAAACCGTCACCGAGTTTATCATCAGCCCCAAGGGTGAAATCGTGAAGGAAGGGCAGAAGGTGAACGTGGTCGGCAAGCCATGGAAGGGGCCGCGCGAGATTCGCAACCTCCGCTGGGAAGGCGGCGTGTATTCAAGCCAAGCGGCCACTGGTGCCACGCGGAGCCCGGAGGAATTTCAAAAGAACTTCAACGACGCCATCAAGAAGTCGCTGGATCAGGAGAAGCTGGATCAGAAGTGAAAACGCCCTTCAGCTCATTCTGAGCGGGGTAACCCTCAAGACCATGAACCGTCGCCAATTCATCACCTCCAGCGCAGGCGCTCTCGCGGCTCCGTTGTTTCCAGTCGCAGCAGCAGACACGAAAAAGAAGACGATCTGGGGCATCGCGGAGCTTTGGCAGTGGCTTTATGAAAAGCAGCAAACCAGCGGTCGTGATTCGGCGGACTGCCTGCAAGCTCATCTCGATTGCGGCATCCACCATGTCATGTGGGCGCTCGGGCGCAGCACGCTCGACTACCACAGCGCCCTGCCCACCTCCACGATGTATGCAGGCGACACACGGCCTGAGACGAAGGTCATCGGTGATTCGTTTCGCCAAGAATGCTCGCTGCGTGCTGCTTTGTCCTTCGCCGAGAAAAACGGCATGGTCATCTACGGTCGGCTCGGCATGAACCGCCATTACGGCGACTCACTCGGCGGTGGTTTGCGCTCCAAATACATCGCCGAGCATCCCGAGTGGATGGAGCGGCATCGCGGTGGACAGGTGGATGGCACCAAGGTCAGCTTTGCCATTCCCGAGTATCGCGCAGAGCGCATCGCCGTGTTGCTGGAGGTCGCGCAAATCGGTGCGCATGGCTTGTGCCTCGACTTCTGCCGCCAGCCGCCCATCGCACGCTATCATCCGCAAATCCTTGAACCCTGGCTCAAGGCAGGCCGCGATGATCCACGCAAGATGACAGTCGGCTCGCCCGAGTTCCTCGCGTGGGCGCAACATCGCGCAGGCTTCGTGAATCTCTTCATGCGCGATCTCCGCGCCAAGCTCCGCGAGCTGGAGCAAAAAACGAAGCGCAAGGTGCCCGTGCTGGTCCGCATCCCCGAGGCCACGCTGGACCTGAACTTGATGGAAGGCCTGGATCTCCGCACCTGGCTCAAAGAGGCCTG
This sequence comes from Verrucomicrobiaceae bacterium, assembly GCA_031425215.1. GTDB lineage: Bacteria > Verrucomicrobiota > Verrucomicrobiia > Verrucomicrobiales > Verrucomicrobiaceae > JANPIW01. The sequence goes on from JANPIW010000835.1 coordinate 3,142, forward strand.
GGTGGATGAGATCGCCCTCAATCCGCTCTGGATCTGGGACTTCGATTATCCCGACACCGCCCGGCCCTATGTCGAACTGGCCCGCGCCCATGGCACCAAGATTCATGGCGGTGCCAACACCGTCACCGGTAAAGGTGTCACGGCGAACGCACGCGCCTTTATCGAAAGGATCGCCCGAAATTATGACGAAGGCGTGGATGGCATCGCCCTCTTCCAGACTGACGCGGCGGTCCTCGACCCTGCTCTCAAAACCCTGCTCGGCCCCTTGTTTCCAGGTCTCGCCGATGCCACCGCCGTCTCCGAACAGCTCTCCGCAGCTCGAAAAACACAGCCGCAGATGAGCGAGAGCGAGCGCTACTTCGGCTTGGACAATCACAGCTTGCTTCCACAACTCGGCAGAGCACCCCGCCTCAGCCTCGACACCCTTTGATCCCATGCGCAATTACTCCATGAAACTCCTCAGCATTCTCACCGCCCTGCTGCTCTCATTGCTGGCACCTGTTCACGCTGCCGACACCTTCCTCATCGAAAACGGCCAGCCGCGCGCGGAGATCATCATCGCCGAGAAACCAGCGAGGATGACGAAGCTGGCGGCGAAGGAGTTGCAGACCTACTTGAAAAAGATGAGCGGCGCGAAGCTGGAGGTGCGCACTGCGCCGACGGCGGGGAAGGCGCACATTTTCCTCGGCAAATCGTCGCACACCGAGGCGTTGAAGCTGGCGACGGATGGACTGGAGAACGGCGCGTTTCGCGTGGCGTCGGGTGCGGACTGGCTGGCGCTGCTGGGGCCGGATGAGGACTTTGTGCCCATCGAGCCTTGGGGGCGGATCCGCAGCACGGCGGAGCAGGCGCGGGTGAATGCGGAGTTCGACAAGATCACGGGTGACACGTTTTGGAATCACTTCGGCTACATCTATGCGCGCTATCACAAGGACCTCGATGTCTGGGATTACGACGACGCGGGGACGCTGAATGCGACGTATGAGCTTCTGCGCAGTCTCGGGGTGCGCTGGTTTGCGCCGGGGGAACTCGGCGAGGTGGTGCCGAAGCAGGCGAGCATCGCGCTGCCGGGCGTGAACAAGACGGTGGAGCCGGATTTTGGTTTGAGGCGCTTCACGTTTTACACGGAGCACACAGGACTCGGCGACAAGGGCATCTGGATGCTGCGGCTGGGCTTGAACCAAGCGCACAAGATCGGCGGCATCTCGCAGGTTTGTCATGGAGCGAAGTTTGTCATCATGCGCGAGGAGATGAAACAGGCGCACCCGGAGATGTATCTGCTCACCGGCGGCAAACGCGACACGACAACGAAGGGCAGCGGCTATCCCGATCTCAACTCGCCGCTGTTCTTCGAGAAGCATCTGAAATACTCCCGCGTGATGTTCGATCACTTCCGCGAGCCGATGCTCAGCATCGACCTCGTGGATGGTTACGGCGGCATGACCTCGGATGATCCGAAGTGGATGGCGCAGCTCACACCCGGGCGCGGTTGGTCGGGCACGATGTCGGATCAAGTGTGGGGCTACATCAATCGCGTGGCGCTCGAACTTTATAAATCGCACCCGGATCGCCTCGTGAGCGGGCTCGCTTACAGCGCTTACAAATTGCCACCGGCGAAGCTCGACAAACTCAGCCCGAACCTCGTGCTCATCGAGACGCGTCAGCGTCAGAGCTTCTGGGATGAAACGAAGCGTAGCGAGCACCGCAGCTTGCGCACGGATTGGATGAAGAAGCTCACTTCCGGCAAATATCTCACCTGGGACTACAACATCAACGCCCGCCCCGAGCAGGCCGGACGGCCCGTGATTTATACAAAGCAAATCGCCAGCGACCTGCGCGAGCTGAAAGGCCACACGCTCGGCGAGATGATCGAAATCTACGATCATCCTGCCGGGAAAGAGAACAGCTTCGGCTACGATTCGCTCGCGCTGGAGCACCTGAATCTCTACGTCACCGCGCGCCTCTGGTGGGATGCGGATCAAAATCTCGATGCGCTGCTGGCCGACTACTTCACCAGCTACTACGGCCCCGCAGCCAAGCCGATGCAGGCCTTCGCGGAGTTCTCCGAGGCGAACTGGATGCACATGGGCCAGGACGGCGCGAAGATCGGCGAGGCCTTCACCTTGCTCGCCGCCGCGCAAGCCGCCGCCGATCCGCAATCGCTTCCAGGTCGTCGCGTTCAAAGAATCGCCGACCTCATGAGGCCGCTGCACGCCTTGCAACAGCAGCTCAGCCGCAAGCACGACACCACTCTCGAATACCGCGTCCTTGAAACGAACCAGACCGGCGGAAAGCCGCTGCGCGAAAAAGCCTTCGATGGCCAGGTGCTCAAAGACTACTGGACCGATGTGCGCAGCGCCCCGCTCGTGAAACTCACGCCCGACGCTCCGCGACCCACAGCCGCCACCCATTTCCAGATCCAGCGCGAAGGCAGCATCCTGCACATCGGCATCGTTTGCCAAGAACCCGACATGCCTGGCATCAAAAGCGCCACCACCACCGCCGATGATGCGAAGCTTCTCGAAGACGATCACGTCACGTTGCTCATCGAGACCGCGTCCAACAGCTACTACGAGATCGCCATCAACCCCGTCGGCACCGTGCTGGAGATTGACCACGGCAAGGACGGCAAAGGCGTGAAGTGGACCTCCGGCGCGCAGTTCGCCGTGCATCGTGGTGATAAGCAATGGAGCATCGAAATGCGCCTCCCCATCACCGGCGAGGGCTCCCGCATGATCGACCCGCTCAAAGGCATCGACGGCGCCATGCCCAAGGATTTGTTCCCCTGGCACTTCAATGTCTGCCGCCAACGCGTCCGCGGCACGAGCATCGAGCGCACGGCTTTTTCAGCGACGGGGAAGGACGACTTCTATGTGCCGGAGAAGTTCGCGAAGCTGTGGGGCAAGGGGAAGTGATGGAGACGGTGATCGCTCACGG
>JANPIW010000836.1:0-12929 GCA_031425215.1 Verrucomicrobiaceae bacterium
AGCGCGGGTCTGTGACCCGCTATTGGCGCCTCACAGACCCCAAGTGCACGCTTCAAAAAACGAAGAGCACGTCCCCTGATCGGGAACGTGCTCAACAAAGATGAATCTGTAATGGGCAGCAGACTACGCGCTGGCGATTGCGTCGTCGCCGCGGTCGCCGGTGCGGATGCGGATGGCTTCGATGACTTCGCTGATGAAGACTTTGCCGTCGCCGATCTTGCCGGTGTTGGCAGCCTTGACGATGGCGTCCACCACAGCGTCCGCGCGATCATCTTGGACGACGACCTCGATCTTGACCTTCGGGAGGAAGTCCACGGTGTATTCGCTGCCGCGGTAGATCTCGGTGTGGCCCTTCTGGCGGCCGAATCCCTTGACCTCTACGACGGTCATGCCTTCGACTCCCGCTTCGGAGAGCGCTTCTTTCACGTCCTCCAACTTGAAGGGTTTAATGATCGCTTCGATTTTTTTCATGGCTGTGTGTGTGGCAATAGTAGTGTGATTTCGTGCATTGCAACGACTCAAGATCGCCCTTTTGAGGACGACGGCTCCTGAGTAGCGGCTGTTGCGTTGCGACCTATGAGCCGAAACCGTGCCAAGATCGAATTGTATTTTTCGCCCGCAGGCTGACCGGGCCACCGCGCAGCGCGGCGAGATCACGCGGCCTTGTTTGCAAATTCAATCTGCGCGTCCATTCTGCGCGCCTTGTGATGCGTTTCTTTATATCATCGTCGTCTGTCCTTGCCGCCGCCGCTTTCCACCTGGCCGCCTCGTTCTCACCTGCCGCCGACGCGGTGCTGCTCCGTTCCCACTGGGAGCCGGGGAAGAGTTACGCTCAGGAGACGGAAACACAGACGACCTCGACGCTCATGCCCGCGCCGGGGCAGCCAGTCGAGCAGACTCTGAGGGTGAGGCAGAAGACCGCCATCGAGGTGACGGCGGACGGATCCTCCGGCAGCAAGGTGGCGAACGTGGCGTTTGCCTCGGTGACTGGCGAGATGACGATGATGGGCCAGACACACAAGTACGACAGCGCTGATCCGCTGAGCGCGCATCCGCTGCTGCGTCAGGCGCTGGGTGGAGCGTCAGGCCGCACCTTTGCCATCGTGTTTGATGGCGAGGACCGCTTTGTGGATGTGAAGGCAACCGAGAAACTGGCGGCGGATGGCGGCAGCATCTCGGGCCTGGGCGCGATGGCGGATGCGCGGCAGGTGGCGGCGCTTTTTTCAAAGTCGCTCGACATCGGCCTGTCGGACAAGCCGGTGTCACCGGGTGACAAATGGATGGTCGAGGACTCGCTGACATTCCCGCAGGCCGGGGCGATGAAGATCACAATCAACTCGCGCTTTGACGAGATCGTGGAGCGCGAAGGGCGGCGGCACGCAAAGGTGATCTTCGAGGGCAAAATCAACACCGCGCCTGCCGCGCCCGATGCAAAGGCGTCCGCGCCAGTCGTCGAGGTGATGCCCGATTCGACAGTGGCGGGCCATGTGTTTTTTGATCTGGAGCGGCGCACGGTGTCGCTCTCCGTCTTCCTCGCGAACATCACGCTCAACATGTCCGGCAACGTCATCCCGATCCGCCAGCAGGTGACGACGAAGATGGTGTCGGTGAGCGACAAGAAATGATCTCGCGCTCACCAGCAGCCTTGATGGCAGCCTTGCTCGCGCTCTCATCCTGCACCACGCGACCCGCACCGGATGCGAAGGTGCTCGATGGGCCGGGCGACACGGTGGTGCTGGTGCATGGTTTGCGCTGGTGGTCGCAGGGCGGCATGGGCAGCATGAAGCGCGCGTTTCATCGCGACGGTTATCGTGTGATCGCTGTTCGTTACCCGTCGCGACACCTCGATTGCGAGCGGCTGGCACACGATCACATCGCGCCAGCGGTGCGGGAGAACAACACGCGCAAGGACAGGCCGGTGCATTTCGTGGCGCACTCGATGGGCGCGATCCTCACGCACCGATACCTGCAGGATCACGCGCCGGAGAATCTGGGCCGCTGCGTCTTCCTCGGCACCCCGCATCACGGCACCCATGTCGCCGATCTCATCAACGCGCGCCTGCCCATCATCATGCGCCTCATCGGCACCGCCGCCGCGAGCTTGAACACTTCGGAGCGCGGCTTTCATCATCATCTCAAGCCGCCGCGCTTCCCGCTCGGCGTGATCATGGGCGACAGCGGCAACTACCCTTTTCTCTCCGCCTTCATCCCCGGTCCCGATGACGGCGTGGTGCCCGTCGAGAGCGGCCGCATCAAGGGTGCGCGTGATTTTCTCGTCGTGCATGAGGACCACATCCGCATGTTGAAGAGCACCGAGGTCTTCGAGCAGGCACGCGACTTCATCCAGACGGGCGCGTTTGATCACACACGTCCGACAGCGAAGAAAGCTCCACCGGCATGGACCATCGGGCGGCGGTGAGAGACGTGGTATGAAAAGAGCATCCGCCTCCGCTATTGCGCGCCATCGCCAAACGTATCAAGGTGGCAATCTGGGCTAAAAACCAACGGCCCGGTTCGTTGAACGTCCAAGTCATCACCCCGCCACACCAATCAGCCATGAAGAACTCCGCCCTTTCCTTTCAGCCGTTGCTCGCGGCCCTCGTCCTCTGCCTCGCCTCGTCCGCCGCCGCGCAGGAGTATCGCATGTGGACTGACAAGACCAGCGGCAAGCAGATCGAGGCCGCGTATGTGAGCGCCAATGCCGCCACGCGCGAGGTCACCATCGCAAACAAAGCCGGCCAGCAATTCACCCTCGCCGTCTCCCGGCTCAATGACGCGGACATCGAGTTCATCCGTCAGCAGCTAAACCCAACACCCGCTCCCGCAGGCACACCGCCCGCACCAGCCACCTCACCCACCGCGCCGGGCACGCCCCCCGCTCCCGCAAAGAAAGGCAAGGCAGCACCAGCGCCCGTCGGCCCGCCAGCGCCTCCGCCGCCTGCATATAAGATCATCCCGGCCAAAGGATTCAAAGGCCCTGTCGGCGCTGAATTCATCCGCGCCGTCCCCAAGACCCGTCCGCGCCTCATCCACAATGCTGCAACATGGGCCAGCCTAAAAGAACGCGCAGGCACCGATCCCATCCTGGCGAAGATGATCGAGACCATCAAAAAAGGTGGCGAGGATTTGCTCGCCAAGCCCGAGCTGAACAAAATCTTCGGCGCGGAAAAAGTACGCGGCGGCGCGGAAGGCGCGCAGGCCATGAGCCGCATGGCCACGTTTGGCGTTTTGAATTTCATCGACGGCGACCCGAAGTGGAAAGAGCGCGCCGTGCGCGAGATCATCGCGCTCACTGACAAGGTCACCTTCCCCAATTGGGCGCCCGAGGAGATGGATCTTTGCGCTGACTTCACCGTCGGCGTGGCGCTCGGATACGACTGGTTCAAAGACGGCATGAACGCCGCGCAGCAGGCCACGGCGAAAGAGTACCTCGTGCAAAAAGGCATGGAGGCTCTCGCGGCGAAGCTCGAAGGCAGACCCGTGCCGGAAACCGCGCTGACCAAAATGGCCGGCACCGTCGATGACAAAACCAAGAAGCCCGCTGCGAAACCTGTGGAGAAAGACCCCAAGCTCCCGCCCACCAAAGCAGAGGTCACCGCTGCATCCGCGCTCATCATCGCCGCATTTTGCCTCGCAGATGAGGATCCTGCCGCAGCCAAGGCAGCCGCAGGTGCCGTGGACAAAGTTTTCTCTCGCGGTGTCGCAGCCTTCGCTCCCGGCGGCATCTGGCATGATGGCATGACGGACGGGGACGAGGTGCTCGACTCCATCGCGATGGTGCTGCAGACGATGCGCGTCTCCGGCGGCGGTGATTTTAATCTCGGCTATCTCGAAGGAATGCCGCAGGCCGGCCTCGCGCGGCTGCATCTCACCGGCCCGCGCGGTCTCTTCAATTACGGCGACGCCGACGCCAGCGGGCTGAAGCACACTTGGGTCTCCACCTGGCTCGCAGGACTGCACGGGAATCTCGGCATGAAAGCCACCACCGGCAGCGGACAACCCGGAGCAAGCAGCGCCTTCTTTGGCACCGCAGGCCATGTCATGTATTACAACCCATGGGCTGGTGGCGATGGCGCCGCCGCCGCCTTTGACGCCGTGTTTCCCGGCGCGGAAGTCGCCGCGCTGCGTTCCGCATGGGATGATCCCGCCGCCGCTTACGTCGCGCTCAAAGGCGGAGACAACGAGCTGCTCGCCACGCAGCTCGACCTCGGCAGCTTCGTGCTCGACCTCGGCGGTGTGCGCTGGGCCGAGGAGCTGGGCACCGAGGCGCAACGCGTCGGCGGTTATGACCCCAATCCCGCCGACCGCACCAAGCGCCACAATTTTTATCTCGCGGGCACCAGAGGCCAGAACACGCTCGTGATCGGTGCCGATGACATTGAAGTGCCGAAGAAAGACCCGAAGGCAGACCCCAACAAAAAGCCACCAGCACCGCCGCTCACCGGCAATCAGAAGCTCGATGCAAAAGGAACCATCACAGGCTTCAACAGCACACCCGAGCGCGGCGTGGCCATCGTCGATATCACCGATGCCTATTCCACCAAGGCGCGTAGCGTGCAGCGCGGTGCGATGGTCATGCGCGGCGCCACGCCCGGCATCGTCCTTCAGGACGACATCGCGCTCAAAGGCACCTCCACCGTCGAGTGGCGCATGCACACCAAAGCCACCATCGCCGCCGCGGGCAACAAGGCCACACTCACCAGCGGCAATCAAATCCTCACCGCCACGCTCGTCTCACCGCCCGGCGCGAGCTTCAGCACCGAGGAGCCGCCGGAGCCGCCCACCGAGCAGGCGCGCGATCTCAAAGCCTACCACGTCCTCCAGGTCAAACTCCCCGACGCCAAAGGAGAGCAGCGCATCACCGTCGCATTCAGCATGGGCGCCGAGGCACCGGCCACGCCCGTCATCCCGCTCACGCAGTGGGTGGTGAAGAAGTGAGGCAGCCAAGGAAGCGCCACGCTCAAAGCACTCAGATCGCGGAATGCGTTTTGAGAATCCCGTCATTCATCATGCATCGTCATATACTCCTTGCTTCTCTCGCACTGCTCGCATCAACACTCGCCGCTGCTCCGCGTGCCGATCATGTCTTCATCATCAGCATTGATGGCGGCAAACCCGCCGTCATCCACGAGACCGAGATGCCCAACATCAAGCGCCTCGCCGCCGAAGGCGCTGTGACGTGGGTGGCCAACACCATCGTGCCGCCCAAGACCCTGCCCTCGCACACCTCCATGCTCACCGGCCTCGGCCCCGACAAACATCAGGTGCTTTGGAACGACTGGATGCCCCTCAAACGCGTCGGCGACAACGTGCAGACTATTTTCTCCCTCACCAAACACGCTGATCCCGCCAGCATCACCGCCCTCTTCGCCGGCAAAGTAAAATTCCGCCATCTCTGGCTCAAGGATTCCCTCGACGTGTTCGATTTTGGCGGCGCGCTTGATCCCAGCGCTCCACTCTCCGCCCCTGCCGCTGAGATCGAAAAGAAAATCGTCCCCGCGCAAACCGTCGCCAAAAACGCGGCGGCCTACATCACGGAGAAAAAACCACGCCTCTGCTTCATCCACTTCCCCGATGCCGACAGCGCCGGCCACAAATCCGGCTGGGGATCACCCGAGCAAAAAGAAGCCTTCCGTGTGTGCGACCAGGCGCTCGGCCAGATCACCCGCGCCATCGACACCGCAGGCATCGCCGCATCAAGCGTCATCATCGTCACCGCCGATCACGGCGGCACGAACAAGAACCACAAGGACGACACACCATCCGACCGCAACATCCCCTGGATCGCCTGGGGCGCGGGCGTGAAAAAAGCCACCGCCATCACACGCCCCATCATGACCTGGGACACCGCCGCCACCGCCCTCTGGCTCCTGGATGTCCCCCTCCCCATCGAGCTGGACGGCAAGCCGGTGACGGAGGCATTTGAATAATACCTACTTCCGCGCCACCACGCTCTGTTGCTGGCGCGTTTTGAGGATGCTGTTCGCGGGGAGCACGCCGCCGAAACTGGTGAGCGGGTAAATCACGCTGCGGCGGCCGATGATGGAGCCGGGATTGATCACGCTGTTGCAGCCGATCTCCGCAAAGTCCCCGACGATCGCGCCAAACTTCCGCATTCCGGTCGCGTGCTCTTTCTAGCCCTCGCACACCGTCAAGTCGGCGCGGTCGAGGCGCAAGTTGGAGAGGATCACGCCCGCGCCGAGGTGCGCCTGGTGGCCGAGGATGGAGTCGCCCACATAATTGAAATGCGGCACCTCGCAGCCGTCGAAGACGATGCAGTTCTTGAACTCGCTCGAATTTCCCAGCACCACGCCGTCTCCCACGATGACATTCTCCCGGACGTAGCAGCCGGCGCGGATCACGCAGTTCTTGCCGATCCAGCACGGCCCCTTGATGACCGCGTTCGGCTCAATGGTCGCGCCTTCGTCGATGAAAACATTTTCCCCCACATAAGCCCACGAAATCGGCTGCGCCTTCTGCACGCCCTGGAGCCGGAAATCCAGAAACCCCTCAATGCGCGTCAGCGCCGTCCACGCCGGCTCCTTGTCACGAAACAAATGCGCGTGGCTCGTATGCGAGAGGTCGAGGTAATGGGCGGCGGTGAACATGGGGAGCGGGGCGGTGGAGAATGGGAGTGATGGAGTCGTGGGCCATGGAGAGGTTGCTGTGATTCAACTGAACACTCCATTGCTCCAGCACTCCGCCGTTCAAACCGTGAGAATCTCCTTCTCCTTCGACACCACATGCTGGTCGATCTCGGCGATCTTCTTGTCCGTCATCGTCTGCACTTCCTTTTCCAGCCGGTGCAGATCGTCCTCGGTGATGTCGCCGTCCTTCTCGCCTTTCTTGATCGTCTCGTGCGCTTCGCGCCTCGCGCCGCGCACGCGCACACGGGATTCCTCGGCCATCTGCTTGATGGTCTTGACCATCTGCTCGCGGCGCTCCTGCGAGAGCACGGGGATGGGCAGGCGGATGACTTTGCCCTCGATGGAGCCGTTCAGACCGAGCTTCGACTCGCGGATCGCGCGGTCGATGTCCTGGAGCGTGCTGGGATCAAACGGCTCGATGCGGATGAGGCGCGAGTCGGGCGTGGTGATGACCGCGAGCTGCTTGAGCTTCATGTGCGTGCCGTAGCTCGCGACGTGGACGTCGAGATTTTCGACGAGCGCGGGTGATGCCTTGCCGGTGCGCACGGCGGCGAATTCATGAATCGCGAACTCGACCGCCTTGGTCATCGCTTCCTCGGTTTCGAGCATGGTCATTTCAGGGTCCATAAGAGTGGGGGGCTAGTTGCTGGGTGCAGAATTTTCTCGCGCGGTGGCGGTGACGAGTGTGCCGATGGGCTCGCCCACCAGCGCGCGGCGGATGTTGTCGGCCTCATTCATGCTGAAGACAACGATGGGCATGTTGTTCTCCATGCAGAGCGAGAACGCCGTAGCGTCCATCACCTGGAGCCGGCGCGTGAGCGCGTCGTGGAAGGTGATGTGGTCAAAACGCTTGGCCGCCGGGTTCTTGTTGGGATCAGAGTCGTAGATGCCGTCCACCTTCGTGGCCTTCAGCACGCAGTCCGCTCCGATCTCGCTCGCGCGCAGCGCCGCTGTCGTGTCGGTCGAGAAAAACGGATTGCCCGTCCCCGCCGCGAAGATCACGACGCGGCCCAGCTCCAGATGCCGCATCGCCACGCGGCGGATGAATGGCTCGGCCACATTTTTCATTTCAATCGCGCTTTGCACCCGCGTGGGCACATCCATCGCCTCCAGCATCGACTGCACGGCCAGCGAGTTCATCACCGTGGCCAGCATGCCCATGTAGTCCGCCGTCGCGCGCTCCATGCCGCGATTGCTCGCCGTCACGCCGCGCCAGAAGTTTCCACCGCCGACGACGAGCGCAATTTCGAGGCCCGTCTGGTGCGCCTGTTTGATCTGCGCCGCGATGTCCTCGACGATGGGCGGAGAGATGTTGTCCGTGCTCCCCGGCTGGCGCAATGCCTCACCGCTGAGTTTGAGAAGGATACGACGGAACGTGCGCTTGGCGGTTGGATCACCCATGGAAAGATTTGTTCGGCCATGAAACATGATGTGCCGCTGCTTGCAAAGACAAATCCTGCGGCGCTGGAAGGTAGCCGCGAACCATGCCGTTTTCCTCAGCCAGTTCATCCATGCTCACGAAAACTCAAAGCCGCATCGCACTTCCTCTCGCCACATGGCTGATGAGCGCCGGCTTCTCGAACGCGGCTAAACCGCCGCTGCAATACAACCGCGACGTCCTGCCCATCCTCTCCGACCGCTGCTTCAAATGCCACGGCCCCGACGCCAAGACACGCGAGGCGGACCTGCGCCTCGACGTGCGCGGCGATGACAAGACACTCAAAGAACTCATCCGCCGCATCGAGACATCCGACGCCGACGACGTGATGCCGCCGCCGAAGTCCAATCTGCATTTGAGCAAAGCCGAGATCGCCCTCCTCCGCCGCTGGATCAATGAAGGTGCCAAATACCAGCCCCACTGGTCCCTCGTGCCGCCGGTGATTGCAGATCGCGAAAGCACCATCGACAGCCTCATCACCGCGCATCTCGCAAAGCACGGCCTCAAGATGAGTGCCGAGGCTCCTGCCGCAACGATCTTCCGCCGCGCTTCACTCGCGCTCACAGGTTTGTCAGCTGTGGCAAAGGATTGCGAAGGCTACGACGCCTTTGTTCGCCGCCTCCTCGCTTCCCCGCGCTTCGGAGAGCACATGGCTCTCAGCTGGCTCGACGCTGCGCGATACGCGGACACGAACGGCTTCTACACCGATGGGGAGCGACAGGCATGGCCGTGGCGCGATTGGGTGATCAGCGCCTTCAACAACAACATGCCCTTTGACCAGTTCACCGTCGAGCAGCTCGCAGGTGATCTTTTGCCAGACGCGACCACGCAGCAACGCATCGCCACAGGCTTCAATCGCAATCACATGGTGACAAACGAGACAGGTATCATCGAGGAGGAGTATCGCCTCGGCTATGTCGCGGATCGCGTCGATACGACGGCGACCGTGTGGCTCGGCCTCACGATGGGCTGCGCGCGCTGTCACGATCACAAATACGATCCCATCACGCAGCGCGAGTACTACCAGCTCTCCGCGGCATTCAATAACATCGACGAGACCGGCATCGTGAAGGACGTGGCCCCGCTCAGCCCCGCGCCCGCCATTCCGCTGCCAACTCAAAAACAGGACAAGCGCATTGCGGCACTGAGAGACCAGATCAAGGAAGCCGACGCGCGCTGGAAGACGCTCAAGCCCGCGCTCGATGCCGCGATGATCGCCTGGGAAAAAAACGCGCTCGACTCTCTCGCACCGTCACCGACAACAGGTCTCACGACTCATTTCGCTCTCGATGGCAACGTAAAAGCCGATGTCTCTGGCGAGATAAAATATGAGGCCGGCGCTCGCGGCAAGGCGGCCGTGTTTGACGCGACGCAGTACTTCACCTTCGACGATCCGCAGCCGGTGGAGCGCGACAAGCCATTCACCTTCTCCATCTGGATCATGCCCGGCAGCGCGCCGCAAGGCTGCGTCGTCTCCAAGATGGACTCCACCGCCGAGGCGTGCGGCTTTGAGATCATGTGGTACAAGTCGCAACCGCGCATCAACCTCGCGCACCGCTACGGGCGCGACGGCATCGAGGTCGTGGCGCGGCAGAAATTCGGCGGCAAGCAGTGGCATCATCTCGCCATCAGCTACGACGGCTCGTCGAAGGCCGCGGGCCTAAAAGTGTACATCGACGGCGCGCTCGCCGCCGTGGATGTGAAACGCGACGCGCTCACCGGATCGGTCGCTACATCCGAGCCGTGGCGCATCGCGTGGAAAGGCACGGGCGTGGGCTTTGAAGGATCGCTCGACGAGGTGCGCCTGCACGACCGAGCGCTCAGCGCGGCGGAGATCGAGACAATGCACTGGCGCGATTTTCTCGAAGGCACTCTCCCCACGCCGCGCAAAGACCGCCCTCACGCGCAAAGTGAAAAGCTCGAGCGCCGCCACATCGCGCAACACGGCACCACTGAGATGCGCGAGCTTTCCGCACGGCTCGTGAAACTGCGCGCCGATGAGCGGGAAGCGCGCGAGGCCATCGTCTCCACCTCCGTGATGCAGGAGATGTCAAAGCCGCGCGTCACCCATGTGCTCTCACGCGGCCAATACGACGCGCCGCTCGAAGAAGTGCGCTTCAGCGTGCCCGCCTCGCTAGGCCCGCTGCCGCCCGATGCGCCGCTCAATCGTCTCGGCCTAGCGCGCTGGCTCGTCTCGCCGCAAAACCCGCTCACCGCGCGCGTGGCGGTGAACCGCCTCTGGCAGCAATGCTTTGGCGAGGGTCTCCTGCGCACCACGAATGACTTCGGTCTCCAAGGCGAGCCGCCTTCGCATCCCGAGCTGCTCGATTTCCTCGCCGTGCGCTTCCGCGATGGCGATCCCGCGCGCGGCGTGAAGCCCTGGGATGTGAAAGCGCTGCTGGAGCTGATCGTCACCAGCCGCACCTTCCGCCAGTCGTCGAATTTCACACCCGAGCTTCTCCCGAAGGATAGCGATGGTCGCTTGCTAGCGCGCTATCCGCGTCATCGTCTCGCGGCAGAAACCATCCGCGACCAATCGCTCTCCATCAGCGGCCTGCTAGTCGAGCGCCTCGGCGGCCCGAGCGTGAAGCCGTATCAGCCGCCCGGCTTGTGGGAGGCCGTGTCATATAATGGCGATGCGAGCTACACCACTGATCACGGTGACGCTCTCTACCGCCGCAGCCTCTACACATATTGGAAACGTCAGTCCCCACCGCCCGGCGCGCTCGCCTTCGACGGCCCCACACGCGAAGTCTGCACCGTGCGCCGCGCGCGCACGAACACCCCGCTGCAAGCGCTCGTGCTTCTCAACGACGTCACCTTCGTCGAAGCCGCGCGCGGACTCGCCGCGCGCATGATGCGCGAGCCTGACAACGAGCGCGTGAGCAAAGGCTTCCGCATCGCGACAGGCCGTGAGCCACGCAAAGATGAAGCAGAGAAACTGCGCGCCTGTTTCCACGAGCAGCTCCGCATTTTCCAAAGCGATGCGAACGCCGCAAAGAAGCTGCTGGGCGTCGGTGAGTCGCCCATCAAGGCCACGCTCGATCCCACCGAGCTTGCCGCGTGGACAATGACTGCCGCTGTGATTTTGAATCTCGACGAGGTGATCACGTTGCACTGACACGATCATGAAAACTGAGGACTCCATCACTCAAACTCGACGCCAGTTCTTCGGCAGGTCCAGCACGGGCATAGGCGCTCTGGCGCTGTCTTCGCTAATGAGTGAGCACAGCGCACGGGCATCCGGCATCTTGGACCGACCGCATTTCCCGCTGCGCGCGAAGCGGATCATCTACCTCTTCATGCAGGGCGGGCCATCGCAGATGGATTTGTTTGATCCGAAGCCCGGACTGCAAAAACTCCACGGCCAGGAGCTGCCCGACAGCGTGCGCAAAGGCCAGCGCATCACCGGCATGACATCGAAGCAATCCACGCTGCCCGTCGCGCCCTCGCCGTTCAAATTCGCGCAGCACGGAAAAAGCGGCGCGTGGGTGAGTGAGCTGTTGCCGCACATTGCGAAACGCGCGGATGACATCTGTTTCATCCGCTCGGTAAACAGCGAGGCGATCAATCACGATCCGGCGATCACGTTTTTGCAGACGGGTCATCAGCAGCCAGGCCGCCCCAGCCTCGGGAGCTGGATGAGCTACGGCCTCGGCACCGAGAACAACGACCTGCCCGCCTTTGTCGTGCTCATCTCGCGCGGCAGCGCCGTGTCGCCCGCCGATCCGCTCTTTGCGCGGCTGTGGGGTTCCGCGTTTCTGCCGTCGAACCATCAAGGCGTGAGCTTCCGCAGCAGCGGCGATCCCGTTTTGTATCTCTCAAATCCCGACGGCGTGTCCGCGACTGCGCGAAGAAAAATGCTCGACACACTCGGCGCGCTAAACCAGCGACAGTACGCGGAGACGCTCGATCCCGAGATCAGCACGCGCATCGCGCAATACGAGATGGCTTACCGGATGCAAACATCAGTGCCCGAGCTGACGAGCGTAAAGGACGAGCCGGAGAGCACCTTCGCAATGTATGGCGACGAGGCGCGCAAGCCCGGCACCTTTGCGGCGAACTGCCTGCTCGCGCGACGCCTCGCGGAGCGCGGCTGCCGTTTCATCCAGCTCTATCATCGCGGTTGGGACCAGCACTATAACCTGCCCACCAATCTCGCGCTGCAATGCAATGACGTGGACCAGCCCAGCGCCGCTCTGCTGACCGATCTCAAACAACGCGGCCTTCTCGATGACACCCTCGTCGTCTGGGGCGGCGAGTTTGGCCGCACCACCTACAGCCAGGGCCGGCTGACCTCGACGAACTTCGGACGCGATCACCACGGACGCTGCTTCACCATGTGGATGGCAGGCGGCGGCGTGCGGCCCGGCATCACCTACGGTGAGACGGATGATTTTTGCTACAGCGTCACGCGCGATCCGGTCCATGTGCATGATCTCAACGCGACGATCCTGCGCTGCTTCGGCGTGGATCACACGCGGCTTACTTTCAAATTCCAAGGTCGCTACTACCGCCTCACCGACGTGGAAGGGCATGTGGCGGAACGGGTGCTGTTATGAATGTACGAGATCAAAGCCAAGCCAGTTCTTGCAACGCAGCGCCAATGCCCGATGACGCGGTGCTGATGACAATCGAAGCATGGATTCCTCAAAAGCCTGGCAAGCTCCTTCGTTTCGTCATACGCGGGAAAAGGACCGCCGATTGCGGCAACGGCTCCGAACCTTCTTCTCTGCCGGAGGCAGAAAAGAAATTAGCCGGTGGTGAAGCGAGTCACCGAGCGAGAACCACCGGAACATGGCGGACGAGAGTCGGTCCCATTCAAGCGCGCGCCCCGGCAGGGG
>JANPIW010000837.1:0-3371 GCA_031425215.1 Verrucomicrobiaceae bacterium
GTACGACGACGCGATCACCCGGCTCGATGCGCGCGTTCTTCACGACGGCATTGTAAGCCACGCAGCAAGGCTCGGTGAGGCACGCCTGCTCAAACGGGAGCTGATCGGGAACGTGATGCAAGATGCGCGCCGGGACGCGCACATGCTTTGTCATCGCGCCATTCACTCCGTAGCCGAAACCCTTGCGCGTCGGATCGAGATTGTAGAGGCCGCGCTTCGTCATCGGATTGTTCGGTGAGATGATGGCCGCCGTCTCGGAGACGACTCGATCCCCTTCCCTCCATCCCTCCACGTCCTTGCCGACCTCGACGATGCGTCCGCCAAACTCATGGCCGAGCACGACGGGATAATTCACCGGCCACGAGTGGTCAGCCGTCCACTGATGCAGATCACTGCCGCAGACGCCGACATTGGCCACCTCCAGGAGCACGTCCTCGGCCCCGATGGTGGGTGTTTCGATCTCACGGATTTCGACGGATCCCTTCTCGGGTGCGAAGTTGACGACGGCGGCGGATTTCATGATGAGAGGGTGGGGATTAGAAAGCTGGAACGTCCTGCGCATGAATGGCCTCGCAGATCAAACGCAACGATGCCTCGAGATCGCCGGCAGCGGTTTTGAAGGCATCAGCGTCAATGGTGAGTGGAGCGCCGAGCACCACGAGTGGCGCGCCATACTGCGGGCATTGGATCGCTTGTTCGAGACTGAGACCGCCGACGGCTTGGACAGGAATCTTCACGGCATTCACGACCTCGCGCAGTTGATCGAGCGGACTCGGCATCCGCCTTCCTGATGCGGCGATGCCACGGCGCTCATCGTAGCCGATGTGGTGGATGACAAAATCGCAGCCGAGGTCTTCGAGGAATTTCGCGCCTTCGATCATGCTCTCGCACACCATGTTGTCGCCCATCACCTTGCAGCCGAAATCCTTCCCGGCTTTAACGACGCACTTGATCGTCTCCGCATGAGCACGCGCCATCACGACGACATGAGTCGCGCCCGCCTTTGCCATCATCTCGGCTTCGAGGTAGCCGCCATCCATTGTCTTCAAGTCAGCGACGATCGGCGTGTTCGGAAAGGCTTTCCGCAAAGCACGAACGCCGTGTAATCCTTCCGCAAGGATGAGCGGCGTGCCGGCTTCGAGCCAGTCCACTCCTGCCCTCATCGCCAGCGCGGCGGTTTCGAGAGCTTCGTCGATGTTCGTGAGGTCGAGGGAAATCTGGACGATGGGCTTCATGCGGCGCGCATCGTGGCGAGAGCACGCCGGAACACAAAGCCGTTTTCTCCGCGGCAGGCACGCGATGATTCCTGCAATGCCGCGCGACATGGCACAGAAAATGATGCAGACGTTTCTCCCCTAACATCTCCCAACCCCCACCACATGAAGCGAATCGGAATCCTCACCGCAGGCGGCGACACCCCTGCCCTCAATGCCACCATCCAGGGCGCCGTCGTGCGCGCGAACAAACTCAAGGTCGAGGTCATCGGCCTCATCAAAGGATTCAACTGCCTCTTCAATCCGCGCGTGCCGCATGTGCATCTCAATCCTCTCTACCAGGAGATCCCGGAGCTTGATCCCACGAAGGGCGGCACGCTGCTGGGTTCCTCCCGAGATTTCGTTGATCCCAACAAGAAAGAGGATCTCGACATGATCATCGGCCGTTTGGAGAGACTAGGCATTGAGGGGCTGATCTGCGTCGGCGGTGATGGCACGCTCAACGGATTGCAGCCATTGGCCGAGCGATTGCCAACCGTGCTCGCGCCAAAGACCATCGACAACGATCTCGGACTGAACTACCCGAGCGAACCGGATGAGTTTGTGAAGAAACCAGGCGCGGATGGAAAGGGCGAGGTCTATTCGCGGCTCGAATCGCGCGCGACTTTCGACCTCAACAACATCGTGAACTACGTCACGCCAGGCTACGCGACAGCGGTGTTCGTATCCGCGTCCGGCGTCGAGCGTCTTCGCACCACGGCTGAGAGCCACAGGCGCATTTGCATCGTCGAGGTCATGGGCAGGCACTCCGGCTACATCGCGCTCGGCTCCGCTTATGGCCGTCCGGATTTGATTCTCGTGCCGGAGCACGCGCTGAACCTGGAGCGTCTGGTCGAGCGCGTGAAACAGATTTACGACCTGCAAAAGAACGTCGTCATCGTCTGCGGCGAGGGCATCGTCGATGAGCATGGCAATGAACTCGGTGACGAGGTGAAGAGCTACGATCCCGCCGGGAACGTGGCCTTGTCAGGCGCGTCCGAGGCGCTGCGCGGAAGGCTGATCAAAATGATCGGCGACAAATATTTTCAGGATTACCGGCGCGGCGAGTCGGCGCGCGAGGCCATATTCACGCGCAAAGTGGGCCACACGCAGCGCGGAGGCCGGCCCATTTTGTTCGACCGCTTTTATGGCGCGCAACTCGGCGCGAAAGCCGTCGAACTCCTCGTTGAAGGCCGCAACAACGCCACGGCCATCCTCCAATACAACGCCAAGGATGGTTTCCACGTCGAGGGCTATGATGCCAACCGTTTCCGCGACCGCTGGGGTCTCATTCACGCGCGCTCGATGCATCCCTCACTGTATGACCCGCATCTCATGAAGCCCTCTCGCGCCGGCATCGAATATCTCATGCCCATTTTCACCGACGCCATCGGCGAGGACGACATGGAGCACATGCGTCAGACGCTCTTCGCCGCAGGAAATCTCTCGCAGCCCTACCACTCCATCAACACCGACATCAACAAGCGCATCAGGTATCTGGAATGAGCGCACGACATTCGCGCTTCGCCTTTGCATTCAGCGCCGCTCGTGCTCCTTTCGGGGCTTATGGTTCGATGGAAAATGGCTCGGGTTTCTAGATTCTTCGCGGCGGTGATGGCGGCGGCTTTCGCGTTGTCGGCTGATGGCGCGACAAAGAAGAAAACGACATCGAAATCCAAGTCAGATGTGGCTCCTGCCGCGAAATCAGCGTTGCCTTTTCAGATTGGCACGGTGCCAAAGGGCGCGCCGAATGTGCTCTTCATCATCGCGGATGATCTCAATGACTGGATCGGCTGGATGGGCGGGCATCCGCAGGCGCGCACACCGAACATGGACCGTCTCGCGAAGATGGGGATGCGTTTCACCAACGCGCACTGCAACTACGCCCTCTGCAATCCGTCACGCACCTCGTTGCTCACCGGTATGCTGCCATCCACGAGCGGTGTTTTCGGCAATGAGCAGGACTGGCGGCTCTCGAAACAGATCGCGGGCAAGCTCACGCTGCCCGAGCATTTTCGCGCGAACGGTTTCACGACTGCGGCGGGCGGAAAAATCTTCCATGCAAACCACGGCGGACCGGAGGGCCGGCTCTCGGGATGGCATGGCGGGCGTCGTGGC
>JANPIW010000838.1:0-3227 GCA_031425215.1 Verrucomicrobiaceae bacterium
TCACCTCGTGGCGCAATACAATGATGCGATTCCAAAGGTGAGCGGGCGTGCGACCGGCTCGCGGAATCCACGCTCCAGCAGCAGTTCCTCCATGTCTTTGCCGGATGGAAAGCGCTCGATGGAGCCGCACAGATACTCATACGCGGCGCGCTCACCCGTGATCCATCCAGCTATCCGCGGCATCACGCGGCGCAGGTAAAACAAATGCGCGGCGCGCGCGGGCGCGAAGGTGGGCAGCGAGAAATCGAGGATGACGAGCCGCCCTCCATCACGCAGCACACGGCGCATCTCCGTGAGCGCATCAGTCCACGATGCCATGTTGCGCAGGCCGAATGCGACCGTCACCACATCAAAGCTCCCATCTTGAAAGGGCAGGTTCAGCGCGTCCGCGGCGATCAGCGATGCAAACCCCTGAGCGGACGCCTGCGCCATCATGGGCACGGAGAAATCCGCGCCGATCACCCGCGCCGCCGGGCACGCGCGCTGCACCGCCACGGCCAGATCACCACTGCCGGTGGCGAGGTCGAGCACACGCTTCGGTGCGAATGAAGCCACCAGCCGCGCCGTCGCCCGCCGCCACAGCACGTCGATGCCGAGGCTCAGCACATGATTGGTCAGCACATAGCGCGGCGCGATGCCCGCGAAGGCTTGTCTCACAAAGCGCGGATCATGCCCGCCTGCGGTTGCCGGATGATTGTCGCTGGGGTCGTCGTTATGCATCCTGCCTTTCCCTCCCGCCCGCGCGTCTGCGCGGGTCGCGTTGTCATCAGCGATGGTGCTCACGAGAGGACTCGAACCTCCACGATGTTACTCATTAGATCCTGAGTCTAACGCGTCTACCAATTCCGCCACGTGAGCCTGTGACAACGCTTGCGGGCGGCCATAGTCCACCCGTGGAGGGATTTCTCAAATGGAAAATCCGATGTTCCCGGTTCTCAGCTCCCGTTCCCCGCCGCGGAGCCTGGCCGCGAGAATTGCACCCGGCCTGTTGTTGCGAGTCGGAGGCTCGGAGGAAGGTAGCCGGTGGTGAAGCGAGGCTCTGCGAGCGGGAACCACCGGTTTGGAATCGAGTGCGCGCCTGTTCAAAGCATGCGTCCCGGCAGGGACGCCGGAATCACGCGCACGCTTCCAGCGTCCCCTGCCGGGACGCGCGCTTGATAGGGGTGTCATCCGGCATTGCGGGTCCCGTGGTTCTCGCTCGATGACTCGCTCCACCACCGGCTACCATCCGTGCTCCCTACGGGAGCGGGGCATGTGTTTTCACCGAGACACCGCCATCGCACGAACAAGGTCATACCAAGCCGGAGGCTCGGAGGAAGGTAGCCGGTGGTGAAGCGAGGCTCGGCGAGCGGAACCACCGGACTGATGGCATAGCGAATCCTAGCAGCGCGAAGCCTCAGGATGGTGCGGTCCGGTATGCGCGTCCCGGCCTGATCCCTTCGGGCGGCCGGGAATCCTGCTTTGTTTGTCCGGTGGTTCCCGCTCGCAGAGCCTCGCTCCAACACCGGCTAATTTCCATCGAGCCTCCGGCTCGAAAGCACCTCCGCCAGCAGGCTCATGCTCGCATTGCCGCCGGTGAGGATGCACCCAATGCGTTTGCCCCTCCACGCATCGCGGTGCTTCTTGATCGCCGCATAGGCCAGCGCGCCCGCGCCCTCGGCGAGGTTGTGCGTGGCCTGGATGATCTCCCGCATCGCGGCGGTAGCCTCCGCGTCGCTCACCGTCACGATGTCGTGCGCGTATCGCGTCACCAGGCGCAGCGCATCGGCGTTCGGCGTCTTGCACGCCACGCCCTCGGCCACCCGTGTCGTGCTCGGTTGCTCCATGCATCTCCCCTCGCGGAACGACAGCGCATAAGCCGGCGCATGTTCCGACACCACGCCGATGATCTTCGCACTCATCCCCAGCGCCTCACGCGCCGCCGCGATGCCGCAAAAGCCCGAGCCCAGACCGATGGGCACAAAGACCGCGTCCAGATCACCCACCGCGCGGAACAGCTCCAGCCCATACGTCGCCACCCCGCGCACCAGCCACGGATGAAACGAGGGCACCGCATGAAGGCCCTCCTGCGCCGCCAGCTCGCGCGAGAACTCCAGCGCCTCCTGAAACTCCCGCCCGTGCTCCACCAGCTCCGCGCCCAGCGACCGCATCGCCGCGTTCTTCTCCGGGTTGTTCCCATGCGGCACCACGATCACCGCCCGCAGCCCGTTCAGCCGCGCCGCATACGCGATGGACTGACCGTGATTCCCCGTCGTCGCCGCGATCACACCGCGCACCGCCGGCAGCTCGCGGCGCAGCTCATTCATATACACCAGCCCGCCGCGAATCTTGAAAGCCCCCACCGGCGTGTGGTTCTCGTGCTTCATCCACAGCTCGCACCCCGTCGCCGCATCCAACAGCGGCCAGCGATACGCCGGCGTCTCGTGGATATGCGCGCGGATCAGAGCCTTGGCGGCCTCGATCTCAGCAAGGGTCGGCAGTGACGGTGGCGTTTCCAGCATGACGCACCAGCTAGGCATGAAGCTTGCAAAGGCAAGCCACCTCTGGCGCGGACGGCGCAGATACGCGCCCAGTGCCTGAAAATTGTGCTTGCCTTCTGATACACGGCTATGTTTTCATGCTGCTCCTGAACGCGGCGCTCAACCTCGCTTGCTCGCATGAAGAATCTATACTGGGACAGTCCGAATCCGTTGGATGTTTTCGACAACCCCAACTGCTTCATATAGACACCATCACCTCCACCGACAACGGCCAGCTCGACCACTACGTCGTCGCCGGTGGCATCCGCGTCGATGGCGACAACCTCAAGTTCGACAAAACCAACGTCGCCGAAGGCCTCTTTGCCAAACCCGGTGGCGGTGCCGAAGTCCGCCTCACCACCTACCTGCGCATCACCGACACCGAAATCCTCGCCGTCCTCCCCGCCGCCCTCAGCGGCCCCCTCACCATCCGCGCCGCCGCCGCCGTGAACGGCGTGACCGTCCGCAGCTTCACCTACAGCACCCCCATCACCACCTAACCCCCCTGCCACCGGCAGCCTCGCCCCCTGCCACCGGCAACCTTGCCCCTGCCATCGCCAGCCTCACCCACTTCCACCGCCAACCTCGCGCCCTGCCATCTCCAGCCTCGCCCCCTGCCACCGCCAGCCTCGCCCCCTGCCACCGCCAGCCTCGCCCCCTGCCACCGCCAGCCTCGCCCCCTGCCACCGTCAGCTTCGCCCCCTGCCA
>JANPIW010000839.1:0-2431 GCA_031425215.1 Verrucomicrobiaceae bacterium
CGATGCCGTGAATGACCTTGGTCGGGCCGAAGTTCTTCGTAACCTGGCGCAGCTCAAGCGTGGACATTCACTTCAGCCCCGTGTTGGCGATGCCTGTGGTGATGTGCTTCTGCAGCACCACGAAAACCAGCGTCACCGGCAGCAGCGTCAGCACCGTCATCGCCAGCAAGTGGTGCATGTTGTCGTTGAGCTCGCCCTTGAACGTCGAGAGGCCGAGTTGCAGCGTGAAGACCTCGGACTGCGTCAGCACGATCAGCGGCCACATGAAATCGTTCCACCGCCACATCACCGAGAGGATCGCGAGCACCGACAGAGCCGGCAGCGAGAGCGGCAGCATGATGCGCCAGAATATCTTCCATTCCGACGCGCCGTCCATGCGCGCCGCTTCCAGTAACTCGTCGGGGATCGTCAGCATGTACTGGCGGAGCAGGAAGACGCCGGTGGGTGTGGCGATAGCCGGGATGATGACGCCCCAGAGCGAGTTCAGCATGCCCAGCGACGACACCGTCATGAACAACGGCACGAGGATGACGGTCGGCGGGATCAGGAGCGTCGAGACGATGACGATCACCATCGCATCGCGGCCCTTGAACTTGTATTTCGACAGCGCGAAGGCCGCCATGGCGTTGACCACCAGCGTCAGAAGCGTCGCGACGACCGTCACGAAGGTCGAATTCCAGAAATAGCGCAGGAAATTGAAGGTGCGCGACTGCGTCGAGCCGATCGTGGGCTCCGTGTAGTTTTCGAAGCGCGGCTGGACGATGTCCTTGCGCGTGAGCGCTGAGCGCGGAACGTCGATGATCTCGTTGGGCTTGCCGAGCTCGAAGACGCGGGCGTTGGCGCCGCGCGGGCCGACGAAGGCGACGTCGGCCTTGGTCCCGTCCGGCCTTGTCCAAACGAAGACGCTGAGTTGGCGGGCACCGTCCGCGGAAGGCGCAGTCAGCTGTTCGTAGGGCAGCAGGCGGGGATCGTTCTCGGTCAGGGCCCGGGGCGACTTGATCGAGGACATGAACATCCAGAAGATCGGCAGCGCCACGAGCAGCACGCCGATGCCGAGGTAGGCGTAGGAGAGCCAGTCGGTCCAGTGCCAGCCGTGGCGCGACCGGCGGCGGCCGAGGAAGCCTGAGACGTCGGTGGCCGTCACCATGGCCGGCTCCATGCTGCATCAGACTGGTGCGTCCTCCGAGACGCCGCTTCGCGGCTCCTCAGGATGAGGCGCCTTGAAACTTGCGGGCCGCCAACGCTCCTCATCCTGACGAGCGCCCGCAGGGCGCGTCTCGAAGGACGCACGATGCTTCTGCAGCCCATCGTCATCCTCCAGCCTTCTTCCTCGTCGCGATCAGCTGCGCCAACGTCAGCAGCAGCAGCAGCCCCGCCACCAGCATCGAGGAGGCCGAGGCGATGCCATAGCGCTTGGCGTCGCCGATGAAGGCGCTCTCATAGATGTGCTGGATGATCATCTTGGTCGCCTGTCCCGGCCCGCCGCCGGTGAGCACGTAGACTTCGTCGAAGACCTGGAAGGCGCGGATCAGGCTGAGCACCAGCACCACGATCATCGTGGGCATCAGAAGCGGCAGCGTGATGCGCCAGAAGGCGCGCGATTTCGACGTGCCGTCCATCTCGGCCGCCTCGTAGAGATCCTTAGGGATCGCCTGGAGGCCGGCGAGCAGGATCAGCATGTAGAAGCCCAGATGCCCCCAGGTGTAGACGAAGATAACCCAGAACATGGGCCACCCGGACTGGACGTCGATCAGCCAGTTGATAGGGCGGTAGTCGGAAAACGTCAGGAAGGGCGCCCATGCGAAAAGCCGGTTCCATCCGTTCACCGCATCCTCAAGCACCGAATTGAGGATACCGCGCCGCTTCAGCACCCAGTCCCAGATCACCGCCACCACGACCGGCGAGAGCATCACCGGATAGAAATACACCGCTCGCCAGAAGCCGCGTCCTTTGATGTCGCGGTTGAGGATGATCGCGGTCGTCAGCGCCACCACGATCATGATCGGCACCTGCACGATGGCGAAGAACAGCGTGTTCCAGATGCCCGTCCAGAAGGAATAGCCCGCTACCGGGCAGCTCTTGGGATCGAGCCAGCTCTCGCAGCCCAGAAGCTCGCGGAAATTATCGAGGCCGACGAAGGGCCGCTCGGCCAGGAGTACGGATTGACCGCCGGTGAAGGCGATCCAGAAGTTGAGGATCATCGGCCAGAAAGAGAAGAGGCCGAAGACGATCAGATTGGGCGCGAGGAAGACATAGGCCATGCGATGCGCGCCGATGTGGCTCTGCAGCGCGCGGAACGGGCCGTCGAGGAGATCTCCGAGCTTGCCCCACGCGAACCCCACCAGGTTGGCGGCGGGGCGTGGAGGCAGCGTGGCGGGGATGTCGGTCATCGAACCTGCATCGGCGTTGTGCGTCCTTCGAGACGCCGCCT
>JANPIW010000840.1:0-1755 GCA_031425215.1 Verrucomicrobiaceae bacterium
AGCAACAGCTACATCTTCAATGCCTGGCAGACTCCGTGATTCTCACGCCCGATGAGTTTCACCAGACCACTCAACCCAATGAAACATCACCTCACCCGCATCATCGCCGCCGTTTGCATCGCGCTCGGAACGCTCAGCTCGCTGAGCGCCGCTGAAAACCAGCCCCGCATGGAGAAGGCGGTCGAGCTTCTTCAAGAAGCAAAGAAAAGCCCGGCGCCCATTGGCCTGCTCGAAAAAGCAAAAGACCATCTCCAGAACGCGACCGGCAACAAAGGCGGCAACAAGGTTGAGGCCGTCAAGACCATCAACCAGGCGATCAAGATCGCGAAGCAAGGCGGCAAGCCCGACAAGGAGATCAGCCGCGCCATTGCGATGGTGAAGTCCGGAATTCGCGAAGCAAAGTAGTCATCTCGCTCCCGCGAGATGAGCATTGTGCATCCGTCTATGATCCAGTCTGAGCCTAGGCGCGGGATCGTCCCGGTGGGCCGCTGCTTTGTGACGGAGGCAGCGCAGAGCCGAAGATGATGATCTCCAGCCGCTCCCTTAACGCGATGAGCGCGTCGCGGTCGGTGATCACTTGGCCGGCCTGGTCCTGCACATAGAGAGTGTCGATGGCCGCGCCCTGCTCGGTGTTGATGCGCGCATGGGTGATGTTGTGACCGAGCGCGCCGATGCCCGTGAACACATCATAAAGCAGGCCGAGGCGGTCCACGGCCTGTAGCTCGATCACGGTGTTGTCGGGCGAGATGCTATTCGTGATATGCACGCGCTGGGGAATGTCGGCGGAGATGTCCAGCACATTGCCGGTGGGTTTCTTCTTCGCGGCGATGCGCGCGGAGAAATCGAAGGACTCGCTGGCAAATGCCTCGTTCACGGCCTTCTCCACGCGCTGCCGCGCGCTCTTCGAGGTCACGGCGGTGAGGTTCGTGTTGCACACGCGGAACACGTCGAGCACGAGATTGTCGGCGCGCTGGAACAGTTTTGCGCTCAGGATGTTGATGCTCTCTGCGGCCAGCGCTCCGGCGATGCGGGCCAGGAGCAGGTGACGGTCCCAACTGGTGACGACCAGCTCGCTGTGGCCCTGCTCGGGGTGGTCGATCCATCGCATCACCGGGACCAGCGCCGCTGCGGGATCGTCGCGCATGAGGCGGGTGAAAAAATCCCGGAACTGCGTGATGTGCGCGGCGATGCTCGGTGCGTCGCGGAAGCTGAAGTACGAGCGCGGCATGTTTTCGAAGTGCGCCTCGATCTCGCGCTCGTAGCCCGCGCCAAGCTCGCGCAGCACGTCGGCCTTCAATTGCTCCACCGGCGCGCTCGCCAGGCGCATGTAGTCCGCCGGCGCGTCGAGGCACAGGAGCGCCGCGTGATAAAGCTGCCGGATGGACGCCTCCTTGAATCCGCTGAAGCTCTGCTCGCTCGTGCCGCGTGAGTCCGCGACCGTCATCACCAGCAGCGCGTCGAGATGCTGCTTGCTGCGCACGATGTTGCAGAAGTCCTCGATCACCTTCGGGTCCTCGAGGCTCTTGCTCGTGGCGGTGCGGTAAAAGAGCAGATGATTGTTCACAAGGAAGATGAGCAGCCGCCTGCGCTCGCCCTTGATCTGCAGCCGCCGCGCCACGGCATCGGCGAGCACCGTGCTCTCGTCGTCATGGGCGCGCGTGTTCGCCGCGCGGCCCGTGTCATGGAGCAGCAGCGCGAGGTAAAGAATCCACGGCTCCTGCATCTCGTGGAAGAGATGGCTGTAAAACTCCAGCC
>JANPIW010000841.1:0-12175 GCA_031425215.1 Verrucomicrobiaceae bacterium
TCGGGCAATCTCACCACGCTGGACCCGCAGCTCTCGCCGATGCTGTGGACGAGCATCGCCACCGGGAAACATGCGTATCATCATGGTGTGCCTGGATTCACCGAGGTGAATGCCGCCGGGCAGGTGGTGCCCGTCTCCGCTTCCACACGGCGCTGCAAGACGGTGTGGGAGATGCTGGGGGAGCGCGGACTCAAATCGCACGTCGTGAGCTGGTTCGCCACGCAGGGGGAGCAGCATCCGCAGGGCTGCATCGTCTCGAACCTCTACAACAGCTTCAAGCATCAGGAGGAGGACGCGCCGGAGGACTGGCCCAAACCCGCGCCGGGCACTTACTGGCCGGAAGATCTCGCCGAGTATCTCAACGAGCGCCGTGTAAGCCCCTGGGACATCGACCCGGATGAAGTTCTGCGCTTGTTTGTGCCGGATGCGCCGACGATTGATCAAAAGAAGGACCAGCGCCTCTGGCATCTGGCGCAACGTCTCGCGGAAGCCAGCAGCGTTCACTCCGCCGCGTGCTGGCTGATGGAGAACCGGCCTGACTGGGACTTCACGGCGATCTATTACCGCGCCATCGACGAAATCTGCCACGAGTTCATGCCCTACCACCCGCCGCAGATGCCGGGCGCGCCGGACGCTGACTTCGCGCTCTACAAAGACGTGGTGAACAGCGCCTACCGCTTTCACGACCTGCTGCTGGCCCGCCTGATGCAGATCGCCGGTCCTGACACCGCGATCATGCTGGTGAGCGACCACGGTTTCCACAGCGATCACCTGCGCCCCACCTTCACGCCGCGAGTGCCCGCTGGCATCACCGTGTGGCATCGCCCCCAGGGGATCTTAGTTTCCGCTGGCCCCGGCTTCAAACAGGACGCGCTCATCTACGGTGCTCGTCTGCTGGATGTGACGCCGACGGTGCTGACGTATTTTAATTTGCCAGTGGGCCAAGACATGGAAGGCCGCGTGCTGCGTGAGGCTTTCCAAAATGCGCCTGAAGTGAAGACCATCCCGACATGGGAAGAGACAGATAAGTCATATAAGTCGCATAGGACCCATTCGTCCCAGCTCACCGACGCCGACAACAAGGCGCTGCTGCAGCAGTTCGTCGATCTCGGCTACATCAACGAGATCTCCGACGATCCCGGCGAGGCTGCGGAGGAAGCGAACCGCGAGAACACCTGGAACATGGCCCGCACCTGCATGGACACCGGCCGCCATGAGCAGGCGCTGCCGATGCTGGAGGACATTTATCATCGTTACCCCGAGCGCCTCGATTACGCGCAAGTGCTCGCTCGCTGCTACCTGCGCCTCGGCTTGTTGAACGAGGCAGAAAAGACCGTCGCGACCATTTTGGAAGGCTTTGGCGACAAAACCGGCGCGCACATGATCCAGGCGAACATTGCCATCGAGCGCAAGCAGCCCGCGAAGGCGCTGGAGCACCTCGCCATCGTCGCGGAGCAGCGTCCGCGTGATCTCGCCTACCTGAGCCTGCGCATCGAGGCGCTGCTCAAACTGCACCGCTGGGAAGACTGCCAGCAGACCTGTCGCACCATGCTCGAGGTCGATCCGCAAAATGCACTCGCTAATATCGGCCTCGCCCGCTCGGCTCTGCATCTCGACGATCCCGAAGCCGC
This sequence comes from Verrucomicrobiaceae bacterium, assembly GCA_031425215.1. Classification (GTDB taxonomy): domain Bacteria; phylum Verrucomicrobiota; class Verrucomicrobiia; order Verrucomicrobiales; family Verrucomicrobiaceae; genus JANPIW01. The sequence goes on from JANPIW010000841.1 coordinate 1,632, forward strand.
CATCGATTACGCGCTCGCCGCCACGGGCTACCAATACGGCAATCCACGAGGCCATTTCCTGCTCGGCGTCGCCTTGGTCACGCTCAAGCAATGGGCCGCCGCCGCGCAGGCACTCAGCCTCGCCACGCAGCTCTCGCCGCATTTTTATCCCGCATGGCATTACCTCGCCCAAGCCTTGCGCAGCCAAGGAAATACTGACGCCGCTGACGGCGCTCTTTTGAAACTGAAACTCCTGCGCAGCGAGCACCGCAAAGCCGAACAAGAGCGCACCGAGCGCGTCCGCCAGGAAAGCGCCGCCCGCGTGGCCGCCCTCGCCGCCGAAGGCCAACGCCGCATGACTGAGAAGCGCGAGCAAGCCGCCGCGATGAAGAGCGACATGCCTGCGGATCAGGAGTTCGTCCTCGTCAGCGGCCTGCCACGCAGCGGCACCAGCCTCATGATGCAGATGCTCCGCGCCGGTGGCATGGAGCTCATGCACGATGGCAAACGCGAGGCCGACATCGACAACCCCGAAGGCTACTGGGAGTGGGAAGACATCAAGAACCTGCCCAAGCGCCCGCTCATCATCGAGCAGGCCTACGGCAAGGCCACCAAGGTCATCAGCGCCCTGCTGCCGAACCTGCCGCCGAAGCACAAATTCAAAATCATCTTCATGACCCGGCCCGTGCAGGAGGTGGTGGCCAGCCAGTGGCAGATGCTGGCGCACAAAGGCACCAATCCGAAGACCGAGCGCGAGCATCTCGAAGCCGCGCAGCAAAAGCACGCGCTCGAAATCCTCACCGTGCTGCGCAAGCACTCGCGCGTGAGCTTGCTGGAGGTCGATTACCCCGCGCTCGTCCGCGATCCGCAGGTCGGAGCAACGCGCATCACCGACTTCCTCGGTGATGATCGTCTTCCAACTCGAGCGGCAATGTCCGGGGTGGTGAAGCCGCAGCTTCACCGGCAGAGAAGCTGAGCATTGACGTGTCACCCGCACAATCCGCACGCGGAAGCCACCAGCGGCAGATTGATTTGCCAAACAACTTCACCGCGCAACCATGTGCCGCCATGTCATTCATCCACGACGATTTTCTTCTCTCCACCAAAGCAGCGCGCCGGCTGTATCACGACTTTGCCAAAGACGAGCCGGTGCTCGATTACCACAATCATCTGCCGCCCAAAGACATCGCGGACGACAGGCAGTTCGGCAATCTTTTCGACATCTGGCTGGCGGGCGATCATTATAAATGGCGGGCCATGCGCGCGAATGGCGTGGCCGAGGAACTGGTGACGGGAAGCGCGGAGCCGCGCGATAAATTCATGGCCTGGGCGCGCACCGCGCCGCATACGCTGCGCAATCCGCTCTACCACTGGACGCATCTCGAATTGAAACGCTATTTTGGCATCGATGAGCTGCTCGATGAAAGCACTGCTGGCAGGATATGGGACCAAACCTGCGAGCAGCTCGCGCAACCTGGCAACTCCGCGCGCGGCATTCTGCGCCGCTTCAAAGTCCGCGCGCTTTGCACCACGGATGATCCCGTTGATGACCTCGTGCATCACCGCAAATGCGCCGCCGATGGATTCGAGGTCGGCGTCTATCCCACCTTCCGGCCTGACAAAGCGCTCACGGTTCATCAGCCGGAGACGTGGAATGCGTGGTGCGATGCGCTCAGCGCCGCCAGCGGCATCGAGGTGAAAAATTACGCCTCGCTGCTCGATGCGCTGGCGCAGCGGCACGACTTCTTCCACTCGGTCGGTGGTCGTCTGTCCGATCACGGCCTCAATTACTGCCACGCCAGTTTTATCAGCGATTCCGAAGCCGAGCGCATCTTCCAAAAAGCCCGCAGCGGCACCGCTGCCACCGCGCAGGAGCAGGATCAGTTTGCCAGCAACATCATGCTACACGTCGGCAGGCTGAACGCCGCCAAGGGCTGGACGATGCAGCTCCATCTCGGACCCGTTCGCAACAACAACAGCCGCCTCGCGCGCCAGGTCGGCGCCGATGTCGGCTGTGATTCCATCGGCGACTGGCCGCAGGCGGAGCGGCTGTCGCGCTTCCTCGACCGGCTCGACACCGAGAACGCGCTACCCAAGACGGTGCTCTACAATGTGAACCCGAGCGCGAACTTTGTCTTCGGCACCATGGCCGGCAATTACGCCGACGGCTCCATGCCGGGGAAGATGCAGTTCGGCAGCGGCTGGTGGTTTCTCGATCAGAAAGAAGGCATGGAGTGGCAGATCAATGCGCTCTCCAATCTCGGCCTCCTCTCCCGCTTTATCGGAATGCTCACCGACAGCCGCAGCTTCATGTCATTCCCGCGTCACGAGTACTTCCGCCGCACCCTGTGCAATCTCCTCGGCCGCGACATCGAGTCCGGCGAGATCCCAGCTGACTACGATCTCGTGGGCGGCATGGTGCGGAACATCTGCTTTGCAAATGTGAAGGCGTATCTCGGGCTGGCTGTGGCAAAGTAGCCGGGCTACTCGTCACCCAAGCGTTTGTCGCCCGCGAGATAGTTCACGACGTAATCGCGCACGGCTTCTTCAAGCGATGTGATCCCGTCTTTGAAACCGGAGGCGCGGAGCTTCTCGATGGCGGCGCAGGTGTGGTATTGATATTTTTCGCGCAGCGCCTCGGGCATGTCGATGAAGTCGATGCGTGGCTTGAGTCCTAGCGCGGCGAAGATGGCGCACGTCAGTTCGAGCCATGTGTGCGCCTCGCCGGAGCCGAGATTGTAGAGACCGCCGGCCAGAGGCGCGGAGGCAAGGTGCAGCGTCATGCGCACGGCGTCCTTCACATAGAGGAAGTCGCGCATCTGCTCGCCATCTTTGTAGTCGGGCCGGTGTGATTTGAAGAGGCTGACGCGGCCCGTGCTGGTGATCTGGCCGTAGGCTTTGTGGACGACGGATCGCATTTCCGCCTTGTGATCCTCGTTCGGGCCATAGACGTTGAAATACTTGAGGCCGACGACCTTGTCGAGAAAGCCGCCGCGCTGCGCGTGCTGGTCAAAGAGATGCTTCGAGTAGCCGTACATGTTCAGCGGCCGCAGGCGGTGCAGCGCGTCACAGCGGTCGTCCATTCCCTGCCCGCCATCGCCGTACGTTGCAGCCGATGACGCATAGACAAAGCGGCTGCCGCGCGCGAGCGACCATGCGCAGAGGTCGCGGGTGTATTGAAAATTGTTCCGCATCAGATAATCCGAATCGCACTCCGTCGTGGCGGAACAGGCGCCGAGATGCAGAATGAGATCAAATTTCCCCAGCGCATCGGGCTGGTCGATCACGCGGTCGAGCAGTTCATTGCCGTCGATGTAGTCGGCAAACTTCAATGGCACGAGGTTGCGCCATTTCTCATCGGTGCCGAGTTTGTCGCTGACCACGATGTCCTCGCAGCCGCGACGATTCAGCTCCCAGACGAGCGCGCTGCCGATGAATCCCGCGCCACCCGTGACGAGCACGCGCTTGCTGGAGAGACGATCTGCGGAGGGAGCGTTGGCTGATTTGGACATGGCGCTGCATCGTTAGCGCCGGGGGAATGGGAGTTCAAACTGCAATCAACCCGCTCAATCCTCGTGGCACACGCCGACACTCGCCGAGGGATGCTCCTCGCCCCACAGGGCGGGGTGCATGAAAAGATCATGTGGGTTCACATCACTCGTATCGCTGCCGGCGATGGCGCTCATGCGCAGCGCCTCGACGCAGCGGATGGACGGGTAGAGCCACTCTTCACCACCGACTTGCAGCTTCGGGATCAGCACCGAGCCGATGCGCTCGATCTCCCAGCTCAGCAGCATGGGTTCCTCCTCGTCAAAGGCTGCCATGCCCAGCGGATGCTCGATCCATCCCACCAGACCGCTGCCATTCGCGATGTCCCATATTTCCCCACGATCCAGGTCGATGCGCACGGCGAATCCACGTCCAAGCGCCCCCGCATGGCTGTCGCGCTCGACAAATCCAAATACAATCTGTGGAAACGGAGCCTTTGGAGCGATGTCGAGCTGGAAGCCAAAGCGCAACTGGGCGGCGGGCACATTGAGCTTGCCAAAACCGACCCATTCGAAGTTTTCGAGGCTGGGTTCTGAAACATTGACGGGCTGGGGATGAATCATGGCTGTTTGTTGGTTAATGTGTTTATTTGTGGATATTATATATTCACGGAGCTTTAGAATCAAGCTTTTTGCTGTTGTTATGGTGAATTTAGCTGAAGCCCCGCCTAATCCTCAGGACCGAAGCACTGGCGCTCAATGGCTTCCCCAACAGGCGTGATGAATCGACGCTGGCCTTCCCTGCCGCTTCGTTCTAGCATCGCAGCCATGAATCGAACTGCGGCCAGCCTTTTGTGTACACTCGCTTTCGCTCATTTGGCTGAAGCCTCCATGCCTGGGCATGTGCGGGAGAATCTCAAGGCGCGGGTATCTGCTGGAGAGACGCCAGGAATCATCGCTGGCATCACGACAGCGGCGGGGCCCGAATTCATAGCCGAGGGCAAGACGGGGCTTGGCGGCAATTCGCGTGTGATCAGCGAGAGCACGATGTTTGAAATCGGCTCCATCAGCAAAACCTTCACCGCGCTGCTGTTCCAGATCGCGCTGGATGGCGGCAAACTCAAAGAGAATGACGCGATCTCGGAGCATCTGCCCGCGGATCTAAAGCTGGACGCGGCGACGGCGGCGATCACCCTTGAGCAGCTTGCCACGCACCGCTCGGGCCTCGCGCGGATGCCGGACAATTTCAAACCCGCTGACGCCACCAACCCCTACGCTGACTACTCCGTGCAGCAGCTCTACGCCTGGCTGCAAGGCACAAAACCGCGGAAGCCAGGAACCGTCGAGTATTCAAACGCCGGCATGGGCCTGCTCGGTCACATCATCGCGCGCACGGCGGGCGCGGAATACGAGGACGTGATGCGCTCATGGATTGCCACACCGTTGTCGATGCCTGACACCTGCATCACACTGAGCGCCGAACAGCGCGGCAGAAGCGCGGCGCCGCATCTCGACGGCAAGGCCATCCCCATGTGGGACATCCCCACGCTCGCAGGAGCGGGCGCGATCCGCTCCACACCGCGCGATCTGCTCCGCTGGGTCGCGCTGAATGCGGGGATCGAGAAATGCCCGCTCACTGCCGCAATGGAGCGCACGCACAAACCGCGCGGCAAGAGAGGGCCGCGCGGCAGTCAGGTGGCGTTGGGGTGGATGATCACGCCATCGAAAAACGGCCCGCTCCTCTGGCATAACGGCGGCACGGGCGGCACCCGCTCATGGGCGGGTTTCAATCTGAAAACACGCACCGCCGCCATCGTGCTGGCCAACAGCAGGACAGAGATCGACGACATCGGCATGCATCTGCTCTCGCCGGACTTTCCTCTGCGCTCGCCGCAGGCTGTCGCGCGCTTGTCCGCCGACGATTTGAAAAGCTGCGAAGGCTTCTACGTGTTCAGCCCCTTCAGCATCATCACCATCAAGGCCACCGACACCCACCTCACCGCACAGCTCACCGGGCAGTCCGCGCTGGCAGCCTATCCCTCCGCCAGGAACGAATTCTTCCTTCGCGTCGTCGATGCACGCCTTACTTTCGAGCCTGGGCCCGATGGAAAAGCCGCCGCTGTCATCCTCCACCAAAACGGTCGCGACCAGCGCGCGCCGCGCGCGATCGAGAAGAAATGACCGGCCATTCGGGAATAAATTCCGCGCGCGTCTTCGTTCCTCACGCTCTCTCTTTGAAACACTGAGATGATCACCACCGCCCAACTCGAAGAACTCCGCGATTTCGACACGCCGCTGCTGGCGAACACGATCGGCTACATCAGCGCGGTGCCCCCGCATCAGTACTACTTGAGCGGTGAGATCCAGTCCGTCACACCACCGCTCGGGCCGACCGTGGGTGTGGCATTCACGGCTGAGATCGACAGCAGCACACCAGGGGAGGCTGGTGACACGGAGCTTTACTGGCAGCTTCTGGAAATGATGCGTCTGAGCACTCGGCCGAGCATCCTCGTGGCAAAAGCTGTCGGGTCGCGCCCCGAGCACGAGTGCATGATCGGCGACGGAATGGCCAAGACGCTCTTCTCGGTCGGGTGCGCTGGTCTGGTCAGCGACAGCAGAGTGCGCGACATCGCGGGACTGATCAGCACGCCCTTTGCCGTGTATTGCCGAGGGCGCGCGGTGCATCACGAGTCGCTGCGCTTTCGGTTCATCAACCGGCCAGTCGAGGTCGGCGGTGTGACCATCGCGCCCGGTGATGTCATTCACGCGGATCAAAACGGCGTCATTCGCATCCCGCCAGATTGCATCGACTCGCTGGCATCCTTCGCGATCAAGAATCGCGCCTTTGAACACGAGGCTCACATGTTTCTCCGCCGCACCGACAAGACGCCCGCCGAGAAGCGCGCTCATGTGCAGTCGCTCGTGCAGAAGTACGGATTCAATGACTGCGTGAGCGGCAGGCGTTGAAGTAATTTTCAGATCGAGCGACGCCACGCGCAAAAGGAGGAGGATGCCCAAGCCTCCAAAGCTGCGCGAGAATGTGTTTGCGACCCGCGAGGTGGCGGGTGATGGCTCCTGGCCACATCACGTCACCAGATGAAGAGCACGACATCATCCAGCCCTTCATTGCCCCGGCGGCTCTCCCTCGTCGCGCAGACCGTGGACAGCATTTGCGAGGGCATCGAGAGCGGGCACTGGCAGAAGCATCTGCCGGGCGAGCGCGAGCTGTGCGAGAGCCTGCAAGTCAGCCGCCGCACTTTGCGGCCCGCGCTGGAGGAATTGCAGCGCAAAGGCTGGCTGGAGGTCTGCGGCCGCCAGCGCCGCCGGATAAAAAACCGTCGCAACAGCAAAGTTGAGGATGCGAAGAAGAAAGTCATCGCCATTCTCATGCCGGGATCCTTTCTCTCGCTGCCCTCACGCATCACTTTCGTCATGGACACCCTGCGCGCGAAGCTGACTGCGGCGGGCTTTGTGGTGCAGTTTCACATCAACCCGGCGTGCTACACAGGTGCTCCGGATCGGATGCTGGCCCAATTTGTGGCCGATCATCCAGCGACGGTGTGGATCGTGCTCAGCGCCCAGCAGCCAATGCAGCGCTGGTTCAGCAGACAGAAAATCAACTGCCTCATCCTCGGCTCATGTGCCCCCGGCATCAGCCTGCCCTCGGTGGATGTGGATTTTCACGCCACCTGTCATCATGCGGGCGGCTTGCTGTGGCGCAAAGGCCACCGCCGCGTCGCGCTCGTCCTGCATAAAGGTGTCTATGGTGGAGACATCGCCAGCGAGGAAGGACTTCGCGACGCTCTCGCGCAGATGCCCGGCGCTCACATCGAGGTGCTACGACACGACTCCACCACCGCGCAACTCTGCTCGCTCATCGAGGAATGCTTGCGCTCGCCCGCGCCGCCCACGGCCTATCTCGTCGCTGGCGCAACCCACACGCTCACCGCAGTCATGCACCTCATGCGCCGTGGCAAACGCATCCCCGATGATGTCGCCGTGCTCTCGCGTGACAACGATCCGATTCTCGAAGCCGCCAGCCCCACCATCGCGCGATACGCCATCCGGCCCGCCACGCTCGCCAGCCGCATCGCGCTCGCCGTGCGCCAGCTCGCCGAGACCCGCACCATCCCCACCAGCGCGATCCGTCTCATGCCTTCCTTTGTTCCAGGCGAATCGGTTTAGCCCCAAAAACTTAAGCGAGCACCATGTCTCGCTCCACCGTTCGTGTGGCCGGCTTTTCCTCACCGAGATCGTTCCCTTGCAGCATGTCCTGCGAGGTGACTGAGAGGAAGTGCGCCTCGGCATGTCTCGCTGTCGATGCGAGCCATGCGAAGCTTTCGTGATAAAGATCAAGGAAGCGGGTGATCATCGGATCGAGGATGATGGTGGCATCGGCGACCAGTTTTTGTGCCATCTCGTGCATGCCCGCCGCGGCGGCGGGATCAAAGGTGATGACGCCGTTTGTCTGAGGCGAGAGATAAAGCGCCAGAGGCATCGCGCCGGCATCCGTGACAGGCCACCATGTCGCGCCATCAAGCGCACGAAGGATGGCGCCAGCGCGCGTCAACATGCCGGGCACAAGTGACTGCACGGCGGTGGCATGACACCCGGACATGGGCCGCCCGGCGAAGTTTCTCTCCAGCGTCTGAAAAGAATGAAAGCTGGTGAGCAGCTCGCGGAAATCAGCCATCACACTGGCAAGAGCCTCGTAAAGCGGGGCGCGGTGGGGCATCTCGGCGCGCAAGGCGCGGAGCTTTTCCGGCAGTTTTTCAGGATGTGCCCACCACAGCAAACCTAGCGCCGCCGCCATCCGCTTTTCCAGCCGCGCCTCGCATGAGCACAGCGCGTCTTCGAGGTGATCCATGATCAGCCGCTGCTGGCCGGCTTCTTTGCGAAAGGTCTCAGGCGTGCTGTTTTCCACGCCGAAATCCAGCCGGCATACCGAGTAGCCCGCGAGCGAGAGCACCCACGCCGCCTCGAGATCGCGCCGCCGCCGCCAGGCGGTGTTCCACTCCTTGAGGCCGGCCTTCATTTGTTTTCCGTATTGCTGCGCAAAGGCGCGAGATTTGGCGATCTCGCCGATGAGCACCTGCGCGCCTGGAAAGGTGGACCACGTGCGGCCCAGCCCGGTGAGCGCTCGCTCGGGATGCGCCAGGCCGCCAAAGTACCGGCGGATGGTGGAGAGCTTCTCGCCTGCGTGCCGGCGTGCGAAGAGCGTCTCATCCTCCGGCACCTCGCGCATGGTGTGCGTGGCTAGGCGCAGCTCGTGCTGGCACCAGATGCTGCTGACCTGATGTGCGAGGTCGATCAGGCCAGGGATCAGATCCGCACCGTCGGCGCCGGCTGGTAGATGATTTAGCAAAGCAGCACTGGACGGGAACAGCTCGATGTCATGCTCATAGGGAAGGGCATCGTCCAGGCCATGGAGGTCTTGATAAAAGAGCCGTGTCACCAGGAGTGTGAAGTTATTCGTCAGGCAGCGCCGCTCCGAATTCATTCGCACCTCAGCCAGCGCTTTATCCCATGCCTGACGACGCAGTTTTTTGCGCGCATTCAGTGCCGCCAGCTCATGATTGCTGAGCAGTTGAGAGGTCGTTTCTCGCGCGGTTTTTCTTTCCAGCCGCACCACCAGTCCCCAAAGCACTGAGCCGGTGATTTTGATGAGCCAGAAAAGCCGCTGCGGCAGCCACGCGAGGGAGTGAATCCATCCGCCACGCTCCTGATTCACCTCAAGCTCCCATGGGTAACGGCCATGGTAGGCGCGAAACAACCAGGCCGAGGCTTCGCGCACGAAGCGCTGCGGGAGCGCCATGAGGCCGCTGTGTGCGGCTGCCAGCTCTCCGGCCAGCGTTGCCGCCAGTTCGCGCGCCGTCGCTGTAGTGAGAAAGGGCAGGCCGATGTGCAGCGCCACTTTCCCGCCAAGAACACCTTTGATGCCGCCTCGCGCAGCCAGCCGGACATGCGCGGAATTGTCGAGCCACACTTCTGCGGGCAGGTGTATTCTCAGCGCGACGCAGAGCCGCTTTAGCAGGTCAAAAAGCTCCGGCTGCGTGTGCTCATTCACCGGCAGTGCCGAGCTGGAAGCTCTGGGGCGCGGCAGCAGCGGGCGCAGCACCGCCAACCAAACCCCAACTCCCACGGCCAGCCCCCCGAGCCGCAGCCAGTCCAGCGCCGCCAACGAATGCTGCGTGGTCAGATGGTTGGCCGTCAGATAAAAGCTCCAGCCCAAAAAAATCCCCGCCGCCTCCACCAGCAGCACATACGCCAGCATCAGCGCCAGCATCGTGACCGCCGCCGCGCTCGCGACCAGGAAAAAAAACAACCCGCGCCGCACCGTCACCGTTCCCGGGGCCGAGACTGATAGCATCGGAATACCCGCTCTTGGGTGGATGACGCTCATCAGCCGTCCTGCCTCTGGCATGACTGATGCCGGAGAATTAGAAGGAAGGGAGCTGGGAGCCAGAGGGCGCATTGGGCGTGAGAAATCAGCACAAGCCGAAGGACAATAATCGCATAAATTATGGTTATTACAACAATCAACAGGATGCCGAAGGCTGGGAGTGGGCCATTTTGAAGGACCAATTGGACTTAAAAGACAAAAAGGACGGTCAAGGTGAGTGCCATCAAGAGCACACAGCCTTTCCGTCCTTTCGGAGCTTCGTCTCGCGAATCCCGCCGCTTCAATGCTTCAACAACCACTCCGTCGTGCGCGGATTGAAGTCTGCGAGGCACTCCCAGTGGAAGGCGTGGCCGGCCTTGTCGTAGAGGTGCAGTTCCGCTCCGGGAATGGCTGCCGCCACTTCCTCGCCCATCCAGCGCGGGGTGAAGGTGTCGTCTTTGCCGCCGATGACGAGCACGGGGCATTTGATCTTCTTCAGCTCGTTGAGTGAGTTGTGCGTGATGGCGGCAGAGCTTTGCGCTTCCATCGCATGAACAGGCTGCGGTGCGGGATTGGTCGCCGCTTCCTTCAGACCCTGCTGCATGTTGTTCCAGCAGTCGTCGTTGTCGAACCACGGCTTGGTGAAGATGAGCATCTGGACGTAGTGCATGAAGTCCTCGGGGCGCATCGTGGCT
>JANPIW010000842.1:0-8899 GCA_031425215.1 Verrucomicrobiaceae bacterium
GGCCCGCGCGAGGCGCTCGATGAGAACGGCGGCGAGACCATCCGCATCGGCGACAGCACCACCTCGCTGCAGGACGCGCGCTGCATCGTCGAGCGCAACCTCTTTGAGCGCTGCAACGGCGAGGGCGAGATCATCTCGAATAAATCCTGCGCCAACATCTACCGGCAGAATGTGTTCATCGAGTGCGAGGGCGCGCTCACGCTGCGTCACGGAAACGGCTGCGTCGTCGATGCCAATTGGTTTCTCGGCAATCACAAGCGCATGACCGGCGGCGTGCGCATCATCGGCGAGGATCACATCGTCACGAACAACTACATCGAGAACACCGAGGGCGACGATATGCGCAGCGGCATCACCCTCATGAACGGCATCGTGAACACGCCGCTCAACGGCTACTCCCAGGTGAAGCGCGCGCTCGTCGCGCACAACACGCTCGTCGGCTGCAAAAGCTCCATCCTCATCGGCTTCAAGAATCACAATGCCACGCTCCCGCCGGTCGAGACCGTGTTCGCAAACAACGTTGTCTTGAACGAGAAGCGCGCGCTCGTCTCCATCGTGTGTGACGGAGCTGATGTGAAGTGGAGCGGCAACATCATGCGCGGCAAGGAGGTGGGCATTCCCGCCGATGAAGGCATCCGCGAAGTCGATCCCATGCTGGAGCGCGATGCCGGTGGAGTCTCGCGTCCGGCGAAAGGCAGCCCGGTCATAGGAACAGCGGCGGCTCTTCCGAACGCTCCGCAGCATGACATCGACGGCCAGTCGCGTGGTGCGAAGGTGGATGTCGGATGCGATCAGACATCCACCGCCGCGATCAAGACCAAGCGGGTGACCCGCGCCGAGACCGGCCCTTCATGGTAGAGGAACGCGCCAGCGTTACGACGGAAGCCTGACGGTCTCCGCCACGCGCTCACCTCCAGGCCATGAATGCCGTCAGCACGAAGACGCCAAGCAGCACCAGCGCCACCCACCACCAGAGGTTTTTCATCTGCCGCTGCGCGCCGCGCGTTCCGCCAAACTCCCTGGCCACGAAGTCATCGTAATCGAACTCCGAGGGATCATCCGGCAGATCGAGGCCGTCGTTGTCTATGTCCGCGTTCCAGCCCGACTTCCCGCACGAGCCGCAGGACGGGCATGATACGAATCCGCGCGGCACGAACTCAGAGCAGACAGGGCAATCACCGGGTGGTTTGAATCGTGGCATGAGCAGGAGGGAAGAAGTCTGGGTGGAGCGGAAATAGTATCCGCCCGCGAAGTCGCCTTGCCACAGATTAGTTTTCCTGCGCCGCGCCACAAAACACTGGCCGATGTCTGGCGGGCGCTGCATGATCCGGGCGCATGTCATTTTTGGATCGTCTCGCGCAGCTTGTTCCGCCGGAGCGCCTCCATGTGGACGCTGCGGGGTTCGCGGCTTATGAGAGCGACGGGCTGACCGCATTCGCTGTGAAGCCGCGTGCCGTTGTGCTGCCGGAGACGCAGGAGGAGGTCATCGCCATCGTGCGGCTGTGTCACGAGTTCGCGGCGCCCTTTGTCGCGCGCGGCAGCGGCACGTCGCTGAGCGGCGGCTCGGTGCCGGTCGCGGATGGAATTGTCATCGCGCTCAATCGCCTGAATCGCATCTTGCGGCTCGATGCGGATGAGCGCGTGGCTGTGGTGGAGCCGGGTGTGACGAATCTCGCGGTGACAAAGGCCGCCGCGCCGCACGGGCTGCATTACGCGCCTGATCCGTCGAGCCAGCAGGTCTGCACCATCGGCGGCAATGTGGCGTTTAATTCCGGCGGCGCGCATTGTTTGAAGTACGGCATGACGACGAATCATGTGCTCGGCCTCAAAGTGGTGCTGGCCGATGGCACGGTGCATCAGCTCGGCGGGACGAGTCTCGAAGGGAATGGTCCTGATGCCGTCGGGCTTTTTTGCGGGAGCGAGGGTTTGTTTGGCATCGCGCTGGAGATTACGCTGCGGCTGCTGCCCAAGGCGGCGTGTTTTCACACCGTGCTGTGCGGCTACGACACACTCGAAAGCGCAGGCGATGCGGTGGCAGCCATCGTTTCGAGCGGACTGCTACCCGGCGCGATGGAGATCATGGACCGCCTCGCGATGGATGCGGCGGAGGCAGCGGTCGGCTCCGAGTTTCCTCCTGGATCAGAGGCGTGTCTCATCGTCGAGCTGGAAGGCACGCCGCAGCAGGTCGAGGCGGAGCGGCCCGCGATGCATCGCATTCTCGAAGCGAGCGCGCCCATCGAGACACGCGTCGCGCGCGATGCGGAGGATCGCATGAAAATCTGGAAGGGCAGAAAGAGCGCCTTTTCCGCCGTCGGTCGTCTCAGCCCCGACTTCATCGTGCAGGATGGCGTGGTGCCGCGCAAAAAACTGGGCGAGGCGCTGCGACGGATCGGGGACACAGCGCGCCGTCACGGACTGCGCGTGGCGAACGTGTTTCACGCTGGCGACGGCAATCTGCATCCACTCATTCTCTACGATGGCAATGTGGCTGGCGAGCTGGAGAAGGCCGAGGCGCTGGCGGGTGAGATTCTCGTGATGTGCGTCGAGATGGGCGGCTCCATCACAGGCGAGCACGGGATCGGGCTGGAGAAAAAAGAATTTCTGCCGCGCATGTTCAGCGCCGACGACATCGAGGCGATGCAGCGCATCCGCCGCCAGCTCGATCCGCTCGAGATCGCGAATCCCGGCAAGATGTTCCCCGGCGGAGACGCGCCTGTGCTGACACAGCGCGGGCTGCATCCGCTGGAAAAAGCGGGGGTGATTTCGCGCGAGTGAACCGCGTCACTCAGCCGGCTCGATGGAGGCGCTCATGGAGCCTTTGCTGCTCGCGAGCCGGGGATCAGGGCCGTATTCCATGATCTGTTCCTGACGCAGCTCGGCGAGTTCTTTGTGGACGGTGGCGGTTATGACGCGGCCTGATTTGTCCACCTCCTGCGCCATCTTCAGGCTGGTGGCCTCCTCGTAGCCGTACACGGCTTTGAGCATCTCGATCACATACTCGTAGGTGTGGAAGTCGTCATCGTGGAGGATGACATGATACGGCGGCTCCTGCGCCGGCTCCTGGCGCGGCTGCACTGGCGCCACTCGTGGTGGAGAGGGCTTTGGCTTTACTGGAGTGGCGGTCGCGCTGCGGATCATGAGTGGGGAGAAATACGTGCGACCATGCCGCGCTCGTTGCGAAATCTCAACCGCCGATTGCCGCCTTGTAGCTGAACCGCGAGAGCGTTCAGTCACATGACCGAGGGCTTCACGCCATCGGCTCCGGCGTCGCCGCCTGCCTGCTCCTCGTAATCCACCAGATGCATCTCCGCCATCTCCGCCGCCGAGGCCAGCCACGCGAAGGTGCGGTGGTATATCTCGACGAAATGATCGGTCAGCGGCGTGAGAATCTCGCCAGCGCGCAGGGCCTCGTCGTGGCCGATGCTCTGCGGCTGCGTGTGCTCCCAGTCCATGCCCAGCATCTGGATGGCGGCCGGTGAGACGCCTTCGAGAATGCGGGCGGCGATGCTGCGGGGCTGCGGGGAGATGTCGGAAGGACAGGCGATGTTTTCGAGGCCGCGCAAAACTTTCTGCGCATGAAGCATCACGCGCGGCACGAGAAAACGATGCGCGGAGATTTGCGCGGAGCTGGAGGTGGAACCGCCGAACTTCGCGCCCAGTGCCTCGAACGCACTGAAGAGCGTGACCAGATCGCGCATCGGACGGAGACGATCGACGAGCGCCTGATAAACGGCGACATGCTCCGGCACGGCGGCGCGTGTGGCGGCGAGGCCAGGGGCGATGCTCTCTACGGGCGTCTGCCAGAGCAATCCAAGCGCGGCGGCGAAGCGTGTCTCAAGACTGGACTCGTCTGCAAAGAGCGGATCCTCTGACGCATCCATGACGATGGTCTGGCGCTCGATCTCCTCGCGATACAGCGCCGGCTCGTGCGCTGGGATGCCGTATTGGTGGCTGTCCACCGGGATGCCGGCGAGTGCGAAAGCGTGCGCCATCTCCAGATCGCGTATGCGCTGCCATGACATGTGCCACTCGCGCAGCGTCGCGCGCATCTGGTCGCCGCGCGTCATGATCCACTGTCGGCCTTCTTTGATGGCGATGCGAAACGCCGCCGCATCCGGCACGATGGAAAGCTCCGTCTCCTCGCCGCACAGGCCGCGCTCGGGATGCACGAGGCCGGAGAAGTAGCGCTTCACCGGCGCGAGCAGATCACCGGAGCGGCGTTTTTGATTGAGCGATTCGTCAGCGGCCACTAGGCGGAACTGCGAGATGTTCAGCCCGAGATCGTGCTGGTAATGAATCTGCGAAGCCTGGCGCGCGAGGTCGGTGAAGTCACGCAGCAGTGACGCGCCATTGCCTTGCGCCGGAAAAACACCGGGCAGGTTCAGGCTCACCACGCGCTTGAGGCGCGTCTCGTTGTCCGGTACAAAAGCGGAACCAGCCGCGAGTTTTTGCGCGGCATCGCTGGACGCGCGAGCATTCGAGCAGTGACGGGCGACGGCCTGGGGAAAATTGTCCGGGAGCCGCGCGCTGGCCTGGCTTGCATGCACACTCGCGCACGCGGCCTCCCACGCGGCCTGGAGGTCGGCGGCAGCGCTGAGCGACTCCCCAAAAGAACGTGAGCCGGATAGCAGCGCCTCGGCGTGGTCGCCGTTGAATGTCACGTTGCGCAGCGGTCTGGCGCTCACGGCGCGCGCCACCATCATGAAGAGCCAGATCGGCCGCTGCGTGAGCCACATGAATCCCAGCAGCAGGCATTTGATGAAATTCTTTTCCTTCTTCCGCCTTGAGCGCGCGGCCAGCAGCGCTCTCTCCCAGGGATCATCGCGCAGCACCGCCCAGCCCAGCCAGGTGTTCACGGCCTCCGTGAGATGGGCGCACCGACCGTGAATGCCGCGAGGATAGCGGCCCATCGCGTTGGCGATGGCGCCAGCAAACTGCCGCGCCGTCGTGCCCGCGGCCAGCGGCAGGCCGAGGGTGAGCACCTCGCGCTGCCCGAGCAGGCTCCACAAGCCGTTCTTGAGCGCAAGGCGCACGCCCATGCTGCAATCCAAGCGCACTTCCACCGGCATCTTCGCTCCGGTGGAGCGGCTCACCGCGCCGAGAAGCTGGTACAAATCGAGCTGGCTCGCCTGCTTGATCTCGAGCGACGCGGGCTTGCGCGGCTTTCTCACAAACAGCGGACGAAACATGCACAGCCACCCGATCAAACCCAAGCTCGCCAGCACCGCCCACTTCCCGTCATGCATCCAGTCCCACTGGTTGCTGGCCCAATTATTCACCGAGCGGTGCCCCTGCACCCCGAGCAGCAATCCCAGCCCCAGCAACAGCGCCAGATAGAGCACCGGCAGCGTCACCACCACCATGGCCGCGAACATCATGCCCAGCCGCCCGCGAGGTTTCAAAACCTTCGCGGGATCGCTGACCATGCTGGCGGGGGAGGTTACTGAAGATGTGGCAAGACTCGCGAGCATTCGGGGAGGAGGGAGAGGCGGACGCCTGGAAGGCCTGAGTTATAAAAGACTGCTGAATATTCTTGAGGTTACGGATAATTCAAACAAAGAATGCCCAACGACTCAGAATCCGCATTCGGGTCCCATTTCCAACTCTGGCGCATCTACCAAAAGAACAGGCTCACCGCGACCTGTGCCAGGCTCCCACGGAGAGGCGGTTGCCGGTGCGCCATCAGTTCCCATACCGCAATGATGAAACACGAACTGTGCTCCCGGAATGGGTCAACGGCATTGCGGTTAATGTGCCTCCAGCCAGTTCTCACCGATCCCCGTCTCCACTTCGATGGGCACACTGAGTGGCAGCGCATCCCGCATCCGCTCTTTAATAAGCAGCGTCACCGGCTCCACCTCGTCGCGCGGCATTTCAAAAAGCAGCTCGTCATGCACTTGCAGCAGCATGCGGGTTTTGAAACGGCCCCGCTGCAGCACCTCGTCGATCATGATCATCGCCAGCTTGATCATATCCGCCGCGCTGCCTTGGATCGGCGCGTTCATCGCCACGCGCTCGGCACCGGCGCGGATCGTTCCGTTTTGTGAATTGATGTCGCGCAGGTAACGGCGCCGGCCGGTGAGCGTCTCGACGTAGCCATGTTTGCGCGCGGTCTCCACGATGGTTTCCATGTAGCGTTTCACGCCGGGAAATTTGGCGAAGTAACTCTCGATGATTTGCGCCGCCTCGGAGCGCGGGATGCCAAGGCGCTGGCTCAGCCCAAAAGCGCTGATGCCGTAGATGATGCCGAAGTTCACCATCTTCGCCGTGCGCCTCATGTCGGGCAGCACATCAGCAAGCGCCACGCCGAACACGCGCGCAGCGGTCGCCTGGTGAATGTCCTGGCCTTGCTCGAATGCCTCCATCATCGCCGGATCAGCGCTCAAGGATGCCATGACGCGCAGCTCGATCTGAGAGTAGTCAGCGCTCATCAGCACCCAGTCCGGTTCGCCCGTGATGAACGCCTTTCTGATCTCGCGCCCTTGCTCGGTGCGGATCGGGATGTTCTGCACATTCGGATTCGACGAGGCCATGCGACCCGTGCCTGCCATGAGCTGATGGAACGTGGTGTGAACGCGGCCCGTCACGCGCGACACCGCGTCGGGCAGCGCATCGACGTAGGTGCTCTTGAGCTTCGTCACCTCACGGTAGTCGAGGATGTCCGCGATGATCGGATGCATGCCCATGAGAGATTGCAGCACCTGCTCGTTCGTCTGGTACTGGCCCGTCGCGGTTTTCTTTGGCTTGTCGATCAGTCGCAGCCGGTCAAAGAGCACCTCGCCCATTTGCTTGGGTGAGTTGAGATTGAACGGCATCCCAGCCACCTCGTGAATGCGCCGCTGCATCTCGCCCGCCTTGCGATCCAGCTCCACGCCAAACTCGCGCAACGCCTGCACGTCGATCTTCACACCCCACGTCTCCATGCGCGTGAGCGCGGGAAGCAGCGGCGCCTCGATCTCGTAAAACACACGCTCCTGTCCGATGGGTGCGAGCTGCGGGCGAAATTTCTCCGCGAGCTGCCACGTCACGTCAGCGTCTTCCGCCGCGTATTCAGCGACCTTTTGCGCGTCCTTCGCGGCCACGGCGGCCATGCTCGCCTCGCCAAACAAATCCTGCTGCTCGCCGATGAGCGCGGTGATCGGCACGGGCGTGTAATTCAAACAAGCCTCCGCGCAGTAATCCATGCCGTGCCGCTGATCTGGCTCGATCAGCGAGTGCGCCAGCATCGTGTCAAAGAACGGCCCGGTCACTTCGAGTCCGTGCGCGAGGAGCACGGAGAGATCGAACTTCAAATTGTGCCCGATCTTCTCCACCGCCGGCATCGTGAGCACGTCGCGAAACTCCTCCAGCACCGCCTTCGCCTCCGCCTTGTCGCGCGGAAACAAAACAAACCAGCCCTCATGCGCCAGCCACGAGAACGCCAGACCCACGATCTCCGTGTCACGCGGATCGAGCGATGAAGTCTCCGAGTCAAAACAGAAGCGCGGCTGCTTGAGAAGCGCTTTGATCAACGCCGCGCGCTCAGTCTTCGTCCGCACGAGGTGATAAGTGTGCGGCGTGTCCGCCATCGTCCGCATCTTCGCCGGAGCCGCCGCTGCAAAGAGATCCGCGCCATCCTTCACATCGCTCTCATTCGTCACGTCCTTCGCCAGTGCCCTGCCCCGCCCCGCCTTGAACTCATCCCCAAACACTCGCTTCCCGATCGCGTTGAACTCAAACTCCTCCAAAAATGCTTTCAACGCCTCGCCATCATAGACACGCAGCCGCAAGTCTTCGATCGTCTGCACCACCGGCGCGTCGCACATGATCGTCGCGAGCTTCTTCGAGAGCAGCGCCATCTCCGTGCTGGCCTTCACTTTCTCCGCGAGCTTTCCCTTGAGCTTGTCCGCGTTGGCGATCACCGCCTCGATGCTGCCCCACGCTTTGATCAGCTCCGTCGCCGTCTTCTCGCCCACACCTTTCACGCCGGGGATGTTGTCGCTCGCATCGCCCATCAGACCGAGGATGTCGATGACTTGATCCGCGCGCTCGATGCCCCAGCGTGCGCAGATTTCCGCCACACCGAGAATCTCCGTGTCGGCACCCGAGCGGCCTGGTTTGTAAATCTTCGTCTTCTCGCTCACGAGCTGCCCGAAGTCCTTGTCCGGCGTGACCATGAACGTCTCAATGTCTCCAGCCTCCGCGCGCTTTGCGATGGTGCCGATGATGTCATCCGCCTCCCAGCCGTCCTTCACCAGAACGGGAATGTTCATCGCCGCGAGCAGCCGCTTGATCTGCGGGATCGCCATCGCGATGTCCTCGGGGATCTCATCGCGCTGCGCCTTGTAAGCCGGAAACATCTCATGCCTCGGCGTGGGCGCGGATGTGTCGAGCGCGACGGCGATGTGCGTGGGCTTTTGATTTTGGATGATGTCCAGCAGCGTGGTGGCAAAGCCATATAGCGCCGAAGTGTTCACACGATCGCTCGTGAAGATCGGGCTGCGGATGAAGGCAAAGTGCGCGCGGTAGAGCAGCGCCATGCCATCGAGAAGAAAAAGGCGGTCAGACATCGGCTGCGAGTCTAAGCAGCGAAGCGCGGAGGGCAAAGCCGACCTGGAACAAGAAGTGATGCGCTTGCATCACGGCACCGCGTCGAAGACGAGGCGGTAGAAATGCGGGATGGTGGGGTTCACTGCCTCGGTGAAGCTGGTGGTGGTGCCGGTGGCCTGGGTGGTGGAGGTCACGGAGGTCCAGTCGATGAGATCGGTGCTGCGCTCCCAGTGATAATAGAGTCCGCGCCGCATGGGGGCGGTGACGGTGATGTTGCCGCTGGCGATGCTCATGCTGGGCACGACGCGCTCGGTGAGGATGGTGCCGGTCCAATATTTTTCAGCGAGCGTGAACGCGGCGATGCCGGCCT
>JANPIW010000843.1:0-11216 GCA_031425215.1 Verrucomicrobiaceae bacterium
CTCCAGCCGCTTGTCCTTCGTGGCGCCGCTCAACTCGTCGAGCCTGTCGATGGTGCGCAGCGTGTGCTCGTCCGCCGTGTAGCGGTGGAAGAACTCGTGCTGCACCAGCAAGGTGAGCGCGCCAAACTCCGGCATGTATTTACCGAGGAATCCGACGCGGTGCATCTGCCGCAGCACGCGCGCCACATCGCCTTTCTGCGAGAGGATGCTCTCGAAGGTCTCGCGGTTCTCCTTCAGGTAGCGGAAGCTCTGGTCGATGAGTCTGAAGCTGTCCTGAACGAGCTGGAACAGCTCCGGGCTGAGCCGCAGATGCCGCTGCTGCGTGTGGCGGAACAGGCGCATAAGCCGCGCCGGCTCCTCTTTGAAAATGCGGTCATGGTCCGCGTAAATGCGCGCGTTTTTGCTGATGAAACCGTCGAACTTCTCCGGACGCGCGCGCTTTCCAGGCAGCGGGATGCCAAGGATGCGCCTGGGCACAGCCGCCTCCTCCACGCTTTGGAGATGAAAGCGGTCCATCACCTCGTTGCTGCGCTGGAGGATGTTGCGCGTGTGCGTGTAATACTCACGCATGAAGACCTCGATGCGCCTGAGCATCGTCTTGTGCCGGTAGCCGAGGTTCGTGGCGATGACGCCTTGGAGCCGCAGCGTGAGCCGGTCGTGCTCACGCTTTTCGACGTAGTGCATCTCATTGCGCACGCGCAGCAGGAACTCATGCGCCTCCTCCATCTCTCTCCAGCCCGCGCGTGTGATCATGCCGTGCTCGATGAGATCCTTGAGGCTCGTGACGCGCAGCTTTGCATACGCCATCCAGCCGATGCTTTGATAGTCGCGCAGGCCGCCGCAGCCTTCCTTTACATGCGGCTCCTGCACAAAGGGCGTGTTCTCATGCTTGCCGTGCCGCTCCGCGATGTCCGCCTGCCGCATCCTCAGGAACTCGTTCTCACGTCCCTTCATGCATTCGCGGTCGTAGCGTTTTTTTAATTCGTCGAAAGCCCGCTCGTCCCCGCAAATGAATCGCGCGTTGATGAGAGTGGTCTTCGTCTCATTGTCTCCATTTGCCAGCGTCAGCACCTCGCTCACCGTGTTCACACCGTGCGCGAGTTGCAATTTCAAATCGAAGAGACACTGCTGGAAGTCCGCGATCAGCTCCTTGAGCGCGATGTCAAATACACCCGAGCCGCCGGGGTAGAGAAGACGAATATCCACATCACTGTGCGGGCTCATCATCTCGCGTCCGTAACCGCCCACAGCCACAACACTGATGGGCCGCCCGCCTGCTCCCGCCGCATGCAGCGCGTGAATCGTGCGTTCCCAGATGAATTCCACGATCACATCCGTCACCGCCGAGCGCATCCGGCACGTCATCACTCCGCCGACTGACGGCGAGTGGTGCGCCATCTTGATGAACTTCATCTCAACGGTCAGAAACTTCCTCGCCCGCCGCAAAATCTCCGCGCTGGTGGTCGCGGAGGACGCGTCGTCGAAGAGGCTCTTCTTCGCGCGCGCGCGCAGCTTTCTCTGGTAGTCACCGAGGTTGGTCATCTCAAAACGTCAGCAGCGAATGCACCGGCCCGTAGCCCGTCAGCTTCTCGCGGCCGCCGAGGAAACCCAGCTCGATGAAGAACAAGGAGCCGAGCAAGGTGGCGCCGGATTTCTTGATCAGCTCCAGCGCAGCGCCCGCCGTGCCGCCGGTGGCCAGCAGATCGTCAGCAAGCACGACTCTTTCCCCCGGCTGGATCGCATCCTCGTGCATCTCCATCGACGCCGTGCCGTACTCCAGCGCGTAATCCAGGCCGCGCGTCTTGTAGGGCAGCTTGCCCTTTTTCCGCGCCGGGATGAAGCCCGCGCCGAGCCGCTGCGCGATGAGCGCGCCGAAAATAAAACCGCGCGCGTCGATGCCCACCACCTTGTCCACCCGCTGGCCGCCCAGCGCGCTCTCCATGCCGCTGATGGCCAGGCTGAGCAGCGCGGGGTCAGCCAGCACGGGCGTGATGTCTTTGAAAACAATGCCAGGCTTCGGAAAGTCAGGCACGTCGCGGATGGTGTTGCGGAGGCGGTCGAGAGATTTGGTGTCCATGTTTTGCGCGGGGGTAAAAGCGCGCTACGGTTTCCACACTCGCGCCCAAAAGCAAACGGCGCGGGCATTCATTCGCATGGAAGATAACAAGTGGCTCATCCTCTCAACGCTGGCCTTCGCGGCAGGGGTGTTTCATGCCCTCATTGCGCTGCGGCGCGGCACCTGGCGGGAGAGCAGGTGGCATTTGCTGCCGATGGCCCTGGGCTTTGTGCTGCAGACGGTTTTCCTTTATTATCGCGGACAAGAAGTCGGTCAGTGCCCGATGAAGAGCCTGCCGGACATTTTGGTGTTCATCGCCTGGAGCGTGATGATGCTCTACTTCGTCGTGGGCAGCGGGTTTCGCGATTCGTTGCTCGGAGTCTTCACCGCGCCGCTCCTTGCCGGGATGCAGATCCTCGCGCTGAGTTTGCCCGGTGCGTTCGCTCCGTATTTGAAAAAGGGGCCGGTCATCGCACTCGTGGAACTGCACGCCGCCGTGGCGCTCATCGCGTATGCAGCCTTCGCCCTCGCCTGCATCACCGGCGTGATGTACCTGCTGCAAGAGCGGCTGCTGAAGCGGCACCACATCGGCGGCCTCTTTTATCAAATGCCGCCTATCACGGAGCTGGCGAAATCCATCCGCCGTCTCGTCTTTCTCGGTCTCCTGCTACTGAGCGCGGCGCTGCTCATGTCTCTCGCGCTGCGGCAACCGGTGTCGAATCCCAAGGTCATCTTCGCGATTGCCGTGTGGGTCCTTTATCTCGTGATAGCGCTGCTGATGTGGCGGCGCGTTCTCTCCGCGAGACAAACGGCGTGGCTCGCCGTCGTCGGCTTTGCCATTCCATTTTTCTCGCTCTGGATCGTGACCAAAGCCCCCGTGCCATGAGCCAGCATCTCGTCTGCCTCGGCCTCAACTACCGCACCACTCCGGTGGAAATTCGCGAGCGCCTGGCCTTCGCGGAGAAGGACGCGTCCGTGGCCGTCGCTGAGATTCGCGCGTTGCCGGGCTTCGATGAGACGGTCGTGCTCTCCACCTGCAATCGCGTCGAGCTTTACGCCTCGCATTCGCACGCTGACGCGCACTGCGGGCACGAGGCGCTGCGCGAGTATCTCACCCGTCACTTTGATCTCACGCCCGAGCAGGAGGAGACGCTCGGCTTTTACCGCCTAGCCTCCACCGAGACCGCGCGCCATCTCTTTCGCGTTGTGAGCGGTCTTGATTCCATGGTGCTCGGCGAGACGGAAATCTTTGGTCAGGTGAAGGAGGCGTACAAAAAAGCGCTCGACGCCACGACGACGGGCCGCGTGCTCAACAAGCTTTTCCAGCAGGCGTTCACTGTCGGGAAGAAGGTGCGCAATGACACAGCGATCCAGCGCGGCTCCACATCTGTCGGCTCTGTCGCTGTCGATCTGGCCGGGAAGATTTTCGGGAAACTTTCCGAGTGCCGCGTCATGCTCGTGGGCGCGGGTGAGATGAGCCGCACCTGCGCGCAGAGCCTGCTCTCGCGCGGTGCAAAGAGCATCATCGTGAGCAACCGCTCGCACGACAAAGCCGTGGAGCTGGCCGCCGAGATGAAGGGCATCGCCCTCCGCTTTGACGAATGGGAAGGCGCGCTGCACGAGGTGGACATCATCATCTCATCGACATCCGCCCCGCACTTTGTCATCAAGCCCGATCACATCACGCAGGTCATGCGCAAGCGTCGCGGCCATCCGCTCTTTGTCATCGACATCGCCGTGCCGCGTGATGTGGACCCTGCGGTGAACGAGATCGAGGAAGTCTATCTCTACGACATCGACGCCCTCCAGGCCATCGCCGATGAAAGCCGCCGCGAGCGGGAAAGGCAGCTCGCCATTTGTGAGCAGATCATCGAGGAGCAGCTCGACCGGTTTGGCTTCCCCATCTTGGCGCGCACTCAGGCGGGTGCCAATCCAGCTTCCGCTCTCTGTCCGAAGGCAGATGCCCGGTGAGAGTTTCTCACCATGATCGAAGGCCCGCTTGCCAGCGCGCGAAGATCGTGGCAGATCACCGGCCCCACGGCCAGCTCCCTCTTTCCCATGCCTGACACGTACCAACTCAAAATCATCCTCGGCACTCGCGGCAGCGAGCTGGCGCTGCGGCAGACTGAAATGGTCACCGCGGCATTGAGGGCGGCGCACCCGCATTTGTTGATCGAGCGCAAGATCATCGCCACGGCTGGAGACATGCGGCCTGATCAGAGGTTCGCCGATTTTGCCAAGGGTGACGATGCGGTGCGGGACAAGGGCATCTTCATCAAGGAGCTGGAGATCGCGCTCGAAAAGAAAGAGATCGACGCGGCGGTGCATAGTCTCAAAGACGTGCCCTCGGAGCTGGATGCACGATTCATCATAGCCGCCACGCTGCCGCGCGCGGCGGTGGAGGATGTGCTCATCACGCGCGACGCGCACACGCTCGACTCGCTGCCGCAGGGCGCGCGCGTGGGCACCAGCAGCGTGCGGCGCGCGCGACAGCTCAAATGGCTGCGGCCTGATGTCGAGATCGTGGAGATTCGCGGCAACGTCCCCACGCGCGTGCGCAAGGTGATGGGAGAGGGCGCGCTCGACGCCGTGCTGCTCGCGGCGGCTGGTCTGGTGCGGCTGGATTTGCTGAATGCGGACATGTCACGCATCAACATGGATGGACAGTCGCTCCGCGCCCAGTTGCTCGACTCGGAAGTTTTCATTCCATCCGCAGGGCAGGGGGCCGTGGGCATCGAGGTGCGCCGTGGGGATCGCATGGCGACGGACATTTTTTCCAGCATCAGCCACGAGGAGACGATGGCGCGTGTGACGGCTGAGCGTGAGTTTTTGCGGCTGCTCGGAGCGGGTTGTGACACGCCGGTGGGCGCGCGCACTCGCGTCGAGGGAAATGCGCTGCACATGGCCGTGCGCGTTTTCCCCGAGCACGATGTCACCGCGCCGCCCGTGAACTCCAGCGCGCAAGGCAGAACAGGCTCTCCGAAGGCGCTTGGCTTCAAACTTGCGAGCATGATCTTGAACCAGGCATGAAAACCAAAGGCATCTGTTACCTCGTCGGCTCCGGCCCCGGTGATCCCGGTCTGATGACACTCAAAGGCAAGGAGTGCATCGAGGCCGCTGACGTGCTCGTCTATGATTACCTCTGCAACCCGGAGTTCCTCCGCTTCGCAAAGCCGACGACGGATCGCATCTACGTCGGTAAAAAAGCCAAGGATCACACGCTCACGCAGGACAAGATCAACGAGCTGATCGTGAAGCTGACGCGCGAGGGAAAAATCGTCACGCGACTCAAGGGCGGCGATCCGGTGTTGTTTGGGCGCGGCGCTGAGGAGGCCGCCGAGCTTGCGGCTGCCGGCGTGGCTTTTGAAATTGTGCCCGGCATCACCTCCGCCATCGCTGGACCTGCGTACGCGGGCATCCCGGTCACCCATCGCGAGCACTGCTCGCAGCTCACCATTTTCACCGGGCACGAGGATCCGACAAAGCCTGAGAGCGTGCTCGATTACGCCAAGATCGCCAAGGCAGACGGCACTAAGGTTTTCCTCATGGGCGTGGAGCGCATCGACGAGATCACGTGCCAGTTCCTCAAACACGGCGCGGACGAAAACACCCCTGTCGCCCTCGTGCGCTGGGCCACGCATGGACGGCAGCGCACACTGACCGGCACGCTCGCCGACATCGCGGCGAAGGTGAAGGCCGCTGATTTCAAAGCGCCCGCCGTCGCTGTCATCGGCACCGTGGTGAACGAGCGCGCGAAGCTGAACTGGTTCGAGAATCGTCCGCTCTTCGGCAAGCGCGTCGTCGTCACCCGCACACGACATCAGGCAGGCGTGCTCACGAAAAAACTCGCCGCGCTCGGCGCGGACGTGATCGAGCTGCCCACCATCCGCATCGAGGAACCGACAGATCGCATGACCTTCGGTGAGCTGGTGCAGGACTGTCACAAGTATGAGTGGATCATCTTCAGCAGTCCGAACGGCGTCGATGCGTTCTTTAAAATGTTTTACAAGCTCTACAGCGACGCGCGCTCCATCGGTGGCGCGCGCATCGCCGTCATCGGCCCGGGCACGCGCGACAAGGTGAAGGAATACCACCTCGCCGTCGATCTCATGCCCGAGAAGGACTTCGTTGCAGAGGGACTCATCAAGGCATTCAAGGAATTTCAAAACGTGGAGAACACCATGATGCTCTGGGTGCGCGCCGACGGTGCGCGAGAGGTCATCGCAAGCCAGCTAACCGGCATGGGTGCGATTGTCGATGAAGCCATCGCCTACCGCACTGTGCCCGAGACCGAGGACAACCTCGAGGCCCTCGCCCGCCTCAAAGAAGAAGGCGCTGACATGATCACATTCACCAGCGCCTCGACCGTCGAGCACTTCCTCAATCTCAAAGTCCCGCTCGGCGAGGGGACTAAAATTGCAAGCATCGGTCCCGTCACCAGCGCCGCGCTCAAGAAGCACGGTCTCAAAGTCGACGTGGAGGCGAAGGAGAACAGCATCCCCGGCCTAGTCACGGCGATTCAGAAGTTTTGGGCGTAGCAGCCATTCGCGGCGTGCGACGTAAGGTGGCTCATCTCCCCTTTCTTATCACCGGCAAAATTAGCCGTGAAGCCGTCGCGCCGCCGTGATGGATGGTTTGTGACGCGACCTTTAGCTCGGCGTCCGCGTTTTGGTCGGCGGCGGTGTTGTGATTGCGGTCGTAATTGGGGAAATCGCTGCTGGTGATGTCGAGGCGGATGCGGTGGCCGGGTTGGAACTCGTTCGAGGTCGGGCGCAGCTTGATTCGATATTCGATGATCTTGCCTGGCTCGAGCAGCTTCGGTTTGTGGAGGCCGTCACGATAGCGCGCGCGCACCATGCCTGATGCGATGTCGCGATTCTTGCCGTCGGAAGCGACATCGATGAGCTTCACGAAGAAATCCGTGTCAGGTGCGCTGGATGCGGCGTGGAGAATGACCTCGGGATAGCCGGTGACTTCCATCGCATCAGCGAGCGGCTCGGTTTGATAGACGAGGATGTCTTCGCGTTTCGCGAGCGGCGACTGGTCGGCGGGAAGCGTGAACATCTGCGGACTCCAGAGCGTCGGCACAGGGTCGCGGGGATCGTAGCGATAGCCGTCGGATGCGACGGCGGGGGACTCATCCGTGAGCCTGCCGTCACCTGAGGGCGTGTTGGCGTGACCGCTGCTGTGGAGAAACAACACTTTGCTTTCCGCGCGTGAAGGCGGCCACTCCTGTTCGTCGCGCCACTTGTTCGCGCCCATGATGAAGATGCGGACGGGCGCGTCCTTGTCCGCGCCATTGGCCTTGCCCTTGAGCCAGAAATCGAAGAAACGAATCTCAGCCTGCGCGAGATCGAGCGCGGCGGCCTTTCCGAAATTCACCGCGCCCACCTTGCTGCTGCCACGGCCTGAATGACTCCACGGACCGATGATGAGCCGCTGGCCGTCGCGCGCCGTTTCCGTTTTGCCGACGCGGCGCATGGCTTGATGCAGTTCGATGCCGTCGTTGCAGTGATCGAACCAGCCGACGATGTCGTGATTCGGCACGGTGATTTCGGGACAGCCGGCGAGGAGGTTCATCGGATCACCATGCGGAGCGCGCAGCCAGTTTTTCACCGCCTCATCTTCGTCTTCGAAGACCTCCTTTGGCAGATCGAGCCACGGCAGGAAATGCAGCAGCCGGTTTTCCTCGCCGTCTTTCCATAGCTTTGCGGCCTCCGCCTTGGTCTTCGAACCCTGCGCGCCAGAGCGAAGGCGCATGTCAGGCGACATGCCGCAATAGAACCAGTTCAACCTGCGCCCTGGCCGGATCGTGCCCGGGCCTTCGAGCTGGGTGAGACGCGGAGGGATGGAACTGGCCGCCATCGCTACGAGTGATTGAGGACGCAGCGGCGCGAGCTTCCATTGCAGGAAGGCATTGTAGGACGCGCCGAAGGTTCCGACTTTGCCGTTCGCTCCTGGCAGCTTTGCCGCCCACTCGACGGTGTCGTAGCCGTCCTCGGCATCATGGGTTTCAAAGCGATAGTTGGATTCCCATTTGCCATCCGAGGCATAGCGTCCGCGCGCATCCTGCTTCACCACAATGTAGCCCGCCTTCACATACGGCTCCACTTTGGGGCCGCTCTTGCCATAGGGAGTGCGCAGCACGAGCACCGGATGCGGGCCAGGCGCGTCGGGCCTGAAAACATCCGCGCGCAGCACCACTCCGTCGCGCATGGGCACAGCGACATTTTTCTCCGTCTGCGCCGCTCCAAAAACGGGAGACGCGAACAGAGACAACAGGCAAAGACGCGAGGCGATGTTCATGGTCAGCGTGTGTCGAATGGTTGGGTGAAAAGAAGCCAGAGTGTCAGAACGCATGATTCGTGTCCAGCCTTCAGGAGCATCATCAGATGCCTGCACAGATTTCTACGAACTGCCTTTTTCATGATGAGCGGCCACCCGCAAAGCGTTTGATCCATCATGAGCCGAGGTTTTCTGATTTTACTGCCGTGTCTTCTGGGGTCGAGCCTCCACGCCCTCGACTTCCCTTCCACTCCGCCTACGGAGCCAAAAGCCGCCGCGAAAGCTTTCCACGTCCTCGACGGCTTCGAGATGCAGCTCATCGCCGCTGAGCCGCTCGTCACTGATCCTGTCGCGATGACTTACGATGAGGATGGCCGCGCCTTCGTCTGCGAGATGAACGACTATCCATACACCGACAAGGATCGTCATAAGCACGCGCAGGAAAATCCCACCGACGCGCCCATCGGCAGGGTGCGTCTGCTCACGGACACGGATGGTGATGGAGTCTTTGATAAAGCCACCGTCTTTGCCGACGCCCTCTCCTGGCCCACCGGAGCCGCGTGCTGGAAGGGTGGCATTTTTGTCTGCGCCACGCCGGACATTTGGTATCTCAAGGACACGAACGGCGACGGCATCGCCGACGTGCGGCAGAAAGTTTTCACCGGCTTCAAGAAGCTCAACGTGCAGGCCGTGATGAATAATCCCATCTGGGGACTCGACCACCGCATCTACATCGCAGGCGGCAGCAACGGCGGTGAAATCCAGCGCGTGCCCGGCAGCGAGAGCGTGATGACGATGCCGAAGGACTTCAAACCGCTGCCCATCAAACGCAACGACTTCTCCTTCGACCCCAGCACCGGCGATGTGCGTCTCGAAAGCGGCGGCGCGCGCTTCGGCCAGACCTTTGACGACTGGGGCAACCGCTTTCTCTGCAACATCCGCAATCCTTGCCAGCACGTCGTCCTCCCGTATCGCTACCTCGCGCGGAACCCCTATCTCGTCATCCCCAGCGCGCTCAACGACTGCGCCGAAGCCGGCGACCAGCTTCCCGTCTATCGCACCAGCCCGCCCGAGCCGTGGCGAGATTTCCGCGCGAAGCGCTGGGTGAATGAAGGCAGCACGCTGCCGAAGAGCGAGCTGGTCGGCGCGGGTGTCGTCACCTCATCCAGCGGCATCACGGTCTATCGCGGCGATGCGTATCCGCCCGAGTATCGCGACTTCGCATTCGTCGCCGACGTGGCTGGCAATCTCTTCTACCGCATGAAGCTCGTGCCCGATGGCGTGACCTTCAAAGCCGTGCAGGTCGATGGAAAGAAAAACTTCTGCACCAGCGACGACCTCTGGTTTCGCCCCGTGAATTTTGTGAACGCACCAGATGGCTGCCTCCACATCTGCGACATGTATCGCGAGGTGATCGAGCATCCCTGGAGCATCCCCGATGACATTCATGCGTCGCTCGATCTCCTGCGTGGAAGAGATCGTGGGAGGATATGGCGGTTAGCCCCGCGCGCAGCCCCACACCCTTCAGGCACGCCACCCTTGAAGCGAATCGTTTCCGGTGTGCTCCGCGACGTGTGGCCTACGTCAAAACTGAGCCAAGTCAGCACGAATGAACTCGTCACTCTCCTCGATCATCCCAACGCGTGGCACCGTGAAACAGCTCAACGCTTGCTATTCGAGAGGCGGGACCAAGCAGCGGTGGAACCCCTGCGCGCGATGGTGAAAAGAAGCAAGACACCGCAGGGCATGGTCGGAGCTTTGCATGGTCTGTCTCACATGTCTGCGATGACGGCCAAAACGTTGGATGAAGCCATCTCCACCGACAATCCGTTCGTCATGGAGGCAGTAGCTCAGCTTTACGAGCCGTTCGTGAATGAATTAAAGATCATGGCACATTTTGGCGGTGGTTACACCTACCCACCATTTGACCTGCTTGCCTCGCATGAAATGGACCGCGTTCGAATGAAAGCGCTCTTTTCCATTCGAACCTTGAGTGGAGTTTATTGGACGAAATGCATGCGCGGTGCAGCAAACAAGATTCCAGTCAGCAGTTGGTATCAAACGATGTTCCTGTGCATTGCGGGTGAACGCGCCAACGGTCTTCTTGTTCCTCTTCTTTATGAAACTGATTCCCTGTCACGACCGGGGATGGAGCAACTTATTCCGGAGCTTGCCGGTCAAGTGGCGGCACGAGGTAACAAATCGACGCTTGCAGTGGTTGTAACCGCACTGAGCAAGCCTGATTTTCCTCCCCATTTGCGATCATTGATTCTCCAAAAAATGATGCCTCACATGACCAGGCTGTCGATTTCTCTGACTGCGGTTTCGGGAAACCAGATCACAAACGACCGGCTGCAAGAACTCGGGACCAGAGCGCTTCAAGTTCTAGGTTCGCCCGCTTCGTCTGAGGAGAAAATGGACGCTGTTGTGAGTGTGACCGCATTCTCCAGCCCTGAAGATGCTTTCACCGTTCTCCAATCGTTGTTAGCTCCAGCGCAGACACAGGAACTTCAACTCGCAGCTCTCGAAGCCTTCAGTTCGTACCGCGAACTAAGTGTCGCCGACATTCTCCTTGAGTCTTGGCACAGTCTCACGCCAGCGCTCCGAGACAAAGCCATCACGATCCTGCTCTCGCGCACGGACCGCATCGCGAAGCTGCTGGATGCCATCGAGGCAAAGAAGATTCTTCCCGCTCAGCTCAGCGCGGCGGCGAGGGCGACATTGGCGCGGCAGAAAACATCTGCGCAGGCGGAGCGCATTGCAAAACTCATCGGTCACGGCGGTTCATCGAATCGGAAGGAAGTGGTCGAGAGGTATGCGAAGGTGCTTTCAGAAAGTGATGCGGGCACCCCTGCCCGCAAGGAAACTGCGATTG
>JANPIW010000844.1:0-5602 GCA_031425215.1 Verrucomicrobiaceae bacterium
GTTGAAGCTTGAACTTGGCAGGTGGCGGAAGGTTGCTGTGACTGAACACAATCAGGCGCGGCGCAGTCTGTTGTTTTCGCATCCAACAATCCTGCTATCCTCGTGACCATGAAAACGATCCACCACCTCGCCATCTGCCTCCTCATCGCA
Organism: Verrucomicrobiaceae bacterium; assembly: GCA_031425215.1. Taxonomy (GTDB): domain Bacteria; phylum Verrucomicrobiota; class Verrucomicrobiia; order Verrucomicrobiales; family Verrucomicrobiaceae; genus JANPIW01. The sequence continues at coordinate 151 of JANPIW010000844.1, forward strand.
CTGGGCCTGTCAAGCTGTGCCTCGCCAGTGGAGCGGCGCATCGCAAAGAACCCGGAGGTTTTTTCGAAGCTCTCGAACGAGGACAAGGCGCTGGTGACTGCGAGCAAGATTCGCGAGGGCATGGGCAAGAGCGCGGTGTTTCTTTCATGGGGACCGCCCGCGCGTGTCGCTGAGGGAAAGAGAAAAGGGCAAAGCTACGAGCGCTGGACCTACCTCGGTTACGATGCCGTGTATGTGCGTGGTGCAGGCTTCGGCGCCGGTTACGGCTGGGGACACGGGCCGTTTTGCGACGTGTATGATCCGTACTATCACCGCGCGCCCATCATTGACTACGTGCCCTACGACGCGGGCTTTGTGGAGTTTGTGAGCGACCGGGTCACGGGCTGGGCGCTGCCGAAGTGATCTGCTGCTGACCGCCTCGGAGCGGGGGACTACGATTAGATCAATCCCCTCCGCCGCAGCGATTCCTCCGCGGCTTTCTCGATCAGCAACACGGCGAGGTTCTGCGTGGAATTATCGAGTTCTTGATTCGCGGCCTTGAGCGCTTTCACATCGTGGGCTTCTGCTTCGAGCAGCGCTTTTACTTTTGCCGCTGATGCTCGCACAGTTGTTGCCTCTTCCTCGCTGATCTCGCCGCCGAGCACGTCGAGGGCTTGAATCACGGCGGGAAGAAGTTCCTCCGCCTTGATCCGCGCCTCGGTCCAGATGCGCTCGTTCATGTCCTCGAACGCGTGCTCCACGCTCTCGGAGATCATGCGCTCCACGCGCTCGTCATCGACATCGACGGCGGTGTTCTTGATTTCGAGCACCACATCGCGACTCGTTGCCGTGTCGCGCGCGAGCACTTGCAGGATGCCGTTTGCGTCGATGGCAAACTGCACGCCCACACGCGCGCTGCCTTTCGGGCCGGGAGGGAAGGGGACATCGACGCGGCCCAGCTCCCAGTTGTCCCGCGCCAGCTCGCGCTCCCCTTGCAGCACGCGGATGAGCATTTCTGCCTGGTTTGCCACGGCATTGGTGAACATCTCGCCCGCTTTGCTCGGGATCGTGGTGTTGCGCGGGATGATGATGTTCATCAGCCCGCCAAATGTCTCGATGCCGAGCGAGAGCGGCGTGACATCGAGCAGGATCACGTTGCGCAGCGCGCCCGAGATGATGCCAGCCTGGATCACCGCGCCGAGCGCCACGGCTTCGTCAGGATTCTGCGAGGTGTTTGGCTCGCGCTGGAAAATCTCGCTCACGCGCTGCCGCACGAGAGGGATGCGCGTGCTGCCGCCGACGAGGATGATCTCGTCGAGATCAGCGGCGGCGAGCCTCGCATCGGTCAATGCACGCAGGCAATGGCGGCGTGTGCGCTCAACCCACGGCTGCGCGAGCTTTTCCAGCTCCGCGCGCATGACTGCGACAGCGAGGCTGTGCTTTTCCCAAATGAAAGGCAGTTCGATGCGCGCCTCGTCATCGGCGGAGAGTTTCTTCTTCGCGCTCTCCGCAGCCTCGACGAGCCGCACCTGCGCGGCGACGGGCAGCGCTTCAAATGGAGGCGCGTCGGCAAACGCGGCTTGCTCCCACAAATGCGCGGCGAGGATGCGGTCCAGATCATCGCCGCCTAGCTGTGTGTCGCCGGCAGTGGCGAGAACTTGGAAGACGCCGTCACGCATTTCCAGCACCGAAATGTCGAACGTGCCGCCGCCGAGATCATAGACCGCGACCTTCTGTTTCTCGCCCAGCTTGTCGAGACCATAAGCGAGCGCCGCCGCCGTCGGCTCGCTCACGATGCGCTCGACCGTGAGACCCGCCAGCTCGCCCGCGCGCTTCGTCGCATTACGCTGCGCGTCATTAAAGTACGCAGGCACCGTGATCACGGCGCGCGAGACAGCCTGCTCCAGCCTGTGCTCCGCGATTTCCCGCAAGCGCGTGAGAATGGCCGCAGAAACCTCGATGGGCGTGACACCGAGCGCGCGCAGATCATACGGCGGCACCCAGTCTCCCTCGCGCTCCCTGCGCCCGAGCAGACGCTTCACCGAGGTGACACATCGCTCCGGCGCGAGCGCTCTTTTTCGCAACGCCGCGCGACCGACCGTGATCGTACCGCCTGCATCGTAGCTGACAGCAGACGGCGTGATGCGCTGCCCTTCCTCATCGGCGAGCAGGATCGGAAAGCCGCTGTCCACCACGCCGACGAGGGAGTTGGTGGTGCCGAGGTCGATGCCGAGGATGGGTGAGGTGGAGGACATGCGCGAACGCGATGTCTCGCGCGCGACATGTAAGAACGCAACAAGATGAGAGGCGACGTCGAGAGTGAAAATATCCGTCATTCCGCTGTTTATTCGCGCGCCGATCTCGTGCATGAATGGCCCGCCAAACATCGCCACCATGACCAACGCACTCGACTCCATTCCGGACATTCTCCTCCTCGGCCCCGGCCCGTCATCCACCGCGCCGGAGGTTTACACCGCGCTCTCGCGACCCACGCTCGGGCATCTCGATCCGACATTCATCGGCATCATGGATCAGACAAAGGAGCTGATGCAGCAGCTCGCGAACACGAAGAACGTGGTCACGTTTCCCGTCAGCGGCACAGGCTCGGCGGGCATGGAGGCGGCGTTTGTGAACTTCATCGAGCCGGGAGACGACGTGCTCATCCTCATCAACGGCGTCTTCGGCACGCGCATGAAGGACGTGGCACAGCGCCTCGGCGCGATTGTGGACTCAGTCGATTTCGAATGGGGCACGCCTGTGGTCGTGGACGCTGTGAAGGTGCAGTTGGAGAAAAAGAAGTACAACCTCGTTGCAGTCGTCCACGCCGAGACATCGACGGGTGTGGCGAATCCGATCAGCGAGATCGCGCCGCTGGTGAAGGCGACAGGCGCGCTGCTGCTCGTGGATGGAGTGACGAGTCTCGGCGGCATGCCCGTGACCCTCGACGATTGGAGCGCTGACATTTTTTACAGCGGCACTCAGAAGTGCCTCGCGTGCCCGCCCGGACTAGCGCCGTTTTCCGCGAGCGATGCGGCCATCGCGCGATTGAAGGCTCGCAAAAGCAAGGTGCCGAACTGGTATCTCGATCTCTCCATGATCGTGAACTACTGGGAAGGCGCGAAGCGCGCGTATCATCACACCGCGCCCATCAACATGATCTACGGCCTCTACGCCGCGCTGCATCGCGTCATCGGCGAGGGTCCTGAGAAAGCCTTTGCCCGTCACATCGCAGCGCACGAGCGCCTCGTCGCCGGCGTCGAAGCGATGGGCCTACAAATGCTCGTCGCCCCCGGATCACGCCTACCAATGCTCAATGCCATCCGCGTGCCCGAAGGCGTCGATGAGGCCGCTGTGCGCGCGCGCCTTCTCAAAGAACACGCCATCGAGATCGGCGCCGGCCTCGGGCCGCTCGCCGGAAAAATCTGGCGCATCGGCCTCATGGGCGTGAACGCGCGCGCTGATGTGGTGGATCGTGTGCTCGGGGCGATGAAGGCGGTGCTTTGAACGCGGGCGGAATAAAGCTTGCCAGAACGCTTGGGTCACAGGTAGCATCGCCGCCATGAAGACTTCTCTTCTCCTCCGCATCGGGGCCACGGCGCTGTTCGTGACCGTTTCGTCATCACTCATGGCCGCTGCTGGCGATGCCGAGTGGAAAAAAGTCGATGAGGCGATCTCCTCGATCAAGCAGCCAAAGGAGAAGCCCAAAACGCGGGAGGAAGCCATCGCGAATCTCAAATCGGGCCTCAAAGTATTCGACGCCGCGTATGAGGCCGCAATGAAAACCTCCGGCAAAAGCCCGACGCGCTGGACCGCCGCAGTGTTCAACGCCAAGATCGAAAAGGCGCGCGGCATTGTCGGAGCGCCCCCGGTGAAAAACCTGGCCGCCGAACTTGAGGAAGCGGTCAAGGCCGCTGATGCCAGCAGCGAGGACAAGGCGGAGGCTGAGAAAGTGCTCAAGAGCCTGAAAGCCACGGCAGAGTTAAAATCCAAACCTCTCGATCTCAAATTCACCGCCGTGGATGGGCGCGAGGTCGATCTCTCCAAGATGCGCGGCAAGGTCGTGCTCATCGACTTCTGGGCCACCTGGTGCGGCCCATGTGTGCAGGAGTTGCCCAACGTGCTCAAAGCCTACAAGGAGCTGCACCCGAAAGGCTTTGAGATCGTCGGCATCTCGCTCGACTCCGACAAAGCGAAGCTCGAATCCTTTGTGAAAGACAAAGGCATGGAGTGGCCGCAGCACTTCGACGGCAAAGGATGGAAAAACGAGATCGCCGTGACACACGACATCCACTCCATCCCCGCGATGTGGCTGGTGGATCAAAAGGGCATGGTCATCGACACCGCAGCCCGGGCCGGTCTAGAGGAGGAGGTGGCGAAGCTTTTGAAGTAGCGGCCGGTTGGTCGCGCCAGCCCCAGGCATTGGCAATGCGAGGTGAAAACTCGTTGCTCAAGTTTCATATCCTCAAAACATGATGCGTTGATATGTTTGTTTGACCTCGCCGGGCCGGACGCTAGCATCCGCCATGCCCGTACGTCCCAATTGCAGATCCGAACTCGAAGCCGCCATGCGCCAGCGCATCCTGGTGATCGATGGCGCTATGGGGACGACGATCCGTGGCTATGGGCTGAAGGAGGCGGATGCGCGAGGGGAACGCTTCAAATCGAACCGGCAGGATTTGCTGAACAACGGGGACATCCTCTCAATCACGAAGCCGGAGGTGATAGAGGACATCCATCGCCGCTTTCTCGTGGCTGGCGCGGACATCATCGAGACGAACACGTTTGGCGCGACGAACATTTCCCAGAGCGATCTGTTCATCGAAGACCCGCGCGAGCATGGCGGACGGAAGGACCCGGAGTTTTTCCAGCGGGTGATCGAGAACAAGTTCGTGAGCGAGGTGGTGTGGGACATCAATCACATGTCCGCGATGCAGTGCCGCAAATGGGCGGATCGCGTGGCAAATGACACGGGGCGCAAACGTTACGTCGCGGGCGCGATCGGTCCGATGACGGTGTCGCTGACCTTCATGGTGGACTCGAATGATCCGGGGTTTCGTCCGATGACGTTCGATCAGGCGCGCATTGCTTACACGCGGCAGATCGAGGCACTGATCGCCGGTGGCGTGGACATCCTGCTGGTGGAGACGATTTTTGATTCGCTCAATGCCAAGGCCGCCCTGGTGGCTGCGCGCGACGTGATGGACCGGGATGGCATTGAGCTGCCGGTGATGATTTCCGCCGCGATGGTGAACGGGCGCACGCTCGTCTCCGCGCAGGAGCTGAACGCTTACCTTCACGCCGTGCGCCCTGTGAAGCCGCTGGCCATCGGCATGAACTGCTCCGCCGGTCCCGACGAGATGCGGCCATTTATTGAAGAGCTGGCGGCGAAGGCGGATTGCTTTGTCTCCTGCTACCCGAACGCGGGTCTGCCAAACCCGCTCGCGCCCACGGGTTTTGATTTGCTGCCGCAGGA
>JANPIW010000845.1:0-5158 GCA_031425215.1 Verrucomicrobiaceae bacterium
GGGCGGAGGAAGAAGTTGATGTCGTGAAACGCCTGACTCGCGAGAAGCGTGAGCGCCTCGGGCGCGACGCAGAGCATTTCTTTGCCATCGAACTCCCGCACGCTGACGTGCTCTTTGGTGAGCAGGCGGTACTCGGTGTCGTCGGTGCCGAGTTCGAAGAGGTCTTGGTGATGGAAGGTGGGCATGGAGTGATTGAGAATGGATTGAGCTGCGATCGCGCATGGGAAGCCCGCCTCGTAGAGTCGAGCTACATTTGGCTGAGGACGCCGCGCATGAGGCCGAGCGCTTTCTGCGCGTCGCCGCGCTTGATGTTGAGCGGCGGGAGCCAGCGCACGACGGAGGGACCGGCGGGCACGGTCATGAGGCCGACATTGAGTAGCTCGCGCGCGATGAAAATGGAGGCGGCCTTGCCGCTGGCTTTGAAAGCGGCGTTGTGCTGCAACGCGTCCGTGTCGATCTCGAAGCCGATGAACAATCCAAACTGCCGCACTTCGCGGATGAGGGGATGCTTCCAAGCGCGCGCTTGCTCGGCGATCCATGAGCCGAGCACGCTGCTGTTGTCGCACAGTTTTTCCTTCAATATCTCGCGCACCGTCGCGAGACCAACGGCGCAGGCGAGCGGCGACCCGCCGTAGGTGGTGCCGTGGGAGCCGGGACCGAGGAGATTTGAGATTTGAGATTTGGGATTTGAGAGTTCGCGGTCGCTCACCCAAAACGCGCCGAGAGGGAAGCCGCTGCCCATGGCTTTGGCCCAGCTCACCCCATCGGGGATGATTTCATCGCCAGGGATGATTGCGCGCCAGCCGGTCATATCCCCTGCCCTGCCGAAGCCGCATTGCACTTCGTCGAAGAGGAGCAGCAGGTCGTGTTTGTCGCGCAGTCTCGCGGCGGCGCGGAGGAATTCGGGTGTGGCGGCGTTCACGCCGCTCTCGCCCTGGATGGGTTCGATGAGAATGGCGACGGTCTTGTCCGTGATCGCGGCTTCGAGCGCAGCCACATCATTAAAGGGCGCATAAAAGAAGCCCGGCACGAGCGGGCCGAAGCCGCCGTGAATTTTCTCCTGCGCCGTGGCCGTCATCGCACCGAATGTGCGTCCGTGAAACGAGCCAGTGAAGGTGATGATCTCAAAGCGCCCGCCAGTCTGCTGTCCGTATTTGCGCGCGAGCTTGATGAGACCCTCGTTCGCCTCTGCACCGCTGTTGCAGAAGAAGCATTTGCCTGGAGCGCGCATCACGTCCTCGACGAGCACCTGCGCCAGCTCCGCCTGTTTGTCGATGCAGTACCAGTTTGAGATGTGGATCAACGTCCGCGCCTGATGCGTGATCGCGTCTGCAACGGCGGGATGACAATGACCGATGGGACAAACCGCGACGCCGCCAGCAAAGTCGAGGTACTCTTTTCCATCGCGATCCCACACACGCGCGCCCTCGCCGCGCACCGGCCACACATCGTAGCGGCCGTAGTTCGGGAGGACGTATTGCTTCAGTTGTTCGTCACTTGTCATTGGTCATTGGAGCACATTCAAAGTCCGAATGCCACTGTTGGCGCCAATGTTCAAGATCAAGTAAGCGCCTGCGAGATGATGCGGCATTGACCTTTATGATGCTCCCTGCACCATCCGCGCATGTCCGCGCGCGTCACCGCCATCTATATCTCTCCCGCCGCCACGGTGCTGCCACATGCTGTGGACGAGGCAGAAGCTCGCACAGATCGTGGACTCGTCGGCGATCGCTACTTTGAAGGCCACGGCACCTTTTCGAATTGGGAACCCAAAGGCCCAGGGCGCGAGCTGACTTTGATCGAGGGCGAGGTGCTAGCCGAGCTGCAACTCAGCGCCGCCGAGGCACGACGAAACATCGTCACTGAAGGCGTGCGGCTCAATGAACTCGTCGGCGCGAAGTTCCGCATCGGCGAGGTACTCATCGAGGGCATCCGCCTGTGTCCGCCTTGCACGCATCTCGACAAAGTGACTGGCAAAGCGCTTCTCAAGCCGCTGGCAGATCGCGGTGGCCTCCGTGCGAACATTCTGAGCGATGGACTGATCCGTGTCGGCGATGCGGTTCGTGCCGAGATGCCCGAACTCACGATCAGAAGCTTTCGCGCGGACGATGAAGGAGCCGTCATCGCACTGTGGAATGCCTGCGGCCTAGTCGCGCCGCAAAACAATTCGCATCTCGACATCGCGCGGAAGCTGCGGGTGAATCCTGAATGGTTTCTCGTCGGTGAAGCGGACGGCGAGATCGTAGGCTCGTGCATGGTCGGGTATGAGGGACATCGCGGCTGGATCAACTACCTCGCCGTCGCTCCCGCGCATCAGCGACAAGGTTTCGCGCGCCAGCTCATGCAACGCGCGGAGGAACTACTTCGCGAGGCGGGCTGTCCAAAGATCAATCTGCAGGTGCGCGCCACGAACGCCGCCGTGCTTGCGTTCTACGAGCGGATCGGCTTCTCTCAAGATAACGCGGTGAGCCTCGGCAAGCGCCTGCAAAACGAATCTCCCTCCTGACTCAGCACGCGCGCGCCCGAGCCAATCTAGCGGAGCGAGAAAGCCAGTCCCGACTGCGGGACTGCCCGAAAACTGGGTTGCACACCCGAAATATGTACAAGACTACGCGAGTGCCTCGATATTCTTGGGGTTCCCATGGATGCTAACGCGCCTGCAACGATATCGAGTCAGTTCAGCACGCAAATCAAACGAGCCTTTTTGTGTTATTACCACCAGCGTCTCTTTTTCCGCAATGTAATTTACGCGATCTTGCATGAGCGTGGGACCACCCCTGAGAGGCGCGGCTACAGGACGATCTCCGTGCCGATGCCGCCGTCGGTGAAGATTTCGAGGATCAGTGCGTGAGGGATGCGACCGTCGATGAGATGCACCTTGCCCACGCCGCCGCGCAGTGATGCAAGGGCGGAATCGACTTTGGGAATCATGCCGCCGCTGATGATGCCGTCTTTTTTGAGTGCGGCAATGGCGTCGGGGTCGAGGCTGGGAATGAGAGTGGCGTCGTCTTTCGGATCGCGCATCACGCCGCGCACGTCACTGATGAAGATGAGCTTGGTGGCTTTGAGTTTGGTGGCGAGCGCGCAGGCGGCGAGGTCGGCGTTCACGTTGAGCGTCTCGCCCGATGCCGCCTCGCGCGCGACTGGGGAGACGACGGGGACGAACTCGCCTGCGACGGCGGCGTGGATGAGGCCGGTTTTGCAATCAGTCACCTCGCCGACCCAGCCGAGATCACCTTTCATTTTCTCGCCGGAGAAAACTTCGGTGCCTGGAAGACCGACCGCCTTGCCGCCGAAGTCGTTTATCTTGCCAACGATCTGCGGGTTGATGACGCGGGCGAGGGTGTCCTCGACAATTTTGATCGTCTCCTCGTCGGTGACGCGCATTCCATTGACGAAGCGCGCCTGCAGGCCCGCGTCATTCATCGCTTTCGAGATGGCCTTGCCACCGCCGTGAACGATCACCGGATTGATGCCGACTGCCTCAAGGAAAACCACGTCGCGCAGGAAGCGATCCACCAAAGCTTCATCCTCCATCGCGCTGCCGCCGACTTTAATGAGGAAGGTGCAGCCGCGAAAGCTCTGCATGTGCGGCAGCGCCTCGATGAGCGTGGCGGCTTGGGTGTTGGGGTCTGCGGAGGACATGGAAGGCAGAGGTCAGGCCAGCCCCTTCTGCCGCTTGGAATGCACGGCGGCGGAGTATTCGGCGGAGTTGAAATCGACGTACTCCTCGGAGAGGTCGGTGGTGTACACGTCGTAGTTCGCGCTGCCGAGGTTGAGGTCGATGGTGACGGCGAATTTGGGCTGCCGCACGACCTTCTCCATCTCGGTGACGGGTGTGCTGGTGACGAGGCCGCCTTTGCAGGCGAGGAGGCCGCCGAAATAGATGTCGATGAGTTCCTCACGAATGCGCGCGCCGGAGTAGCCGACGGCGTGGATGACGCGACCCCAGTTGGGATCGCTGCCGTGCCAGGAGCATTTCACGAGGAGCGATTTGGCGACGGCCTCGGCGGCCTTGCGCGCGTCTTGCTGGGTGCGGGCGTTGCGGACGCGGATCTCGACGAACTTGGTGACGCGCTCGCCATCGCTGACGATCATCTTGGCCAGTTCGAGCATGACTTTGTGCAGGGCACACCGGAAAAGCTCGGCGTCGGCGCCGCCTTTCTTGATCGGCTGCATCTCGGCTTGGCCGTTGGCGAGGACGATGACGGTGTCGTTCGTGCTGGTGTCGCCGTCAATGGTGATGCGGTTGAAGGAGAGATCCACGGCATTGCGCACTGCGGATTTCAACTCGGCCTTGCCCACGCGCGCGTCAGTCGTAATGAAGCAAAGCATGGTGGCCATGTTCGGACAGATCATGCCCGCGCCTTTCGCGACTCCACCGACGCGGAAGGAGCCGCCTTTGCACGGCACCTCGACGGCGTAGCTCTTGGACTTCGTGTCGCTGGTCATGATGGCGCGGGCGACTTCGTCCGAGCCGTTGAGCTTGAGCTTCGCGGCGAGCGCGGGGATTTTCGGCGTGATGCGATCAATCGGCATGTTCATGCCGATGATGCCGGTGGAGCCGACGAGGACTTGTCTCATGCGCAGGCCGAGCGCCTCGGCTGCGGCGCGAGTCATCGCTTTGGCGTCTTCGAGACCGCGGATGCCGGTGCAGGCGTTGGCGTTGCCGCTGTTGGCGATGATGGCGCGCGCGTCGCCGCCGCGAAGATGCAGCGCGGAGAGGCGGACCGGGGCGGCCTTGACCTGGTTGGTGGTGAAAAGCCCCTCGCTGAGAGCAGGCACGTCGGAAACAATGATGGCGAGGTCGAGACGCTCGATGGCCGGGTTCTTGATGCCGCACGAGATCGCGCCAGCGCGGAAGCCTTTCGCGGCGGTTACTCCGCCGTCGAGTTTCTTGAAGGGGATGCGGGTGCAGACGTCTTCGTTCATGATCGGGAATCAAACGTGCATCAAGCCTGTCGTCTCGGGGAAGCCACAGATGAGATTCATATTCTGGATGGCCTGACCTGCCGCGCCTTTGCCGATGTTGTCTTCAGCGCTCATGAGGATGAGGCGGTCGGCGCGCTCGTCGTCCGCCCAGCCGATGTCGATGAAGTTGGTGCCTGTGACATTCTTGGTGTCGGGAGATTGGTTTCTGCCGAGGAGCCGAACGAAG
>JANPIW010000846.1:0-2593 GCA_031425215.1 Verrucomicrobiaceae bacterium
GGCCGTCGATCTCGATCGTGGGCTTCACCATCAGCGCCATCATGCACTGACCCGCAGGCCAGTCGATGGTGAGCGCCGCGACATTCTGCGTCTTGATCTCCGCGCTCGATTGTCCCGTCATGCGCGCATGGATGCGCGCGCGCTCCCAGTGCCGCTGCATCTCATCGACGGTGATCCAGTACTGCTTGTTGTAGCGCAGCATCCATGTCGTGAAATGCACCTCCCATGGCATCTTCGCGCGGCCCACCGAGGCGATCTCCGCGAGGCGACGCTCGATCTCCACGAGCGAGTCAGGATGAATCTTGTGCGCCGTTTGCGGGCCGATGATGTGCAGCATGTCGATGTTCTCACCGCGCAGAGCCTGCTCCATGATATCGGCGGCCTGCTTCTGTTTGTCGATCTCGCCGCTGTAGGCCACGGTGGGGCAGTGGAAGAGATTCAGCGCGCTGTCCGTGGCGTTATACCAGCGCCAGAGCTTCTGCTCATACCACGGCACCGAGGACACATCCTCGCTCTGGAACACATTCAAGAACTCCGGCGTCTCCGCAAAGCCCGCGCCCGGATTCGCCGCGCACCACAGGCTCGGATAATGCACCGCAAACTGCCAGCACGCCGCGCCGCCCATGCTGAATCCACGCACCACCATGCGGTCGGGATCGATGGCATAGAACTTCTTCGCGTGCTCGATGGCCTCCAGCAGATCGATCTCGCCGGCAAACTTGTTCGCGCAGCAGTAGCGCCCGTACGGATGCAACACCAGCGCGCCAGCCGGAGCCACATTGCCCACCGTCTTGCTGCGCTGTGCGATGAAAGCCAGCTCGCTCAACGTCTCACCACGACCATGGCACCACGCGTCCATGCGCGACGGCGCGCCCGCGTAACTCTCCGGGATCACCATCCCATACGGCTGCACCGAGCCATCAATTTTTGAGCGATACCCGCGCACCACCAGCCCCGTCTGCTTCGTCCACGGCGCCTTGCCCAGCTTCAACTGCTCCGCGCGCACGATGCCCTCCGCGATCACTTCCTCGGCTGCGCCGATCTCCTTCACGTTATGCACTTCATTATACCGCAGCGCCCAATCGACGGCCTTGTGGTAGATCTCCACGTCAGGCAAAAGATCAGCCAGCCGCGCATTCTTCGCCTGCGCCTTCACCGCCTCGTCGATCTTCCCGCGCAACACACCGAGTCCAGCCGTCAGCCGCGCCTTGTCCGCCTCCAGCACCGCCACGCCGGGCGGCGGCACAGGACGCACTTCATTGGTGAGGTTGTCTTTGGGGCCATCAGCGAAGACGGATGAGGCTATGATAGAGAAGAGAAGGAGCTTTGCTTTCATGGTTCACAAAATGAGTGACATCACTTCCGGCGCGCGGCAGGCTTTGCAGCCACTTCCAGCTTCACGCTATGAATCTCATACGGCCCGCCTGTCGCGCTGTCGAACTCCGCAGCCGCGTCCAGTCCCGCGCGCACGATTTCCTCCGCTGTCTTGTACTTGTCGTACACCGTCTGCATCGCGCCCAGCGCATAGTCGCGACCCGATCCCGCGCCCCAGAACTTGTGAAACTGCTGCGCGGAACGGAACGAGTAGATCGCAAAGATGCCGCGCGGATTCGCCGCGAGACCGTAGAATTGCGTCGTCTCGTACTCGTCATCTTTGTCAGGATGCGACGCCATGAAGTACTCCGTCTTCAAAAAGTGATGCGCGTGGCGAAACGTCTCGAAGAACGCGTCCGTCGATGAGAAATCACGCGGCCGCTCCGGATTGGAGAAGTAGCTGTTGAGCACCACGAGGCTCGCCGATGTGCCCGTCAGTCCGATGAGCGTGTCATTGATCTTCGTGATCTTGGTCTTGTTGACGATGTGATGCGCCTTCTGCCTGAGCGATCCGAGACAACTGAGCGTGTCAGCGCCGATGCAGGCGACGCCGTTTTTCTGAGCAACAACAATGGTGGACATGGGCCGCCATCATGGAACGAGCGGCGTGAGTGACAAGGCAAATTCCGGCGCGACTGATGGATCAAACGTCGCGCTCGAAGACAACAAAGTGCGCATCCCGGCCGAAGAACAAAAAAGACTTCTTCGTCTCATGGATGGAGCGGACAAACTTCCACCCCTGCCTGCCATGTGCGTTGAGCAAATCCTGTAATTTCCGAGGATCGAGCGCGCCGCTGAGGTAGCCAGTGGTCACTGGACTGACAAGATATTCCTTCATAATTGAAGCGGAGGATTAGCGGTCCCGCAACACTCCGCAAGCCTTGATGCGGCAGCTTTGAAATGCCGAACGTATGCCAGTCGGCATGACTCAGGCGACAAATCCCGGAGCGAACCCGTTGAGCGCGTGCGCATTGGCTGCGGTGCAAGTTGCTCTCCGCTCATTCGTTCACCAGCGCCATGAAACTTTCCCTGCTCTTCTCCGCGCTCGTTCTCGGCATTGCATTCTCCGTCAGCTTTGCTGCGACGAAACCCAACGTCCTCGTCATCCTCGCCGATGATCTCGGCTGGGGTGAGCTGGGCTGCCAGGGTTTCGCCAAGGACATTCCCACGCCGCACATCGACAGCATCGCGGCTGGCGGCGTGCGCTTCACCAGCGGCT
>JANPIW010000847.1:0-1700 GCA_031425215.1 Verrucomicrobiaceae bacterium
GCGTGATGCGGTGCTGGCGCTGCGTCCGGCGTGCCATGATGCGCCGACGGCGGAGGTGAAATCAAAGATCGAGGTTTACTGATCGCGCTTCATCCATGCCGGAAGCGAATGTCCTTCACGGCTTTGGCTCCGAGCTTGGCGATGAGTCGTTTCAAGATCTTGGCTTTCTCCATCATGAGCGCGTGATGGATGGCGGGCTGGAGCACGCGCACGATGATGACGTTGCGGTTGATGGTGTCGGGGCAGGAGTTTTGCGCGAGGTAGTCACCCACGACCTCGCGCCAGGCTGCGGCGACGTCTTCGAGGCGGAGGCGGTCGTTGATGCCGAACTGCGCGACGATCTGCGTGGCGAGGTCGGCCGCGTTGCGCACGGGCATGTCGATCAGAGGGCCGTCGGGCACGCCGCGCCAGGAGGTGATCAGGGCGTGACGGAGACGCTGGCGTGCGGTGGCTTTGCGGGATGACATCGGCTGCGAGTGTGGATGAGAAATAATCCCGCGCCAAAATAAAACGCGCTGGCATCACGAGGACGACAGCGCGTTTAGAATAAAATTGGCGGATGAGTGGATTAACCGTCGCGACCAATGGCCTCGACGGGGCAGCCTACGAGGGCCTCTTCACAGAGCTTCTTCTCTTCCTCGGTCTCGGGCTGCTTGAAGACGTAGGAGTGGCCGCCGTCGTCGTCGCGCTTGTAATTGGCTGGCGCTGTCTCGCGGCAGAGATCGCAGTCGATGCATTGATCATCCACATAGTAGGCACCGTCTGCGTTCTGGGGGAATTTATTTGCTGAGTCAGCCATTATTTTTGTTCGCTAGGGGTTTGAATTGGGCGGCGATACTAACGGCGTGCCCTCTCATTTCAAACGGTTTTTCCCAGATCAGATCACACCTCGGCCGGTGTCCACAGATTGCTGAGCACGAGGACATCCGTGCGCTCTCCTGCGCGCTCGGCTGGCGGAAGGCTGCGCACGGCATCGCCGAGAGCTTGCAGCACATCGCCCGTGCGGCAGCCGGTGAAGGTGATTTTGTATCCGGCGACGGGGATGACGCCGTGATCGGCAATGGGTGAGCGCGCCTGGGCCGGCTGGCAGTGCATGAACTGGACGCATGGCTGCGCAAACCAAGTCTCGCGATCCGCGCAGCGTCGCGCCACCTCGGCGGAGATGTGATGGAGGGTGGCGGAGAGACGGGCGCCCGCGCCGCGATGACGCGCGGTCTCGGCAAGAAATGCGATGCCGGCGATGGTGCAGTTGTCGCTAGTTTTTTGCGGCGGCTGCGTGTGCTCCATCATCAGGCCGGACATCTCCAGCGCGGCACGTTGCGCGAGCGAGGTGATGAAGGCATGCGCGCTGGTGACGAGCGATGGCGCCGCGTTTTCGCTGGCGATGAAGACGGCGCCTGAGGGCGCTGTGTCTGTGGCGTCACTGATGCCGATGCGGCGGAGCTGGCGTGCGAGCGCGCAGGAGTAATCGAACATCCAGTCGAACTGCACGGACTCGACCATCTCGCGCACCTGCTCGGGGAGGTGCAGTGTTTCAGCTTCGAGGTTGGCGGGTTTCCAATCAAAAGCCTGCGTGTTGGGCAGGCCGTAGGGCGGGAGATTCCAGGGATAAAGGAGACGATTGAACATGGTGATGAGAGGGCGGGTGTTGAGGCACGGGGTGTGGGGAAATCAGGAGCCGCGCACGGGCTCCTGCGGGA
>JANPIW010000848.1:0-3123 GCA_031425215.1 Verrucomicrobiaceae bacterium
AGCAATGCCTTCACCGGCGCGACCACGGTGAGCGGCGGGAGGCTGGTCATCAATGGCGCGCACAGCTCCGGCGCAGTGACCGTCGCAAGTGGCGCGACGCTCGCGGGCCGCGGCGCGCTCAGCGCGGCGACGACCGTCACCGGCACGCTCGCGCCCGGCGATGGCTTCGGCACGATGAACGTCGCGAACACCGTGAACTTCAGCGCGACGGGCAGCAGACTCCAGTGGGAGCTCGGCACCAATTCGCTGAACGGCGACAGGCTCGTGACTACCGGCACGGTGAACGTGACCGCCGGCGCGAAGATCGACGTGGCGCTCAACTCGCCCGGCAGCGAGACGACTTACGTGCTCAGCTTTTGGCGCACGACGCGCACTTTCCCGATCCTCTCGTGCGCCTCGCTCAACGGCACCTTCGGACTTGGCACGGTGAGTGGCGATGCGGCGGGTCATGCGACGGCGACTTATGGTGCCTTCAGTCTGCAACACACGGCCACGGGCGTGAACCTCGTGTGGACGCCGATTCCAGGCTTTCCCATCATCGACGAACCCAGCGTGAGCTTCACGCAGCCGAGCGCAAATCCAGCGGCGCTGCCGAATGTCGAATCGCGTCTGCGCATTGCTGCCACGGCTGCTGGCGGCGGCACGATTAGCTATGCGTGGAGCGTCGTGGTGGGTGAAGGCGGCAGCACGGGCACCGTGACGTTTGGCAATGCCAACGCCGCCGACACCACGGCGATCTTCTCTGAACCCGGCAGCTACACGCTGCGCTGCACGGCTACGAATGAAGTGGTGAGTCGCTATGCCGATCTGATCGTGCTTGTGGCTCCAGCGACAACTTTGGTGCTGCAAGAAGACCTCGATGGCTACAGCCACCGCGCCAGTTATCTGATGGGCAACAGCACCGCATGGAATCACGGCGCTGATCCGCAAATGCGAGTCGGCAGGAACAGCAGTGCTGGGCAAAGAGCGGTGCTCGGCTTCCCGCTCGATGGATTGCCAGCAGGTTCGGTCATTCGCAGCGCGAAACTCGATGTGTGGACCGATGCGACCACGGGCGTGGGCACTGTTGGCACGGTGGAACTGCGCAAACTCACCCGCAGCTTCGTCGAGGGCATCGGCAATGGCAGTGCATCGTCGAATGGAGCTGACAGTGGCGTCACATGGCTCAACTACAACGCCACAAGCCCGTGGACGACGGCTGGCGGTGACTTTGAATCGAGCGCACTCGGCACGGTGGCGGGTTTTGATGCCACGGTGCCTTCCACGCAAAAAACCTTCGTCAGCACGCTGTCGCTCCTTTCGGCCGCACAGGCCGCTTTGGATGCGGATTCGGCTCTGGAGCTGATTTTGCTCGCCCCGAGCACAGAGGCAGACACCACCGCCAACAACTACACGAACCTCAAGAGTAACGATCACGCCGACACAGCGCAGAGGCCGCGATTGACGCTCGACTTCACCTTCAACTCACTGCCAACCATTGATCTCGGCAGCGTGGGAACGGCTGGCGTGGGCTTCCCGCTCGCAATGAATGGCGTGGTGACGTTTGCGACCAGCAGCGCATGGAGTCTCGTCAGCGGCCCAGGCACCGCGACCTTCGCCAATGCGGCAAGTCCGACGACGAGCGTGATTTTTTCGGCCACAGGCACTTACACGCTGCGACTGACGGCATCGAACGCGCTGGGTGAAGCTTCACGCGATCTCGCCGTAACGGTGGCGAGTGTGCCGAGCGGCTTCGCGGCCTGGCAGGCAGCGAATTGGCCTGGAGTGGGCGATTTGCTCATCATCGGCCCGAACGCTGATCCCGATGGCGATGGCGTGACAAACGCGATCGAGTTCAACGCTGGCACCGACCCGAAAAGCAGCGCGAGCGTGCCGACATTCATCTGGAACCGGATGGCGAGCGGCGCGTGGAGCAGCGGCGGAAGCTGGCAACTCGGCGTGGCACCAGCGAGCAATGCGGTGACGAAGCTGGAGTTCTTTACCGCGCTCACGCCCGGCGGCACCATTGCGGCAAACAATGACATCGGTGGGAGCTTCACCTTTCAGAGCCTCGCGCTCAACGGGGTCGGCAGCGGCAGCACGAGCATCAGCGGCGGGTCGCTCGCCTTCGCCACCGGCGGTGCGGTGAACCTGAACAGCGAAGGCATCGCCTACAACATCGCATCACCGATCGCGCTCAATGCGGCGACGAGCTTTGGCGGCACCAGCGATGACACTTTGCAAATCAACGGCGTCGTCAGCGGCGCGGGCACGCTCACGAAAAGCGGCCCATTCACGCTCGGCTTTGCCGCGAATAACACGATGACCGGCAGCGTCGTGCTCGATGGCGGCGCGGTGCGTTACACCGCAGACCAAACGACTGCGCTCCCCGGAATCACATTCGGCGCAAGCAATGGCAGCGCGAACGTGACCGCGCTGACCGTCGGCTCACTGACCGCGAACGCCCTGACCGCGCGAACTAGCGCCAACAGCGCCAACACCGTCGCCGTCGGCACCGGCAAGACGCTCACCATCAATGGTACCGCGGACATTTCGACCACGGTGAACAACGGCGCTGCCGGAGCGCGCGTGACCTTCAACCCATCCGGTGCGGTCGCGAACTCCACGTTCCGCGTCAACGGCACCGGCAGCTTCATCGTGGGGAAAAACAACGCCACCCAATCAACCACGCGCAACACGAGCCTCGACCTGCGCAATCTCGCGACCTTCAACGCCGGCACCGGCACCACGGCGCTCGCGAACTTCCAGGTGGGCTACTACACCGGGCAGGCGGGGAACTACGAGGACTACGGCATCAACACGGTCTATCTCGCGCCTGCCTGCATCATCTACGCGACGAGCTTCGGCGTCGCCGACATGAATGGCGGCGTCGGCGGCCAGACTCAGTCCACGCTCTTTCTCGGGAGCGGCGCAAATCAGATTCATGCCACCACCATCACCATCGGCGAGGCGCAGGACATCAGCGCGACCGGCTCCGGCACGATGAAATGGAACAGCGGCGTCACCACTGGCTCGCTCGCTTTCGCCGGCATCGGCGCGACCGCCGCGGTGACGAACATGTTTGTCGGCGCGAAATCGGATACGGGCAGCAATTACGACCATACCGGAACCGTGGACCTCACC
>JANPIW010000849.1:0-4515 GCA_031425215.1 Verrucomicrobiaceae bacterium
ACAGCGAGATGCGTGTGCAGTATCGGCGCGAGGATGGAACCCAATCCTGGCTCTACCTCGACCCGACCTACAACGACCACTTCGCACTCCTGCATCCAGATCACCGCGAGAACTCCGTGGAATGGCAAGGCATCGGCAACGAACTCCGCTGCGTGAAACTCTTCGTTTTGAATCCCCTCGACCTAGCCGTTTCCAAGATCAGCCGTTTCTCCCCGCAGGATCACGAGGACATCCTCGCCCTCGCATTCCGCCGCTACTTTACCGCCGACCAACTCCGCGCCCACGCGCTCGAAGCCCTCGACTATTACGTCGGCAACACTTCCTGGGTCAAAGGCACCATCGAAATCCTCCATTCCGAACTGAGCACTGAGCACTGAGCACTGTGCACTTATCCACTCCCTTCCTTTATGTCATCCCTCAACCTCCAACTCAAAGTCTGGCGTCAAAACGGCCCGCAGGACAAAGGCCGTTTCCAGGACATCGACGCGCGCGACATCCCGGAGCACGCCTCGTTTCTCGAGATGCTCGACATCGTCAACGACCGTCTCATCACCAGCGGGCAGGACTCCATCGCCTTTGATCACGACTGCCGCGAAGGCATCTGCGGCATGTGCAGCCTCGTCATCAACGGCATTCCGCACGGCCCCGAGCGCGCGACGACGACATGCCAGCTTCACATGCGCAAGTTCCGCACCGGCGACACCATCTGGATCGAGCCGTTTCGCGCGCGCTCATTTCCCGTCGTGAAAGACCTCATGGTCGATCGCGGCGCGTTTGATCGCGTCATGCAGGCTGGCGGATTCGTCAGCATCCGCACCGGCTCCGCGCCTGAGGCGAATAACATCGCTGTACCGAAACAACACGCCGATGCCGCGATGGATGCCGCCGAGTGCATCGGCTGCGGCGCGTGCGTGGCCGCGTGTAAAAACGCCAGCGCCATGCTCTTCGTCTCCGCCAAAGCCGGTCAGCTCAACACGCTGCCGCAAGGCAAGCCAGAGAAGCAGCGCCGCACTCTCGCGATGGTGCGTCAGATGGACAAAGAAGGCTTCGGCAACTGCACCAACCAATATGAATGCGAAGCCGCCTGCCCGAAAGAGATCAGCGCCCGATGGATCGCGAAAATGAACCGCGATTTCGTCTGGGCCGCTGCGACCGAGCAGGAAGAGAGCGGCGGTAGCGGCGGAGAGTGATCATTCTGATACGCGCGAAATATACTCGATGCCCGATGCGTTCTCGGCGCGCATGAAACTCGCCGCACTCCTCCTCGCATCACTCGCCTTTACTCTGACGACCTTCGCAGCGCTCGAAGGCAAACGGCCCAACGTGCTTTTCATCTTCACCGATGACCAGGGCTACGGCGATCTTTCCGTGCATGGCAATCCGGTGTTGAAAACGCCCAACATCGACAAGCTCCACTCTCAGAGCGTCCGCTTTACCAACTGGTTCAACAGCCCCACCTGCTCACCCACGCGCTCCGCGCTGCTCACGGGCCGGCACGAGTTCCGCAACGGCATCACGCACACCATCCTCGAGCGCGAGCGCATGACGCTGAAAGCCACCACGCTCGCGCAAGTGCTTAAAGGCACAGGCTACACCACGGGCATCTTCGGCAAATGGCATCTCGGCGACGAGGCGGAGTATCAGCCGAACAAGCGCGGCTTTGACGAGGTCTTCATCCACGGCGGCGGCGGCATCGGCCAGACCTATCCGGGGAGCTGCGGCGACGCGCCAGGAAACAAGTACTTCGACCCCGCCATCCTGCACAACGGCACCTTCGAGAAAACCAAGGGCTACTGCACCGATGTGTTCTTCGCGCAGGCGACAAAATGGCTCGAAGCGCGCAAAGGCGCCGATCCGATTTACAGCAACATCGCCACCAACGCTCCGATCGGTCGCTACATCGCCAAGCCCGAGGACAAGGCGCTCTACGAAGGCAAAAACCTCGGCGCGGACACCGAGAGCTTCTTTGGAATGCTGCACAACATCGACCAGAACGTGGGCAAGCTCATGGCAAAACTCGACGAGTGGGGCATCGCGAAGGACACGCTGGTCATCTACATGAACGACAACGGCGGCACGGCGGGCGTGAAGGTTTTCAATGCCGGAATGCGCGCGCAAAAAGGCAGCCCCTGGCTCGGCGGCACGCGTGCGATCTCGTTCTGGCGCTGGCCCGGCACATTGCAGCCCGCTGATTCTGGCGCGCTCACCGCGCACATTGATTTCTTCCGCACCATCTCAGGCCTCGCTGGAGCGAAACTCACGCCGGAGCTTGAAGCGCAGTCAGCCGAAGGTCGCAGCCTGCTGCCGCTGCTTGAAGATCCGGGCGCATCATGGGATGACCGCTTTCTCTTCACTCACACGGGCCGCTGGAGAAAAGGCACCGACCCCGACTTTGCCAAGCTCAACAACTGCGCCGTGCGCAACGCGCAATACACGCTCGTCAGCGAGAATGCCTCGCGCCCCGCCAAGGCGAAAACCGCGCCATCAGCTCCGGGGTGGCAGCTCTTTGATGTGATCGCTGATCCAGCTCAATCAAAAGACATCGCCGCTGAGAAGCCCGATGTCGTCGCCAAGCTCACCGCCGAGTACGACAAATGGTGGTCGTCCCTCAAAGGCCAGTATGATGTGAACGAGCACGCTGTCGGTCCGAAGCTCAATCCATTTGCGGAGATATACTGGAAGCAATTCGGCGGCGGCCCCACCGAGGCAGATTACAAACGCATGGATCCTGCCAAAGCGATGATATTCGAAGCGGGACGCGCCAAAAAGAAATAGAGCCGCTAGCTCTTCCCTCAATTCTTCAGCCGCACCGGGATCGCCCCATCCTTCCCCTCGGGCCAGTTTGCGCCCTCCTTGATCCAGCGGCGGATGGTCTCGACATCGTCTTTGGGAATGCGATGCCCGGTGGCTGGCATCGCCTTCTTGTCTTTGGGTGGAAGTGTCAGCGCGAGATATAACATGCTCTTCTCCGGCTCTTTCGGCACAATCACGGGGCCAGCCTTGCGCTTCCGCATCGCAAGCGCACGGTTCTGTAGATTGAGATCGCCAAAGATCGCATCGGAGTTGTGACACTCCACACAGCGGTCTGCGAGGATCGGTTTGACCTGTCGCACGAAATCCACCGGCGGCTCTTCCGCAGCATGCAGACTGACAAACGCCATGCACGCGAGCATGGAAAGGACCATTGAGTTTGGTTTCATGGCGTGAAGTATCTCGCAGCAAAACGCCCTCGTCTAGCACCGGCTTGGGAAGCACTGCGCGCGAATTGGCGCGTTCCCTGAACAAAAAACACACCGCCCGCACATTGCACAGTGCGGCGCGCAGAGGTAATCCCCACTCAGCAGCTGCTTCAGCCCGTCGTGGCAGGAGCACCGCTTCTCGGTCACAGTGGAAATCAACGGTTTACAAAACCACCCAAGCGGGATTACTCTCGGCATTAATCACTCCGGCCCGGCGGGCGACCGTCAGGCCCATTCCCGTCTCTCTCCCTCATGCCCGAACTCATTTCCAAAGGCGGACCCCTCGTCTGGTTGCTCATCGGCTGCCTCGGCTTCGCGGTCGCCGTCTTCTTCGAGCGCCTCGCCTATTATCACCGTGCCAGCATGAACGTGGGAGAGTTCCTCTCCGGCCTCGCCAGCCTGATCCGGCGGAAAAACTACGCCGAGGCGCTGCAAGAGTGCGTCGCCACCCGTGTGCCCGCCGGGCGCGTCATCCACGCCGTCCTGCTGCGTCATCATCTGCCGCGCGAGCAGCTCAAGGACATCGCCCAAGAGGCCGGACAGCTCGAGGTCACGCGGCTGGAGCGCTACCTGAGCATCCTCAACAGCATCGCCCATATCGGCCCGCTCATCGGCCTGCTCGGCACCATGATCGGCCTGCTCGACAGCTTCACCAAGATCTCCTCCGCCAATGGCGTGATGACACCCTCCGAGGTTTCCATGGGCCTCTATCAAAGCCTCATCACCTCCGCCCTCGGCATCGTCGTCGCCATTCCCGTTTACCTCTTCTACGCCTTCCTCGCCGCCAAGGCCCACCACCTCATGCACGAGCTGGAGCGCGCCGGCATCGAGATCGTCAACATCGTCGATGATCATCGCGAGCTGGAGCAGGAGAAGAAGGAAACCATCAGTGGCGGCAGCATCGTGGAGTTTCGCCAGCCCGAGGCCATGCCGAAAAAGCGCGGCTGAGACTGGCGCGCACCGGGAAACGCAGGTTTAACAGCAGCACCGCCGCGCATGAAGCTCGTCAGCCATCTGCCAAGGCAAAGCCCCTGGCTCTACTTCGCCCCCCTGCTGAACACCGTCCTGCTCCTGCTCGTCTATTTCCTCTTCAGTTCCGGCTTCGTCATTCAGTCAGGCGTCGCGGTGAATCTTCCGGAATCATCCTCCCGCCTCGTTGGCTTTGACCGCGCCCACATCATCACCATCGCCGCTGGCGAGGAGGCACCGCTCTACTACGACGGCAAGCTCCTCACCATCGTCCAGGTCAAGGCCGCTCTCGAACAGGACAAGAAGA
>JANPIW010000850.1:0-4631 GCA_031425215.1 Verrucomicrobiaceae bacterium
TTTCTCCAGCTCCTTGCTGCGGTACTGCACGCCGGAGTTTCCCTTCTCGATGCGGTACTGGAAGGTCAGCTCAAAATCCTTCACCGTGCCCGCACGCCAGATGAGGAAGGTGTTGTGCTTGAGCGTGGACTTTTTCGCATCAGCCGGATCAGCGGTCGTCCTGCCCGTGATGCAGCCGTCCTGCACCGACCACAGCTCCATGTTGCCATCCCAGCCCGTGAGATCTTTGCCATTAAACAAAACCTTTTCCTCAGCCTGGACGAATCCAGCGAGAGCGATTGCAGCGGCGAGAGCGAGTGACTTTTTCATGGTGTGTTTGAGAGCGGTTGGTTGTGGTTTGATTCCGGGGCGCGAGCCATAACGAGAAGGCGGCGGAATGTCTATCGAATTGAAATCAGCACCTCATTCGCCTCTCAGCAATCTCGAGACCACATCCTTCCTCGACCGGCTGCGAAGCTTTCGGGCCTTTGCGTCTCGCGTCAGCTTTTTGAATGCCCGCTCCGCTTTCAATGCGGCAGACAGGCTCGTTGCCGACCACGACGTGAGCAGCGTCACCGGACCTCGTCCCCGCGTGTAGCGCGCTCCTTTGCCCGCATTGTGTTGGCCGATGCGTTTGGCGAGATTGTTTGTGATGCCGCAGTAGAGCGTGTCGTCATTGCAGCGGAGCACATAGAGCACCCAAGTCTTGGACGGGGCCGTGCTGGTTTGAGCCTGCTTTTTCATCCACGCCGCGAGAGAACTTTGATTCAAGAACTGGAGGCGAGGGCGGGAATTGAACCCGCGCATAGAAGTTTTGCAGACTTCGACCTTACCACTTGGCTACCTCGCCGCGCTCCAGAGCGGGCCGATAGTAGGCGGACTCTTCCCGGGTGTCAACGCGAGCATGTAGCATGTAGCTGAAGGCGTGAGCCTTCATTCAGCGCGGCGCCCTTTGCGCGATCCGTCTGACCGCAGGCTCACGCCAGCGGCTACAAGCACACTCTTCCCGCTTGCGTCCCTTCTTTGCATTCCGACACTGCGCGCCCAACCATGCACACTCGTCTGCTCACGCTCGCTGTTGTCTCTCTCATCGGATTCGAATCCTGCCTCGCGGGAGAGTTCACCCATTGCTACTGCGACAAGCATCTGCTGCCCACTCCGGTGAATCTCATCCCCGGACGCAAATACGCGCGGGACCGCTTGATCGACATCCAGCATCTCAAGCTCAATGTCACACCTGATTTCACCGCGCGCACCGTCTCGGGCACGGCCATGCTTTCCTTCAAACCCATCGCACGTCCGCTCGCAAAACTGGAGCTGGATGCCGTTGATCTGCGCATCGAATCCGTGACATGCGCTGGCGCGACGCTCTCCGAGCACGAGGCCACGGGGCGCAAGCTCGTGCTCACTTTCTCGCCGCCCGTTCCAGCGAACGCAGAGGCGAGTGTGATGGTGAAATACAGCGCGCAGCCTGAGCGCGGCCTCTATTTTCGCACACCGGAGATGGGCTACAAAAAGGGCGACACGCAGGTGTGGAGCCAGGGCGAGGCCGAGCTGCATCGCTTCTGGTTTCCGAGCTACGATTATCCGAATGAGCGATTCACCAGCGAGGTGGTCTGCCATGCGCCCGATGGCATGGAGGTGATCTCGAACGGTCATCTCGTCTCGAAAGAAAAAGGTGCGGCTGGATTGACCTCATGGCACTGGCTGCAAGACAAGCCGCATGTGAACTACCTCGTCGCGCTCGCCGCAGGTTACTTTCACAAGATCGAGGACAAGGTCGGCACACTGCCTCTGGCCATGTTTGTGCCGCCGTCCGAGACCGCGCAGGCGGCCAACGCGTTCCGCGATACAAAAGCGATCATCGACTTTTTCCAGCAGGAGACTGGAGTTCCTTTCGCGTGGGACAAATACTACCAGGTCTATTGCCACGACTTCATCGCTGGCGGCATGGAGAACACGAGCTGCACATTCCTCGCGGCCGGGCTGCTCTTCAATGACAAGACCCAGCAGCTCCGCACTCTGCACCGGCTCGACGCACACGAGACCGCGCATCAGTGGTTTGGCGATCTCGTCACCTGCCGCGATTGGTCGCACCTCTGGCTCAATGAAGGCTTTGCCAGTTTTTACACGCTGCTCTACGAGGAGAAAAAGAATGGTCGCGACGCGATGCTGCACGATCTGTGGCGCGAGGCGCAGGAAGTCTTCGCCGCGAACGACACGCGCCCGACCGTATGGCGTGATTACGAGGACCCGATGCAGCAGTTCGACACGCGCGTGTATCCCAAGGGCGCGTGGATCCTCCACATGCTGCGCAGCCAACTCGGCCCCGATCTTTATCGCCTGTGCATCAAGACCTACCTCGAGCGCCATCGCGGACAGGTCGTGAGCACCGATGCTCTTCACGATGTCATCGAGGAAGTCAGCGGCCTGTCGTTCGATCAGTTCTTCGACCAGTGGCTGTATCACGGCGGCTGGCCCGATCTCGCCGTCAGCTACTCGTGGGACGCGGCAGCAAAGCAGGCCAAGCTTTCGATCCGCCAGACGCAGAAGGTCACCGATAAAGTGCTGCTGTTCCGCGTGCCGCTCCCGATTCGCTTCTCGCTGCCCGGACAAGACAAGCCTGTTGATTTCAACATCACCGTCAGCGCCGCGAGCGAGGATTTTTATTTCTCACTCCCCGCGCAGCCCGAGCTGCTGCGCATCGATCCTGACTACACTGTGCTCACACGCATCGACTTCACGCCGCCACCTGAGATGCTCAAGCGGCAGCTCAAGAGTGATGTGATCGGCAGGATGCTCGCCGTCTCCAAGCTCGGCGGTCGCAAAGATGCCGAGTCCATAAAGCTCCTCGACACCGTGCTCAACACTGACGCCTTTTACGGTGTGCGCAGCGAGGCCGCGAAAACGCTGAAGAAAATCGCCACGCCCGAAGCGCGCGCCGTGCTCGCACGCAGCACCAAGCAGGACGACGCGCGCGCTCGCAAAGACGTTGTCGATGCGCTCGCTTCGTTCTTCGACGCCGAGGCATGGGACGCGCTCGCCGCGCTGGAGAAAACCGAGGGCAATCCTGAAATCCTCGCGGTCATCGCCAGCGCGTGGGCCGCGCGTCCGGGAGATGCGGCAGCCGCCGCGTCGCTGCGCAAACTTCTCGCATCGCAGACCTATCAGAATCCCGTCGCCATGGCCGCCGTGAACGCGTTGCGCGCGCAGAACGACGAGTCAGCTGCGCCCGAGGTGCTGCGCCGTTTGAAAAACATCGCTGATTTCCGCACCCGCGATTTCACCGGTGCGCTCGATTCGCTGGCCTTCCTCGCTCGTGACGCGAAAGACCGCGAAGAAGCGCGGCTTTTCATCGCCTCGCTGCTCAATCATCCGCGCGAAGACCTGCGCGCCGCCGCCGCGAAATCCCTCGGCACCTTGCGCGATCCGCGCTCCCTCGCGCTGCTGCGCCCGCTCACCGACGTGCAAAAGCCCTTCGCTGATCCTGTCAGAATCGCCGCCGAGAGATCCATCCAGGACCTCGAAGCACTGATGGCTGGTCCGCAGGATTTGAAAAACATCTGGCAGAAAATGCAAGAGCTGCAAAAACGCGCCGACACTTTGGAGAAGGAACTGGAGACCGTGAAAAAGAAATCCGCGCCCGAGAAGACGGACGCGCAACCGACCAATCGCACCAATGAAAACAAGAAGCCAAAACTGTGAAGCTCACAAGAGCTTGGGTGGGATAATGAGCGGCAGGAAAATGAAATTCCATTTTCTTACCACGCATCTTCTTATCCTCTTCATCACCGTCATCTCCTCCGCCGCCGATCCTGTCGCCCTGATGACAACGCCGGATGGCGGCATCCAGCCGAAGGCGCTGACGGATCCCGCGGGCACCACCCACCTGCTGTACTACAAAGGCGAGTCCGGTGGCGGTGATCTGGTTCACGCCACGAAGGCGCGTGATGCGACGGAATTCACCGCTGCCAAGCGTGTTAACAGTCAGCGACGCAGCGCCGTGTCTGCAGGGACGATCCGTGGAGGACAGTTCGCGCTCGGCAAAGAGAATCGCGTGCATGTCGTGTGGAATGGCGCAGGTGCGACCAAGGAGAACCATCCACCTCTCTATTACTCGCGCTCGGACGGCTCTGGCTTCGAGCCGCAGCGCGCGATGTCGGGCGACTGGACGATGGACGGCGGCGGCGCCGTCGCGGCGGACAAAACTGGCAACGTCTATGTCTTCTACCACGGAGGGAGGAAAGGCGGCGGCCATCATGGCGGCGAGTCCTCGCGCCGTGTCATCGTGCGGGTCTCACACGATGATGGCGCGACGTTTGCGAGCGAGCAGATCATCTCACCCGAGGGCCTCGGCGTGTGCGGCTGCTGCGCGATGCAGGCATATGCGGATGCACAGGGCCGCGTGTTTGCGATCTACCGCACCGCGTCAAACGGCGGCAAGGATCGCGACATCGGCTGTTTGTTCTCCGCCGACAAAGGCGCGACATGGCAGCACAGCATCGCGGACAAATGGTCCATCGCCGCATGTCCGATGAGCAGCATGAGCATCGCCACTGCCGCAGGTCGCGTGTGTTTCTCGTGGGAGAACAACGGGAAGATACTTTTGGGCCAGTGGGATGACAGCGCAGGCAAGATCGCCAATGTGATGA